>JBDUAD010000091.1:0-10533 GCA_040004775.1 bacterium | reverse complement strand
AGCAGCGTCTCGGCCCGCGCTGGTACACCGGCAGCGCGGACGCGATCCTGCAGTCCTCGAACCTCATCTACGACGACCGCCCGGACTACCTGGTCGTGTTCGGCGCCGACCACGTCTACCGGATGGACCCGCGGCAGATGGTCGAGCAGCACATCGCCTCCGGCGCCGAGGCCACGGTCGCCGGCATCCGGGTGCCTCGCAAGGAGGCGTCGGCGTTCGGGGTCATCGACGCCGAGGCCGACGGCTCGGTCAAGGGCTTCCTGGAGAAGCCGAAGGATCCACCCGGCCTGCCCGGCTCGCCGAAGGAGACCTTCGCCTCCATGGGTAACTACGTCTTCACCACGGAGGCGCTCATGGACGCGCTGCGCGCCGACGCCGAGGACGACGGCTCGGTGCACGACATGGGCGGCAGCATCATGCCGGCCATGGTCGACAAGGGCGTGGCGCACGTCTACGACTTCGCCGACAACCAGGTGCCGGGAGCTACCGACCGCGACCGCGGCTACTGGCGCGACGTCGGCACCATGGACTCCTACTACGACGCCCACATGGACCTCATCGCGGTCCACCCCATCTTCAACCTCTACAACCAGCGCTGGCCCATCTATTCCAATCAGCCGCAGCTGCCACCGGCCAAGTTCGTCGAGGGGGGCCTCGCCCAGGAGTCGGCGGTCTCCTCCGGGGTGATCGTCTCTGGGTCGACGGTGCGCCACTCGATCCTCTCGCCCGGCGTGGCCATCGAAGGTGGGGCGTACGTCGAGGGTTCCGTGGTGATGGAGAACGCGCGTATCGGCGCCGGCGCGGTGGTGCGCAAGGCAATCTTGGACAAGAACGTCGTCGTGCCACCGGGCGCAAACATCGGCGTCGACCTGGAGCTCGACCGGCAGCGCTATCACGTCACCGCGTCCGGCGTTGTGGTGCTGGGCAAGAACAAGACTGCCGCGCTTTGAGCGATCGGCGCCGTCCGCGGGGCGGTTTCCCGGCCGTAACGGTTCGATTGCGCCGTCCGATCGGCCGACGGAGGCGCTATAGGGTGACGCCGTCACGGGCCGTCGTGACCGCGAACACGGGAGGAACCACGTGGCGATCCGCCGTAGTGCACTCGTCTGTCTGTCTTTGCTGAGCGCCGCCGCACTGGGGCTGTCCGGCTGCGCCAAGAACAACGAGGGCGGCGACTCACCGACCAAGTCGGTCGCGGTCAGCCAGGCCCAGGACCTCAAGACCCTGGTGCCCACCAGCCTGGCCACGCCGGGCACGCTGACCATCGGTATCGACCCGACCTACGCACCGAACGAGTTCAAGGACTCCGCCGGCAAGATCACCGGCTTCGACGTCGAGCTGATCAACGCGGTGGCGACCAAGCTCGGCCTGAAGACCAAGTACGCCGAGTCGACCTTCGACAACATCATCCCGGGTATCACCGGCGGCAAGTACGACATCGGGGTCTCCTCGTTCACCGACAATAAGAAGCGGGAGAAGTCCGTCGACTTCGTCACCTACTTCAACGCCGGCAGCCAGTGGGCCGCTCCGGCCGGAAAGACCGTCGACCCGGACAACGCCTGCGGGCTCAAGGTCGCCGTGCAGACCGGCACCGTGCAGGCCGACACCGACGCACCGGCGCGGTCCAAGGCCTGCACCACGGCCGGCAAGAAGCCCATTCAGATTCAGAAGTACGACAAGCAGGACGACGCGACCACGGCAGTCAGCCTGGGCAAGGCCGACGCGCTCATCGCCGACTCGCCGGTGACCGCGTACGGGGTCAAGCAGAGCCAGGGCAAACTGCAGCTGGCCGGCAAGATCTACGACGCCGCGCCCTACGGGTACCCGATGAAGAAAGGCGGCCAATTGCCCAAGGCGATCCAGGCCGCAGTTCAGTCACTGATGGACGACGGCACGTACAAGAAGATTTGTGAGAACTGGGGCAACACGGCGGGTCAGATCACCGAGTCCAAGCTCAACGGCGCGACCAGCTGATGGTCGCTGCCCCGCCGGCGAGCGCCCACACCGGTGCGCGCGACGAGGACGTGATCCAAGCGGTTCCTCTGCGGCGGCCCGGGCGCCTGATTGCTGCGGTGGTCCTGATTGTGCTGCTCGGTCTGTTCGTCTACGGGGCGGCAACGAACAAGGCCTACCAGTGGGATACCTACGCGAAGTACCTGTTCGACCAGCGGGTGTCCAAAGCCGCGCTGATCACCTTGGAACTGACGGTCATCGCCATGGCGATCGCCGTGGTGCTGGGCGTGATTCTCGCGGTGATGCGCATGTCCGAGAACCCGGTGCTCAAGGGCGTGGCCTGGCTGTACCTCTGGATCTTCCGGGGAACGCCGGTCTACGTGCAGCTGGTGTTCTGGGGCTTGATCACCAACCTCTACAGCCAGATCGACCTCGGCGTGCCGTTCCTGGTCCAATTCGTCCACCTCAAGACCGGATCCTGGCTCACGCCGTTCGTCGCCGCGTTCATCGGGCTGGGCCTCAACGAGGCGGCCTACATGGCCGAGATCGTGCGGGCCGGGATCGGGTCGGTCGACGAGGGCCAGCACGAGGCGGCGGCCGCGCTGGCCATGACGTGGGGCCAGACGATGCGGCGGGTCATCCTGCCCCAGGCGATGCGGGTGATCATTCCGCCAACCGGCAACGAGGTCATCAGCATGCTGAAGACCACCTCGCTGGTGGTGGCCGTTCCGCTGACCACGGACCTCTACTCCGAGTCCCGCCAGATCGGCGGTGTGATCTTCCGGCCCATCCCGCTGCTGCTCGTCGCGTCCACGTGGTACCTGGCGGTGACCAGCGTGCTGATGGTCGGCCAGTACTTCCTGGAAAAGCGCTATTCGCGCGGAGCGTCCCGGGTGCTGACGACGCGTCAGCTGCAGGCCCTGGCCGAGGCCCAGCAGAAGGAGTCGATCTGATGGCTGGGAGCTTGTCATGACTCAGCCCGCCGGCCAGGACTTCTTCGGCCGGCCGTCGGCGTCGCCGACCTTGATGGTCGACGCCCAGAACGTGCAGAAGAACTTCGGCGCGCTGCAGGTGCTCAAGGGCATCACGCTGCAGGTGCGCCCGCGCGAAGTGATGTGTCTGGTCGGGCCGTCCGGGTCGGGCAAGTCGACGTTCCTGCGCTGCATCAACCACCTGGAGAAGGTGACTGCCGGCCGGCTCTACGTCGACGGCGAGATCGTCGGCTACGCCGAGAAGGGGGGCAAGCTGCACGAGCTGCACCCCAAGGTGGCCGCCCGCCAGCGTCGCGACATCGGCATGGTGTTCCAGCGCTTCAATCTCTTTCCGCACATGACCGCGCTGGAGAACGTGGTCGAGGCGCCGCTGCGGGTCAAGGGGGAGAAGAAACGCGATGTGATGCAACGTGGGCGCGCCCTGCTCGACCGGGTCGGGCTGGCCAGCAAGGCCGAGGCGTATCCAGCCCAGCTCTCCGGCGGACAGCAGCAGCGGGTGGCCATCGCCCGGGCTCTGGCCATGCAGCCCAAGCTCATGCTGTTCGACGAGCCGACCTCGGCGCTGGACCCCGAGCTGGTCGGCGAGGTCCTCGACGTGATGCGCAAGCTGGCCGAGGACGGCATGACCATGATCGTCGTGACTCACGAGATGGGCTTCGCCCGCGAGGTCGGCGACCATCTGGTCTTCATGGACGAGGGCGTCGTGGTCGAGGCCGGCCAGCCGCGCGCGGTGCTGAGCAACCCCCAGGAGGAGCGCACCCGGTCGTTCTTGTCCAAGGTGTTGTGAGCGCAGCGAACGAGTGGGTGTCGTGAGCGCAGCGAACGAGTGGGCGCTGTGACTTCGGCCGGCGTTCAGGGAGTCGGCTGGGACGTCGATCCGGAGCTGCCGGGCTGGGCCGGACGGCCGGTCCTGGATGCCGACGTCACCGCCGATGCCTGTGTGGTCGGCCTGGGTGGCTCGGGTCTGGCCGCAGTCGAGGACCTGTCCGGACGTGGGCTGAGCGTGGTCGGCGTGGACGCCGGGCGGGTGGCTGGCGGCGCCGCCGGGCGCAACGGTGGTTTCCTGCTCGGTGGCGGGGCGCCGTCGATCCAGGACGCGGCCGGTCGCTGGGGTCGCGCGGCCGCCCTGGAGCTGTACCGGCGCACCCTGGCCGAGCTCGACCATCTCACCGACCGGCTCGGCCCAGGCGTGGTACGCCGACCCGGCTCGATACGGCTCGCCGGACTGCCTGGCGAGCCCGTCGACGCGGCCGAGGCAGCGGACCGGGAGCGGGAGATCTCCGATTGCCAGGAGCAGGAGCGGTTCCTGCGGGCGGCCGGTATTTCCGTGGAGAGCTACGACGGACCACTCGGGCAGGGCCTTTTCCTGCCCGGCGACGGCGCGACCAATCCGGCCGCCCGAGCCTTCGCGCTGGCCGAGTCGGTGGTGGCCGAGGCGCCGGAGCGGGTTCGGCTGTTCGAGCATTCGCCGGTGCAATCCGTGGTCCCGGGTCGGGTGGTTACGCCCGCGGGCGTGGTCCGCGCCGCGGTGGTGATCGTCGCCGTTGACGGCCGGCTCGACGTTCTGCTGCCGCAACTGGCGCCCCTGGTCCGCACGGCCCGACTGCAGATGCTGGCCACCGCGCCAGGACTGCCCGTCCGCCTGCCCTGCCCGGTGTACGGGCGGTGGGGCTACGACTACGGCCAGCAGGATGCGGCCGGGCGGATCATGGTCGGCGGCGGTCGCGACCGCTTCGCCGAGCAGGAGTGGACCGTCGACGATGCGCCGACCGCGCCGGTGCAGGGCTGGATCGAGCAGGTGGCTCGGCGCCTGGCCGGGACCGAGGTCGAGGTGAGCCATCGGTGGGCGGCGTCGGTCGGCTTCACCGCGGACGGCCGGGCCCTGTGCCTGCCGGTCGCGGAGCGCGTGCTGGCCTGCGGTGGTTACAGCGGGACTGGCAACCTGGTCGGGCCGGTGGCCGTGCGCTCGGCCATCGCCTTCCTGCTCGACGGCACGCCGGTGCCGCCCTACTTCCTGAGTGCGCTCTGACCTGACCCGCAGGCGCCGGTGCTGCGGCGTACCGCCGGGCGGACCTCCCGTCTGGTGTCATGGCGGCATGACGCTGCTCGACGGGCTGCTCGTCGCCGATTTCAGCCGGGTGCTCGCCGGACCGCTCGCCACGATGACCCTCGCCGATCTCGGCGCGACGGTGGTCAAGGTCGAGCGGCCCGGCGGCGGGGACGAGGCGCGGTCGTGGGGGCCGCCGTGGACCGCGTCGTCCTCGGCGTACTTCGACGGCGTCAATCGTTCGAAGCTCGGCGTCACCCTCGACCTCGCCTCACCGGCCGACCGGGCGGCGGCGTTCGAGCTGGGCCGACGGGCCGACGTCGTCGTGCACAACCTGCGCGACATGACGCGCTACGGGCTGAGTCATGACGACGTCGCGGCGGTCAATCCGGGCGTCGTGTACTGCTCGATCACCGGTTTCGGGCCGGCGACGGACCGGCCGGGCTACGACTTCCTCCTCCAGGCCGTCGGCGGGTTGATGTCGATCACTGGCGATCCTGACGGTCAGCCGCGCAAGGTCGGCGTCGCGCTGGTCGACGTCCTCACCGGCAAGGATGCGGTCATCGGCATCCTGGCCGCACTGCACGAGCGGGGCCGCACCGGCGCCGGGCAGCACGTGCAGGTCGACCTCCTCTCGAGCCTGCTCGGCGCGCTCGTCAACCAGGCGGCGAGCTACCTGACGACCGGCGTGCCGCCCGGCCGGATGGGCAACCAGCATCCGTCCATCGCGCCGTACGAGACGCTGCGCTGCGCCGACGGGCTGCTGGCGGTGGCCTGCGGCAATGACGGCCAGTTCGCCCGGCTGGCTTCGACGCTCGGCGAGCCGTCCTGGGCCGACGATCCGCGGTTCGCGACCAACCCGGCGCGGGTGGCGAACCGTCCGGCCCTGGTCGCCGAGCTCGAGGCGCGGCTCGGGGCCGCCACCGCGGCCACGTGGGAGGCGCGGCTGATCGCGGCCGGGGTGCCGGCCGGGCGCGTCGGTGATATCGGGTCGGCGTTGGCGCTGGCCTCGTCGGTCGGGCTGGCGCCGACGGTCCAGGTGGGGACGGCCCGGCAGGTTCGGCACCCCGTGCGCTACGGAACGGACGACGCGGTGGCCGCGCCGACCCCGCCGCCCGCCCTCGGCGAGCACGACGTGGCGGTGCGGGCCTGGTTGGCCGGATCGCCGGACGCGCCCCTTCTGCCCCGTCCCTGACCGCGAGTTCTCCGCTCCCCGGCACGCCGTGACGAGCCGTCGACGGCATCATCGCCGAATGGCCTGCAGTGCGCCGAGCAGAGCCGGGATGAGCGGGTTGCGGTCGGTGCGCCGGTGCACGGCCAGCACCTCTCGCCCCTCGTGGTGTCCCCACACCGCGCTGGCGTGCACCCCGGTCTTCGAGGAAAGAGCCACCGGATCGAGAGCCAGCTCGGGAACCAGCGCGACGCCGAGGCCGGCCGCCACCAGCCCGCGGACCACGGCGTAGTCGTTACTGCGGAACGACACCCGCGGGCGGAACCCGGCGGCGGCACAGAGGCGCTCGAGGTTCTCCGCGCCGGCCGACCCCACGAGCGGGGCGACCCACCGCTCGTCGCGCAGCCGGGCAAGGCGGATCGGCCGGTCGCTACGGGCTGCGGGACGGCTGGCCGGCAGGAGCAGCAGCATCGCCTCCCGGCGCAGGCGGGTCACCACCAGCCGCTCGTCCTCCGGCCGCGGAACCAGGTCGTAGCGGTAGAGCAGCGCGAGGTCGAGATCACCGGTCATGACCTCCGCCTCGAGCTGATCCGGCTCCGCCTCGCTGAGGCTGACGCCCTCGCGCGCCGCCGCCGGCTCGAGCTGGGCCAGGGCGGCGGGCACGAGAGCCGCACCGGCGGTCGGGAACGCCCCCAGCCGGAGGCGGCCGGAGCGTCCTCGGGCCAGGGTGGCCAGCTCAGCCTCGGCCGCGTCGAGCTCGGCCAGGATGTCGGCGGCCCGGGCGGCCAGTTGGTGCGCGGCCGGAGTGGGCGTGATGCCGCGGGGCAGCCGTTCGAACAGGGCCACGCCGGCGGTGCGCTCGAGGGCGCTCATCTGCTGGGACACCGCGGACGGCGTGTAATCCAGGGCCGCGGCGGCCAGCGCGAACGATCCGGTCGTGACAACCCTGCGCAGCGTGCGCAGGTGCACCGGGTCGAGCATCAGCGGAGCTTATCGTCATTGCCAGGATCTGTAGGGCTGCTGATTGGCTCTCCACGCGTCTGATCCGGGAGGATCGGTTGAATGACGTCGTCTCTCGAAGCCCTGTCTCTCGAAGCCCCGTTCGTCTGGGACCGCCATCCCCAATCGGCGGCGGAGATCGACCGGCTGATCGGCGAGGCGGTCACCCGCAGCCCGCAGCTGGGCGCCCTGGCCGAGCGCCTGGCCACCGAGACGTCAACCCGCGTGACCGACTGGCTGGACTCGGTGAGCGGACCGGTCGACGTCCAGGAGCTCATCGACCTCGGCTTCGTCGAGGGCCACCGCACGGCCCCGGGCGTATGGCGCCATCCCGGCGCCCAGCTGCCGGCCGTCATCCCAGCGGCCGGGTACCGCCTCGGCCTGCGGGTCGACGACGCGGCAGCGTTCGCCCAGGCCCAGCGCTCGGCGGCTCCGGTGGCCGGGTCGCCGCTGAGCGGCGTGCGCGCGGTCGAGGTGATCACCGAGAACGACGTCACCGTGCTCGGCGTCGAGCGCCGCTCGTGGGCCAGTGGGCTCGTGCCCACCGCCTTCGACGCCGAGGATCGGGCCGCGGCCGCCGAGGCCTGGCGGACGCTGGCCGAACGGCCGCGGGCGCTGACCGGTGCCGACGGCGTCCGCGCCCAGCGCCCAGCCGTCCAGGCGGCCGTGGCGTTGGTCGGGCCGGACCTCGCCGCGTCCTACTTCCTCCAGCTCGAGCGCCAGTACTGGCAGCGGTCCAACCTGGCCGGTCTACGCCAGCACGCGCGCCAGGACCGCCTGGGCCTGGGCTGGGGCAACAACGACCACCACACGTTCCGCTCGTCGCGGGCCGCCTTCGCCGGGCTGATCGAGCTGCTCACCGCCCTTGGCTTCGAGCTGCGCGAGCGCTTCTACGCCGGGGCCGAGGCCGGTTGGGGCGCGCAGGTGCTCGAGCACCCGGGGTGTGCCGGCGTGATCTTCGCCGACGTCGACCTCACGCCGGCCGAGGTGGAGATCGACTTCGCTCACGCCGCGCTGACCGACGTGGACGGACCGGACGCAGAGTTCGGCACCGTGGGTATGTGGTGCGCACTGCACGGAGAGTCGGTGCTCGAGGCCGGCATGCACCATCTGGAAGGGCAGTTCGACTTCGACGGCCTGCGCACCGACCTGGCCGCCGACGGGATCGCCAGCATGCGGCCGTTCTCCGACTTCGACCACCTGCGCCAGGCGTTCACCGAGGCGGAGGTGTGGCCGGTGCCGCGGGAGCGGGTCGAGAAGCTGGCCGCCGACGGACACCTCGACCCGCGTCGCGCCGACGAGCTGATCCGCACGGGAGCGGCCGGATCACACCTGGAGAACCTGGCCCGCCGCGACGGGTTCAAGGGGTTCAACCAGCACAACGTCTCGGTGACGATGAAGGCCACGCACATCCGCGACTACTCCCCGGTCTGAGCCAGAGGGGCCGACCGGGACAATGAACCGGTGACCGAACTGGCCCAGCGCCGTGCCGAGCCGGCCCGGTCGTCCGGTCCGAGCGCGGTATCGGCCGCGGACGGTGACGCCCTGGCCGCGGCCCTGCGCCGAGCCGGGATCGCCGAGGTGGACGTCTCGACCCGGCGACGGGCCGAGTACTCGACCGATGCCTCCAACTACCGCGTCGTTCCCCAGGCGGTGGTCTTTCCGCACGAGGCCGACGAGGTGGCTGCCGCCCTGGCGGTCAGCCGGGAGCGCGGCGTGCCGCTCACCGCGCGTGGCGGCGGCACCTCCATCGCCGGCAACGCGATCGGCACCGGCGTGGTGCTCGACTTCTCCCGGCACATGAACCGCATCCTCGACGTGGATCCCGAGGCGCGGACCGCGGTCGTGGAACCGGGCGTCGTCCTGGACAGCTTGCAGGCCCGGGCGCTGCCCCACGGCCTGCGCTTCGGACCGGACCCGTCCACCCACGCCCGCTGCACCCTCGGCGGGATGATTGCCAACAACGCCTGCGGCTCGCGGGCGCTGGCCTACGGGCGGACGGCGGACAACGTGCACAGCCTCGACGTGCTGACCGCCGACGGCATCGCGTTCACCGCCCGCCGCTACGGCCGGTCCGGACTGATGACGGCCGGGCCCGAGGCCGACCTCCTCGCCCGCCTGGCCACGCTGGTCGACGGTTCGCTAGGGACGCTGCGCACCGAGTTCGGCCGATTCGGGCGCCAGGTGTCCGGCTACTCCCTCGAGCACCTCCTGCCCGAGCACGGCACGGACCTGGCCCGCATGCTCTGCGGCACCGAGGGCAGCCTGGCGGTGACCACCGCGGCCACCGTGCGCCTGGTCAGCGCGCCGCCGGCCACGGCGCTGGCGGTGCTCGGCTATCCCGACATGGCCGCGGCGGCCGACGTCGTGCCGGCTCTGCTGCCCCACCTGCCGACCGCGCTGGAGGGCCTCGACGGGCGCATCGTGGATGTGCTCCGGCGCCGGCAGGGGAGCGCGGCCGTGCCGAGCCTGCCCCGGGGCGACGGATGGCTGTTCGCCGAGGTGCCGGGCGAGACGCCGGCCGCGGCTCAGAGCGCGGCCCGGGCACTGGCCGCGGATGCCGGTGCGCTGGACAGCGTGGTGGTCACCGGTGCCACCGCCGCCACGCTGTGGCGCATCCGCGAGGACGGTGCGGGCCTGGCCGGCCGGTCACCGGCCGGCGCGCCGGCCTGGCCGGGCTGGGAGGACAGCGCGGTGCCGCCGGAGCGGCTCGGGACCTACCTGCGCGAGTTCTTCGCCCTGCTGGGCGAACACGGTCTCGACACGCTGGCCTACGGCCACTTCGGCGACGGCTGCGTCCACGCCCGGATCGACTTTCCGCTCGACACCGCGCCCGGACGGATGCGGCAGTTCGTGGTCGCCGCAGCCGAGCTGGTCGCTCGTCACGGCGGCTCGATGTCGGGCGAGCACGGCGACGGGCGGGCCCGCGGCGAGTTGCTCCCGCTGATGTACTCCCCGGCGGCGATGGCCCTGCAGG
This sequence comes from bacterium, assembly GCA_040004775.1. Classification (GTDB taxonomy): domain Bacteria; phylum Actinomycetota; class Actinomycetes; order Mycobacteriales; family Jatrophihabitantaceae; genus JALZBL01. Next base: position 394 of record JBDUAD010000091.1, on the reverse strand, counting down.
CCTCGGTCAAGGACCTGTTCGACCCGGCCGACCGGCTGAACCCCGGCGTCATCGTCCGCCCGGCTCCGCTCGATGCCGATCTGCGCGTTCCGCTGGCCGCGCCGGTGCGCCGCAACCTCGGCTTCGCCTATCCGCACGACGGCGGCGACTTCTCCACCGCGGTGCACCGGTGCGTCGGGATAGGCAAGTGCCGCGCCGACACCACCGGCGCCCAGGGCGTGATGTGCCCGTCCTATCTGGCCACCCGCGACGAGCGGGACTCCACCCGCGGCCGGGCGCGGGTGCTGCAGGAGATGGCCAACGGCTCTCTGGTCGAGTCGGGCTGGAGCTCGCCCGAGGTGCACGACGCGCTGGACCTGTGCCTGTCGTGCAAGGGCTGCGCGTCCGACTGCCC
>JBDUAD010000090.1:0-10659 GCA_040004775.1 bacterium | reverse complement strand
GGCGCCCGCAGTGATGTGCAGGTCGGAAGCACCGGTCTCCAGCACCTGCACCAGCAGGTCGATGAGACTGATCGAGTCCTGCGAAGCGTCGTCCTCGGTGGACCGGCGCCCAACCCCGCCCTGCGCGGGGACGGCGTGTTGTGGTGCGGCGGGAGCCGCGTCCATGACCGCCGCAGGGGGGGAGAAGAAGTTGTCCCTCGGATTCACCGGAGCGCCCCCAACCTCGGCCGGGATACTCCCGGCACACCCCAGGAATCGGCCGGTCGCGCACCCGCCTTGAGGGCTGCCGGCGACTGGATCACCGCGACTGACGCGTCGTGTCACTGCTGGCGCCGGAGACGGTGCCCTCGACCAACCGGATGGGGCCGGGCTGCGAGCCGCGGCACAGGTGCAGGCCACCGGTCTTGCGGATCGCGGTCAGCAACTGGAAGACCTCGGGCAGGGGGAAGGACTCCAGTGAGCCTTCGAGTCCACCGTCTCCCTCCTCTGCTTGCCTCTCGTTGCCTGTCCTATCGGCCGGCGCCCCTCGTCGCTTGAGAGTCTGGGGCGGTGGCCGGCTCAGGACGTGCCGATGGCCTGCCGCATCGCCTCGAGGGGGGCCGGCCGGCCGGTCATCAGGCGTACCTGTCGGGCCGCCTGATGCAGCAGCACCTCTCGGCCGCCGATCACCCGGCAGCCCGCCACCAGCGCCGCGGCTGCCAACCGGGTGGGCCACGGGTCATAGACGACGTCGCACACCGTGGGTCGCCGGTGCCAGGCAAGGTCGAGCAGGTCCGCCACGCCACTGGGCACCGTGGAGATGACCAGCGAGGCGGCGCTCGGCACGGCCGGCCACGGCACCAGGGTGACGGTGACCCCGAGCCGGTCGGCCGCTGCCAGCAGCCCCTGGGCCCTGTCCGGGTCGCGGACCACGACTGCCACCGGGGCACCACCCAGGTCACGGATGGCGCCCAGCGCTGCCGCGGCGGTGCCACCGGCCCCGATCACGACGGGGTCGGAGGTGTCCACGCCGCCCAGGGCGTCGACCAGTCCCCCCACGTCGGTGTTGTCGGCGTGCCGGCCGGCGGAGGTGAGCAGCATGGTGTTTGCGGCGCCGACCGCACGGGCCAGGTCCGAGACGCTCGTGGCCACGTCCAGGGCCACCCGCTTGAGCGGCATGGTCAGCGACAGGCCGGCCCACTGCGGTCCCAGGCGCGCCAGCAACGGCCCCAGCCCCTCTTCGTCGCACTCGACCGCCTGGTAGGTCCAGTCGGTGAGTCCCAGGGCGGCGTAGGCCGCCCGATGCAGCACCGGTGAGAGGGAATGCGCGATGGGACTGCCGAGGACGGCCGCACGCGGCATCTACTTGAACAGGCCTGCTCGGCGGCCCTCAGCCTTCTTGTCGAGGAAGGCCTGGTAGCTGTCGGTGAAGAACTGATGGCCTTGCTTGTCGGCCAGGACGTAGTACAGCCAGTTGCCCGCAGTGGGCGACAGGGCCGCGTCGAGAGCGGCCTGCCCCGGGGAGTCGATGGGAGTGGGAGGCAGCCCCTTGGCCACGCGGGTGTTGTAGGGCGTCACCTTGGCCAGGTCGGCCGGCGAGAGCGCGCCGCCGGTGCGGCCCAGGCCGTAGAAGATCGCCGCGTCGATGCCCAGCGGGGTGCCGGCCGCCAGCCGGTTGTAGATCACCCGCGCGATCTTGGGCATGTCCGTGTTCACCAGCCCCTCCTCCTGCACGAGGGAGGCGACGGTCAGCACGTCGTACGGCGAGACCCTGGCAGCTGCGGCCCGCTGCTCCAGCCTGATCGAGGCGGCCACCGCGTTGAACTTGGCCACCATCATCTGCAGTATCTGCAGGGCCGAGGTGCCTGGCTGGATGTCGTAGGTGGCGGGGTACAGGAAGCCTTCGAGCCGGCCCTTGGCATAGGCCGGGAGCCCGAGCTTGGCGGTGTCCCGCGCGGCCGTCTGGACCTCGGGCAGCGCCACGTTGCCCCGCGCCGCGATGCGGGCCACGGTCTGCGTGACCGAGAACCCCTCGGGGATGGTCACGACGGCCTGAAGCCGGGACGCCGGGTCGAGGAGCAGGGCCAGTGCCAGGGCGGCCTTCATCTGCTTGCGCAGCTGGTAGGTGCCCGGTTGCAGGCCCAGGGAGCGGGGATTGTCCCGCGCGGCCGACACGAACGCCTTGGTGCTCTTGACCACTCCCTTGGCGAGCAGGGTGTGCGCGATGTCGGTGGCACTGTCGCCGGAGCGGATCTCCACGGCGACGCTGGCGGAGCCGGCGCCGGCGTAGTCCGGCGTGTCGGTCAGTGCAGCGACCATCCGCGAGCCGCCGTACCAGACGCCACCGCCCATCCCGCCCAGGACGACCAGCACCACGAACAGGGCAATCACGCTGCGCCCTCGCCGGCGAGCAGGGGGGCGGCGATGCCGGGAGCGGTGCCGGCCGCCACCTGGGGGGCCGACGGCGTCGTCGAGGAGGTCGAGGTCCCTACCCGCCATGGCCACCGCCTTCCCTGTCGAGCCAGGACTGCAGGATCAGCACCGCGGCCGCCTGATCGACGACCGCCCGCTGGCGCCGCCCGCGCAGGCCTCGGTCTGAGAGGTTACGCGACGCGATGACCGTGGTGAGACGTTCGTCGGCCATGTGCACAGTGACAGCTCGCTCGGCCAGGCCCTCAACCAACTCCTCGGCGTACTGCCGGGCGAGCTGCGCCGCCGGGCCGCTGCGGCCCGATAGTGACCGCGGCAGGCCGACGACGACCTGCACCGCGCCGTGCTCGTCGACCAGGCGGACCAGCGCATCGATCGAGCCCGCACGCGGCAGGGTGAGCAGCGGGGTGGCCAGCACCCCGGATACGTCGCTGGCCGCTACCCCGACTCGGACCGTTCCGACGTCGACACCGAGTCGGACACCGCTGGTGGCCGGGGCATCACTCAGCGCGAGTCACCCGCCGGGCGACGTAGTCCTCGACCAGGCGCAGGGCGTCCGCGACGCCGGCGGCGTAGGCGCCGCCGCCCTGCGCCAGGTCGTCGCTGCCACCGCCCCGGCCCTGCATCGCCGGGCCGGCCTCCCGCACGATGTCCTTGGCCGACAGCTGCCACTGCCGGGCGACGCCGTTGACTGCTACAACGATGGCCGCCCGGCCGCCCGAGCCGGCCGCAACGGCGACGACGGCGGGCGCCGCGGCGTCGAGCCGGCCGCGCACGTCGAGGGCCAGCCGGCGCAGGTCGTCAGCACCGGTGCCCTCGCCAGCTACCGTCGTGACCACGGCCACGCCGTAGACGTCGCGGGCCCCGACCGCCAGGTCACCGGCCTGGGCGAGGACGGCCTCGGCCCGCAGCCTCTCGAGCTCCTTCTCGGCGTCGCGCAGCCGCGACACGATGCCGTGCACCCGATCGGGCACGTCCTCGGCCGGCACCTTGAACGTCTCGGCGAGCTGCGCCACGAGCACGTGCTCCTTGGCCAGGAAGCGGAAGGCGTCGAGCCCCACCAGCGCGTCGACGCGGCGCACGCCGGCGCCGATCGACGCCTCGGAAAGCAGCTTGACGACGCCGAGCTGGCCGGACCGGGCCGCGTGTGTGCCACCGCACAGCTCGCGGGCGTAGTCACCAACCTCGACCACCCGGACCCGATCGCCGTACTTCTCCCCGAACAACGCCATCGCACCGATCCGGCGGGCCTCCTCCTGACTGGTCACGAACGCCCGCACCGGCAGGTCGTCGAGCAGCAGGGCGTTGACCCGGTCCTCGACGTCGGCCAGCACCGTCGAGGGCACGGCGGAGGGGGTGTTGAAGTCGAAGCGCAGCCGGCCAGGGGCGTTCAGGGAGCCGGCCTGGGTCGCCGACTCACCCAGCGCGCCGCGCATCGCCGAGTGGACCAGGTGGGTCGCGGTGTGCGACCGGGAGATCGATCGCCTCCGCTCCACGTCAACCGAGGCGTGCGCGGCCTCGCCAGAACGCAGCTCTCCGCGCACGATCAGGCACCGGTGCACGATGAGCCCCGGGACCGGGGACTGCACGTCGAGCACCTCGAGCTCACCGCCGCCGACCGTGATGCGGCCCGCATCGGCCAACTGGCCGCCGGCCTCGGCATAGAACGGGGTCGCGTCGAGGATGACTTCGACCTCCTCGCCCTCACCCGCGCCGTGCAACACGCCGCCGGCACCGATGATCCCCACCACGCCCGACTCGCGCTCGACCTCGGCATACCCGGTGAAAGTCGACGGGCCGGAGCGCTCCAGCACCCCCCGGTAGGCCGACATGTCGGTGCCGCCAGTCTTGCGGGCCCGGGAGTTTTCCTTCGCCCGGGTGCGCTGCTGAGCCATCAGGCGGCGGAAACCGTCCTCGTCGACCGACAGGCCCTGTTCAGCGGCCATCTCCAGCGTCAGGTCGATCGGGAAGCCGTAGGTGTCGTGCAGCGCGAAGGCCCGCTCGCCCGGCAGCATGGTGCTCCCTGCGTTGTGCACGGCGGCTGCGGCGCCTTCGAAGATGGTGGTCCCGGCCCGCAGCGTCGCACGGAAGGCCTCCTCCTCGGCATAGGCGTAAGAGGAGATCCGCTCGAAATCGCCGGCGACCTCCGGGTATGACGGGCTCATGCAGTCGCGGGACACCGGCACCAGCTCGGGCAGCGCGAGGTCGTCGTAGCCGAGCAGCCGCATCGCCCGGACCGCCCGGCGCAGGATCCGCCGCAGCACGTAGCCGCGGCCCTCGTTGGAGGGCGTCACCCCGTCGGCGATCAGCATCAGGCTCGTCCGCACGTGGTCGGCGACCACCCGCAGCCGCACGTCGTCGTCGCGGTCGGCGCCGTAGCGCTTCCCGCAGAGCTCCATGGCCCGGGCCAGCACCGGGTATACCTCGTCGATCTCATACAGGTTCTCGACGCCCTGCAGTTGCGTGGCGACGCGTTCCAGACCCATGCCGGTGTCGATGTTCCTGGCCGGCAGGTCCCGCAGGATCGGGTAGTCCTTGCCCTGGCCCGGACCGCGTTCGTACTGCATGAACACGAGGTTCCACAGCTCGACGAAACGGTCGCCGCCGACCGCGGGGCCCCCGTCCGGGCCGTACTGCGGGCCCCGGTCGATGAAGATCTCCGAGTCCGGCCCACACGGCCCCGGGACGCCCATGTCCCAGTAATTGTCCTCCTTGCCCAGCCGCTGCACCCGGCCGGCCGGCAGGCCGATCTGGCGCGTCCACGCGTCGTATGCCTCGTCGTCGTCGAGGTAGACCGTCACCCAGAGCCGGTCGGGATCGAAGCCGTAGCCGCCATCGGCCTGGCCGGTCGTGAGCAGCTCCCACGCGAACGTGATCGCGCCTTGCTTGAAGTAGTCGCCGAAGGAGAAGTTGCCGCACATCTGGAAGAACGAGCCGTAGCGGCTGAACTTGCCGACGTCTTCGATATCGACCGTGCGCACGCATTTCTGCACGCTGGTCGCGCGGGGGTGGGGCGGTGTGCTCTCACCGAGGAGGTAGGGCTTGAACGGCACCATGCCGGCGTTGACCAGCAGCAGGGTCGGGTCGTCGGCGATGAGGCTGGCGCTGGGCACGACGACATGATCTGCGCGGACGAAGTGATCGATGAACCGCCGCCGGATGTCGGCGGTCTTCATCCCGCCGGGCCCGCGCCCTGCGAACGGCCGGTCCCGTCATCGGCGAGCGCGGCCGATAACTCCTCTTCCCGCTCTGCCATACCGGCCCGGACGTCCTCGCCGAAGCTGCGGATGGACTCGGAGAGGCCGGCGGCGCTCTGCGCCAGCTGATCGGTCAGCCCGGCCGGGCTGAAAGCGCGGGCAGCGCTGGTCAGCTTGCGGACGATCAGGATCCCCACCGTCGCACCGAGCACTGCCCAGAACAGACGTCGCATGCGCTAACTCCTCCTCTTCTCGTGCCGCCCGGCACGACGACCGGCCTTCAGCTCCTGGGCCACCCGCTTGCTCACCTCACCGCGACGACGGCCGGTGACCGCCTTGCGGACGCCGTAGCTGAAGGCGGCCACCTTGACCACCGGGCTACCCAGGGTAGCTGCGAACAGCGAGGTCAAAGCGGCGACATTGGTCGTGACTGCCTGCGCGTTGGTGGTGATCGCATCCACCCGCTCGAGCTGACCGCTGACCTGGCGCAAGGTGGTGCCCAGATCGGTGATCAGCGGGGCGGTGCGCTCGTTGAGCGAGGCGACCAGCTTGGTGGTCTCCTCTATCGTCCGGCCGAGTTTGACGAGGGGCACTGCCAGCACCAGGACGAGTACGACGAACCCCCCGGCGGCGACGAGCCCCGCAATCGCACCAAGAGACACAGACATCGGCCACGCTCCCTCTCTTGTCCGCCGCACGGTTGTGGCACCGCAGGCTAGTGGCACCGCAGGTTTGTGGCACCGCGGGCTTGTGGCACCCTATCGTGATCGTTGCGCCGGGTGACGGGTCAAGCGCGTGGCGGCGTCGCACGGCCCCGGACTCGCGCCCGCAGCCGGCCCACGCGCTCGGCCAGGTCCTTCTCGGCGCCGGGTGATGCGGGCAGGTAGTAGTTGCGCCCAACCAGGTCATCGGGCGGGTACTGCTGGGCGGCCACCCCGTCGGGTGCACGGTGGGAGTAGTCGTATTCGCTGCCGTGGTCCAGGCGGCGCGCTCCGGGGTAGTGGGCGTCGCGCAGCGCCGGCGGCACCGGCCCGCCCCGCCCGGCCCTGACGTCGGCGACTGCCGCATCGATGCCGACGATGACCGCGTTGGACTTCGGCGCGAGCGCGAGGTGGATCACTGCCTGGGCGAGGTTCAGCCGCGCCTCCGGCATGCCGATCAGCTGCACCGCGCTCGCGGCGGCAACAGCCACCGGCAGCGCGGTCGGATCGGCCAGCCCGACGTCCTCGCTGGCCAGGATGACCAGCCGGCGGGCGATGAAGCGGGGGTCCTCCCCCGCAACGACCATCCGGGCCAGGTAGTGCAGGGCGGCGTCGACGTCGCTGCCGCGGATGGACTTGATGAAGGCGCTGGTCACGTCGTAGTGCTGGTCACCGTCGCGGTCATACCGTACGGCGGCCTGCTGCGCTGCCTCCTCGAGCGTTGCCAGGTCGACGGTGTCGCTGCCCCGCTCGGCGGCGGCGGCGGCGGCTGCCTCCAGCGAGGTGAGCGCGCGCCGGGCATCGCCCTCGGCGAGGCGGACCAGGTGCTCCCGTGCGTCGGCCTCGACCGTCAGCCGGCCGCCGAAGCCGCGCTCGTCGGTCAGTGCCCGCCCGACCACCTGGCGGACGTCGTCGTCGGTCAGCGCTTCGAGGGTGAGCAGCAGCGAGCGGGACAGCAGCGGGGAGACGACCGAGAAGAACGGGTTCTCTGTCGTGGCCGCGACCAGCGTCACGGTGCGATCCTCGACCGCGCCGAGCAGCGAGTCCTGCTGCGTCTTGGAGAAGCGGTGCACCTCGTCGATGAAGAGCACGGTCTGTGCACCGGAGAAGCCCAGCTCCCGCCGGGCCGCCTCGATGACCGCCCGCACCTCCTTGACCCCGGAGGACAGGGCCGACAGGGCGACGAACCGACGGTTGGTCGCCTGTGACACAACGTAGGCGATCGTGGTCTTGCCGGTGCCCGGCGGCCCCCAGAGGATCAGCGGTATCGGGGCTGTGCCGGCAGCGCCGTCGGCGCTGTCAGGAGCCTCGGCCAACCGCCGCAGCGGTGACCCCCGGCCGAGCAGGTGGCGCTGGCCGACCACCTCATCGAGCGTGCGCGGGCGCATCCGAACCGCCAAAGGGGCGACCGCGGCCGCCGCGGCGCGCCCGGCGTCCTCGAACAGGTCACTCACGCGCCCGATCGTATGCGGATCAGCGGTGTCAGGAAGGTGGCTGGACCGTCTCCGTGTCGGCCGGCGGCGGTTCGGTGGGCACGACGTCGACGCCGGCCTCCTTGCGCTGCGCCGGCGTGATCGGCGTGGGCGCACCCGTGAGCGGGTCCCCGCCGGATGCCGTCTTGGGGAAGGCGATCACCTCTCGGATGGACTCCCCGCCGGTGATCAATGCGCACAGCCGGTCCCAGCCGAGGGCGATCCCGCCGTGCGGCGGCGGGCCGTACTCGAAGGCGTCGAGCAGGAAGCCGAACTGCGACCTGGCCTCGGCCGGGTCCAGCCCGATGACGTCGAACACCTGCTGTTGCATCTCTGCCCGGTGGATACGGATGGAGCCACCGCCGAGTTCGGTGCCGTTGAGCACGATGTCGTAGGCGTAGGCCAGCGCATGTCGGGGGTCGTCGGCGAACCGGCCGGCCCACTCGGCCGTCGGCGAGGTGAACGGGTGGTGCACCGCGGTCCAGCCACCGGCCGAGTCGCCTTCGAACATCGGCATGTCGACCACCCAGAGGAACGCCCACTGCGACTCGTCGATCAGCCCGCACCGGCGCCCGATCTCCAGCCGCACCGCGCCAAGCAGGGACAGCGCGTCCGCCGCTCGCGTGTCCGCGGCGAAGAAGATCGCGTCACCCGCCCGGGCGCCGGTCGCCGTCGCCAGGCCGGCCAGGTGCTCGGCAGAGAGGTTCCTGGCCACCGGGCCACGCAACTCACCCGATTCGGCGTCGACGAGGACGTAGGCCAGCCCCTTCGCGCCCCGTGAGCGGGCCCAGTCCTGCCAGGCGTCGAGTTGCTTGCGCGGCTGGCCGGCGCCGCCCGGCATCACGACGGCGCCCACGTGCTCGGCCTGGAACACCCGGAAGTCCGTGCCCGCGAAGTACGCGGTGAGGTCGACCAGCTCGTTGCCGAAGCGCAGGTCGGGCTTGTCGGTGCCATACCGGCGCATGGCGTCGGCGTAGGTCATCCGCGGGATCGGCAGCGGCACCTCGTATCCGGCCACCTCGCGCCAGATCCGGGCGATGACCGCCTCGCCGACCTCGATGACGTCATCGGAGTCGACGAAAGACATCTCGACGTCGAGCTGGCTGAACTCCGGCTGCCGGTCGGCCCGGAAGTCCTCGTCCCGGAAGCAGCGGGCGATCTGGTAGTAGCGCTCGAGGCCGCCCACCATAAGCAGCTGCTTGAACAGCTGCGGCGACTGGGGAAGGGCGTACCAGTGGCCCGGCTGCAGGCGCACGGGCACGAGGAAGTCCCGGGCGCCCTCCGGAGTGGAGCGGGTCAGGTAGGGGGTCTCCACCTCGACGAAGTCCCGCTCGTCGAGCACCTGACGGGCCACCCGGCTGACCGCCGACCGGGTCCGCAGGGCTGCCGCCGGGCCGGGCCGGCGCAGGTCGAGGTAGCGATACCTCAGGCGTACCTCCTCGCCGACCGCGCCGGCGTGCTCGTCGAGCGGGAACGGCAGCGTCGCGGACTCGCTGAGCACCTCGAGGGCGGTGGCAGCCACCTCGATGTCGCCGGTGGGCAGATCCGGGTTCTCGTTGCCGGCCGGTCGCCGGGCGACGGTGCCGGTGACCCGGATGCAGAACTCGGTCCGCAGGTGATGTGCCTGCGATTCGCGGAACACCACCTGCACGATGCCGCTGGCCTCGCGCAGGTCGACGAAGATGACGCCGCCGTGGTCGCGCCGGCGCGCAACCCAGCCGGCCAGCGTGACTGACTCGCCGGACTGCGCGGCGCGCAGGGACCCGGCGTCATGGGTGCGGATCAACGAAGCTTCTCCTTCAGGGTGGGAACGAGGCCGGCGAGCGGCACGGTGACCTGCTCGCCGCTGCCGAGATCCTTGACCTGGGCGCTGCCGCCGTCGAGATCTCGCTCACCCATCACAACCGCGTACGTCGCCCCCGATCGGTCGGCCGCCCGCATCGCGCCCTTCAGTCCTCGGTCGCCGTAGGCCAGGTCGGTGCGTACCCCGGCCGTCCGCAGCTCGGCGGCCAGCAGGACCGCCCGGTGTTTGGCCGCGTCGCCGAGTGCCACGATGAACACGTCGCAGCGGCTCGGGTCCCCCACGCTGAGCCCCTCTACAGCGACCGCCAGCATCGTCCGGTCGACGCCCAGGCCGAAGCCGATGCCGCTCAGGGCGGGTCCGCCGACGCTCTCCATCAGGCCGTCGTAGCGCCCGCCGCCGCCGATCGAGGCCTGCGCGCCGAGCCCGGTGTGGACGAACTCGAAAGTGGTGCGGGTGTAGTAGTCCAGGCCCCTGACGAGCCGCGGGTTTTCGACGAAGGCCACGCCGAGCTCGCGCAGCAGGGTGCGCACGGTCTCGAGGTGCTCCTTGCAGGCGGCGCACAGGTGGTCGGTGATCAGCGGGGCGCCGGCGAGCTGGGCCTGCACCTGCGGACGCTTGTCGTCGAGCACCCGCAGCGGATTGAGCCCTGCCCGGCGTCGGGTGTCGTCGTCGAGGTCGAGGCCGGCCAGGAACTCGGTGAGCCGCTCGCGGTAGGCCGGGCGGCAGGCCCGGTCACCGAGGCTGGTCAGTTGCAATTCGGCTCCCGTCAGGCCGAGGGTGGCGTAGCCCTGCGCAGCGAGCCAGACGACCTCGGCGTCCAGGGCCGGGTCGTCGGACCCGACCGCCTCGATGCCCACTTGGACGTGCTGGCGGTAGCGACCCGATTGCGGCTGCTCGTAGCGGAAATTGGGGCCGGTGTACCAGAGCTTGACCGGCAATTGGCCACGGAACAGGCCGTGCTCCACGACGGCCCGCAGCACCCCCGCGGTCTGCTCCGGGCGCAGCGTCAGGGAGCGCCCGCCCTTGTCGGTGAAGGTGTACATCTCCTTGGACACCACATCGGTCGACTCGCCGAC
>JBDUAD010000163.1:0-3170 GCA_040004775.1 bacterium | reverse complement strand
CGGTCGGGGGCCGGTAACGTTTCCTGGCGTGCGCATCGCCCGTTTCGTCCACCCGACCGGCTTGGCCTGGGGCGCGGTGGAGGGACCACCCGACGCCGGCCCAGAGGCACTGACCGTCGCCGCGATCGCCGAGCACCCCTTCGGTCCAATCAGTTTCACCGGGGAGCGGTGGGCGCTCGACGACGTGCGGCTGCTGTCGCCGGTCCTGCCCAGCAAGGTGGTGGCGATCGGCAAGAACTACGCCGACCACGCCGCCGAGATGGCCGGGCACACCGGCAGCGCCGAGCCACCGGCCGAGCCGCTGATCTTCCTCAAGCCGTCCACCTCGGTGATCGGCACGGCGGACGTCGTCCGCCTGCCGACCCAGTCGCAGGAAGTGCACTTCGAGGGCGAGCTGGCGGTCGTGATCGCCCGACCGGCCCGCGACGTACCCCGGGAACGGGCACTGGAGGTGGTGCTGGGCTACACCTGTGCCAACGACGTCACCGCTCGGGACCTGCAGCACAGCGACGGGCAGTGGACCCGAGCCAAGAGCTTCGATTCCTTCTGCCCGCTCGGCCCGTGGATCGAGACCGTGCTCGACCCGGGCGATCTGCGGCTGACCACCACGGTCAATGGCGAGATCAAGCAGGACGGGCGGACCAGCGACCTCATCCACGACGTCCCCACCCTGATCGCCTACATCACCAGCGTCATGACCCTGCTGCCCGGCGACGTGATCGTGACCGGAACGCCGGCCGGCGTGGGACCGATCGTGGCCGGCGACAGCGTGAGCGTGGAGATCGAGGGCATCGGGACGCTCACCAATCCCGTCCGAGCCCGCGACACCGCCGCCGTGCGGGCCGAGGTCAGGTCATGAGCCCGCCGGTACGGGTCCGGTTCTGCCCGTCACCGACCGGGACGACGCACGTCGGCCTGATGCGGACCTGCTTGTTCAACTGGGCCTACGCCCGCCACGTCGGCGGCACGTTCGTCTTTCGCATCGAGGACACCGACGCGCCCCGCAACACCGAGGCGTCCTACCGGCAACTGCTCGACACCATGCGGTGGATGGGCTTTGACTGGGACGAGGGTCCGGAGGTCGGCGGGCTGTACGGGCCGTACCGGCAGAGCGAGCGCGGGAAGATTTACGCGGACGTGCTGAGCCGGCTGCGCGAGGCCGGTCATCTGTACGAGTCGTTCTCCACGCCGGCCGAGGTGGAGGCCCGCCACCGCGCGGCCGGGCGCGACCCCAAGCGCGGCTACGACAACGCCGATCGCGAGCTCAGTGAGCAGGCCAAGGCCGCGCTGCGGGCCGGGGGGCGCGAGCCGGTCCTGCGCCTGCGGATGCCGAACGAGGACCTGGTCTGGGACGACGTGGTGCGCGGCGAGGTCCGGGTGGCAGCCGGTACCGATCCCGACTTCGTGGTCGCCCGCAGCACGGGGGAGCCGCTCTACACGCTGGTCAATCCGGTCGACGACGCCCTGATGAAGATCACCCATGTGCTGCGCGGCGAGGATCTGCTGCCCTCGACGCCTCGCCAGATCGCCTTGTATAGAGCGCTTATGGACATCGGCGTCGCCGACGCAATCCCGCGCTTCGGGCACCTGCCCTACGTGACGGGGGAGGGCAATCGCAAGCTGTCCAAGCGCGATCCGCAGGGCTCCTTCGAGACGTACCGCGACGGTGGCTTCATCGCCGAAGGAATGATCAACTACTTGGCGCTGCTGGGGTGGTCGATCGCGCCGGACCACGACATCTTCACCCTCGAGGAGATGGTGGCCGCCTTCGACGTCGCCGATGTGAACGCCAACCCGGCGCGGTTCGACCTGCGCAAGTGCGAGGCCATCAACGCCGCCCACCTACGGCGGCTGACCGGCGGTGACTTCGCCGGCCGCCTGGCCGACCAGATGGCCCGCGAGCGGACGAAGGCCGGCCGCGGGCCGCTGAGCGACGCCCAGCGGGCCGTCGTCTACGCCGCGGCACCGTTGATACAGGAGCGGGTGCAGACGCTGGCCGAGGGTTCAGCGATGGTCGAGTTCCTGGTCGTCGACGAGGCGGTGTTCGAGGTCGAGGAGAAGGCGGCGGCCAAGCATCTCGGCCCGGACGGTCGGCTGGCTTTGACCACGGCCCTTGACGCGCTCAAGCACGCGCCGCAGTGGAGCACGTCGGCGATCGAGGAGGCCCTCCGAGCGGCTTTGGTCGAGGGGCTGCAGCTCAAGCCCCGCAACGCCTACGGCCCGGTGCGGGTGGCCACCACCGGCCGCCCGGTGTCGCCGCCGCTGTTCGAGTCGTTGGAGCTGCTGGGGCGCGAACGCACCCTGCGCCGGCTGGCCGCGGCTGTTCCCTCGTGATCCGAGCGGTCTTTCTGGACGTCGACGACACGCTGGTCGACTTCGACGCGGCCGCCCGACGCGGCCACGCCGAGGTGTTCGGCGATGACGACGGCTACGCCCAGTGGTGTTCGCTCACGCCGGTCTTCTGGCGCCGCTTCACCTCCGGGGAGCTGGACTTCGAGGCCATGCGCCGCGCCCGGATGGCCGCCTACGTGGACGCTCGGCGGGACGGCGGTTCGGCAACGTCGGCGGACGTGTTCGACCGCGATCCGGGCGAGCTCGAGGGGCGGCGCTGGAGTGCGGTCGAGGCGGGGTTCGAGTGCTACCCCGACGTTCCCGACTGCCTGGCCGCGCTTCGACAGCAGAAGCTTCTGGTCGGGGTCATCACCAACAACGAGTCCGATCACCAGCGCCGCAAGCTGGCGACGGTGGGCTTGGCCGACGCCTTCGACGTCGTCGTGATCTCGGGCGAGGTCGGGGTGGCCAAGCCCAACCCGGAGGTCTTCCGACTGGCCTGCCGGCGGGCCGGGGTGGAGCCCAGCGAGGCGGTGCACGTGGGCGACCTGCTCGAGATCGACGCCGCGGCCGCCGTCGGCGCGGGTCTGCGCGGTGTATGGCTGGATCGCCACGGGATCGACGCCTCGCTGCCCGAGGGCGTGACCCGGCTGGAGACGCTGGCCGACCTACCGGCCTGGCTCGAGCAGGGTCGCTCGAGCGATGCAGACCGGCCGTAGAGTAGACCGGCGCCGGACCGGCTCGGGTAGGCTGTCGCACGGCTCGGCCGCCCGGCGGACCGGCCAATGGGGTATGGGGTAATTGGCAGCCCAACTGATTCTGGTTCAGTTAGTCTAGGT
>JBDUAD010000089.1:0-10702 GCA_040004775.1 bacterium | reverse complement strand
GCGGATCGCAATATCACTCCGCCCGGTTGACCTGTTCCCCTCCCAGCTCTCTGCTGGGCCGCGCGGTGAAGGTGGACCTGGCCGACATGGGCATGACCCACACGATGAGCGGCACCGCCCCCATGGGTGCCCACATGCGACTACAGGCCAAGCCCGCAACTGCATCTGCCGGCAAGATCAGCCTGATCGCGTCCAACATCGGATGGCGTACCCACGAACTTGTCATCCTCCCACTGGCTTCCGGCGCCACGGCCGGAGCGCACAAACCCCGACCCGACGGCAAGATCGACGAGACCGGAAGCTTAGGAGAGGCATCGAGCAGTTGTGCGGCCGGCGGAGGTGAGGGCCTCACTTCCGGCACAGTCGGCTGGATCACGCTGACATTGGCCCCAGGTCGTTACGAGTTGCTGTGTAACCTGCCGAACCACTACGCGGACGGCATGCACCAAGAAATCGTCATCACCTGAACCAGTGACTTTTGATCGGCGCTAGGCCGATTGCGTTGGGCCGGGGACCTCCGCCGACCGCGATCCGGTCCGGGTACGTCCATATTTCTGCATCCCCAAAGTGGCTCCATTCGGCCGGCCGTCCTCGCCGCGGGATATGGGCGGTGCCTTGTCCAAATCCTGGGCGGCGGTGACGCGGACCCCCGGGCCCTCGCAACCAGATCACCGGTGGCCACGTCGGCGTCCTACTCGCCGACCCAAGTGGTCTCGAGAGCCTGGGCAGTGCGCTTGGCGAGCTCCTCGAGGATCCACCAGGCGCGGCCCGGCTGAGCGCCGCCGGCCACCAGCGATTACGCGAGGAGTTCCTCGGCGACCGGCAGCTCGCCCAGTACGTCGACCTCTTCACCGGCCTGGTCGAGTGAATCGGCAACCAGCGAGCGATAGTTGGTGCTCCGCTGGTGCCTCAGCTTCACCGTAGGGTTGGCGAGGAGAGGAGAAAGCATGGCACCAGAGGACGGGCCGGTTGTCGTCGGTGTTGACGGTTCGCCCGAGGCCGACACAGCATTGGTATGGGCCCTTGACGAAGCGCGCTCGCGAGGAGTTCCGATCCGGCTGGTCCACGGGGCGGGTCGGGACCGGACCCTCAGTATGGCCGAGCTCTACGCCTATGTGCCGGTTCCCGATCCAGCGCAGGTCGAGGGCGTGGCCCGACGCCTGCTGGCCGAGGCGGCGACCCGGGCCCATGACCTCGCACCGCACGTACTCGTCACCACGCACGTGCACGACGACCCCGTCTCCGCGCTTCTCGAAGAGTCGGAGTCCGCGTCCACCGTGGCTCTCGGGTCGCGGCACCTCGGTGCGCTCGGTTCGGCGGTGCTCGGCTCGGTGGGCGGGGCCGTGGCCGCTCGGGCCGCCTGCCCGGTCGTCGTAGTGCGCGGTCCGGCTGCCCTGGCCGCCGAGAGCGCCGCCGTCGTCGTCGGCGTCAACGCCGGCGAGGAATCCCAGGCCGCCCTGGCCTTCGGCTTCGACATCGCGAGCCGACGCTCCCTGCCCCTACACGCCGTGCTCTGCTGGCACCCCGACCGGCTGGCCGAGATGCTGTGGCGGGCCGAACCGCCCGCTCCGACGCGGGTTGAGGCTTGGCTCTCGGAGGCGGTGGCCGGTTGGCGCGAACGATATCCGGAGGTCAGACTTCACAGCGCAGTCGTCCGTGACCATCCGGTCGCCGGTCTCGTTGCCGCGTCGACCGCCCAGCACCTATTGGTCGTCGCTGCCCGGGGCCGACGCTCCTTCGCCGGCACGCTGCTCGGATCGGTGAGCCAGGGCGTGTTGCACCACGCGACCTGTCCAGTGGCCGTCGTGCCGTCCTCGACCGGGTGACATGGTGACGCCCGATGCATCTGTACGAGCAAAAGCGGGCCGTCATCTGTCGATGACGACCCGCTTCCACTCCGGGGGGTGTGGTCAGAGTGCCCACCGGTGGTTGGCGACGAACGGGAGCCGGGCCCAGATGCGCCCTAGCCCCCAGGTCGTTCCGGCGTAGGTGAGCGCGGCAACGATAAGGATGAGCGCTTCCAGTACGTGACTATCAACGATCGGGTTGTTCGACCCGGTGGGAGCGCCCTTGCTGTCGAACTGGGCAAACGGCCAGGTCGCG
This sequence comes from bacterium, assembly GCA_040004775.1. Classification (GTDB taxonomy): domain Bacteria; phylum Actinomycetota; class Actinomycetes; order Mycobacteriales; family Jatrophihabitantaceae; genus JALZBL01. Next base: position 8,599 of record JBDUAD010000089.1, on the reverse strand, counting down.
AGCCACATTCCGGCGAGAAGGATTACCCCGCAGAGGGCCGCGAATCGCAGCGCTACCCCGAGAATGAAGGCAACGCCGATGCCGAGCAGCCCGAGCATGAACAGCCAGTTGGCTACGTGAGTGCCGGCGAGGGAATGGAACGTCGACTGCAACGGTCCGACCTCGACCGAGCTGAGGAAGCCCTTGGTCGGCGATCCGCCGTTGATCCACGCCTTGGCCGTCGTCGTCGAGTAGCGCAGGCCGAAGGTCTTGTCGACGAATGCCCACAGGAATACGAAACCGATGGCGATGCGCAGTACGGCCAGCGCCCTCGCGGCGGTTGCGCTGATGATGGCGCCGGGTATGCCGAGGACGTCGGGATGGTCGGTGGATGCGGCGGTGGTTCGGTGAACCGTCATGGGGTTCGCTCCTCTAGGTTGGCAAGTCAAGCCTTCCGCGAATCGCGGAACCACCGAAGAGGCCAACCGGCCCAATCACGCGGGACCTACGGCCCTTATCTCGTCTCAGGGTCGGCGGACGTCTGCCCCGTAGACCGCGGCTTGGGTCCGCCGTTGCATGCCGAGCTTGGTCAGCAGGCCGGAGACGTAGTTCTTGATGGTCTTCTCGGCGAGGAACAACCGCTCGCCGATCTGCCGGTTGGTCAACCCGTCGCTGATCAGGCTGAGGACCTCTCGTTCACGGTCGGTCAACGAGGCGAGGCGCTGGTCCTCGGGCGCCCCGTCGCGCAGCCGGGCGAGCAGGCGTTCGGTGACGGCGGGATCGAGTAACGACTTGCCGGCCGCGACCTGTCGGATCGCGTCGACCAACGAACGACCACGTATTTCCTTCAGCAGGTAGCCGGCCGCTCCGGCCATGACCGCAGCGAAGATCGCGTCGTTGTCGTCGTAGGAGGTGAGGATGAGGCAGCGGATCTCCGGGGCCGATGCCCGTACGTCGCGGCAGACCTCGATTCCGCTCCCATCGGGCAACCGGGTGTCGAGGACGGCGACGTGGGGACGAGTGGCCGGGATCCGGTCTAGCGCCTCCTGGGCGGTGCCGGCTTCGCCGACGACGGTGATACCGGGTTCGGCGTGCAGCAAGTCAGCGATGCCGCGGCGGACGATCTCGTGATCGTCCAGGAGAAAAACTCGGATCGGGTCTGTGCCGGTGCCGCTGGATATCTTCACTGGAGGGGGATTGTCCATGACAGGTGGGTTCCTCGTGGGGTCGATGTGGCATCCCGGGCTCCAGTGGGCACGAGGGCGAGTGAGCCGCCGTGTTGCTCGGCCCGCTGGCGCAGATTGGCCAGGCCGCTTCGGCGTTCGGTATCGCCGATGCCGACCCCGTCGTCGATAACGTCCACCACCAGCTCGCGGGTGGTGGTGGTGATGGCAACGTCGACTCGGCTGGCCTGGCCATGCCGGGCGGCGTTGGTCAACGCTTCTCGCAGGACGGCGACGAGATCCTCAACGACGGGTTCGGGTACGACGGCGTCGATCGGCCCGGCAAACCGCAGGTGTGGTTCGAAGCCGAGGATCGGAGCCACCTCACCGGCTACGGCGAGCAGGCGGGTGCGTGCGGTGCCGGTTTGGGGGCCGGCCGCGCCGTGGAGCTCGAAGATGGTGGTGCGGGTTTGGCGGATTGTCTCGTCGATGTCGGCCACGACCCCATCAAGCCGGGCTATCTCGTTGGGGCCGATATTGGCTGCGGCGACACTCTGCACGGTCAGTCCGATGGCGAACATCCGCTGGATGACGTGGTCGTGCAGGTCTCGAGCGATGCGGTCGCGGTCCTCGAGCAGGACGATTCGCTGCTGGTCGGTGCGCGCGTCGGCCAGTTGCAGGGCCACCGCGGCGTGGTTGGCGAACGTGGTGGCCATCTGCAGGTCGGCGGAAACGAACTGGTGTCGGCCGTGTCGGCGCCCGATGACCAGGGCCCCGCGGATGCGTCCTGACCCGCGCAGCGGCAGCACCATGACCGGCCCGACCGGGATCACCTCGGACAGCGGAGCGGCATAGCGCAGGTCATGGAGGGTGTCGCCCACGAGAACCGGTTCGCCGCTGGTCAGGGCCTGCCCGACGAGGGTGTTCTCGATCGGGGAAGTCAATGCGGTCAGTGCGTCTGCCCCCTCACCGGAGGCTACTTCGACGACGAGGCGTTGACCGCCGGCGGCGGGAAGGACCACGGTCGCTACGTCGGCGTCGGCGATGCGGCGGGCCTGGCGGGCGATCAGACGCAGCGGGTCCTCACCGTCGGCGGCGAGCAGTTGTCGGGTCACGTCGGTCGAGGCTTGCAACCAACCCTGCCGGCGCTGCGCCTCCTCGTACAGGCGGGCGTTCTCGATCGCCACCCCAGCCGTGGCCGCGAGCGCGGATACGAGTTCCTCGTCCTCGGCAGTGAACCCGCCGCCTCGGTGTTCGGTGAGGTACAGGGTGCCGAACGCGCGATCCCGGACCCGGACCGGAACGGCCAGGAAGCTGGTTGTCCGGGGATGCCCGGCCGGGAAGCCGACTGAGCGCGGATCCCCGGCGATGTCGCGCAACCGGATCGGGTGTGGACCGCCGATCGGCGCACCGATCAGTCCCTGGCCCTGGGGGAGATGGCTGATCCGCTCCGCCGTCGCCTCGTCCAGCCCGACGTAGACGAACTCCTCCAGACCGCCGGCCGGGTCGATCAGTCCGAACGCCCCGCAGCGGGCGTAGGCCAATTCACAGGCGACCTCGGCGGTGCGACGGAGCAGGTCAGGAACGGCCAGGTTGCCGGCGATCGCCTGGTTGGCGGCCAACAGTGCGCGGAGTCGTCCCTGAACCGACATCACGTCCTGGGCACGGTCGACAAGTTGGGTGAGCAGTTGGTCGAGCTCGAGCTTCGGCCCGTCCGGAAACCGAGGCGCAGACACCGGATCGCCGTGCGCCCCGGCCGGTTCACGGTCACCCAAAGGCATCGTCAGTCACAGTAACGGGTCCGTCCTCTACGCCGGGACAATGATCAGCCTGAAGTCTCGAGCACGTCGACCAGTCGTCGACGCCGCGATGCGGGAGTGGTGGCCGCCCGCCCAACACGCAGCAAGACGTGTGGATGCATCTGCAGGTCAAGTTGCTCGCGCAGCCGCGCATTCGTGTCCGCCACCTCGATCAGCTGGGTCAACGGACTGGCTACGTAGCCCAGCTGAGTCGCCTCGAGCAGCACGCGTTGCAATGCCTCGCCCACCCGGACCCAGGCATCCGGGGTGTCGTGGGTCGTGACGAACAGCAGCAAACAACCGTCGACGTTCGAATCGGAGTCGATCGGTAGCCAGCCGAGGCCGTACGGGTCGAAGTTGCGCAGGCGCTCGCCCGACGACCCGGCGGCTGACCGGGGAACGGCCTCCATGGGCACCCCGTCGCGGCGACTCCAGTCATCGGTGGTCCAGGCGCGCAGTTCCGCCTGATAGCCGGGATCGGCCTGCTCGAGCCGATCGGCGCGTTGGGTGAGCACGGCGACCGCGCGTCGGTCCTCCGGTCGCGCGATCACCACGACCTTTACGCCCTCGTTTCCGGCGGCGGATACGAGGCCGGACACGACCGCGTCCGGCACCGTCTCGTCGGAGAAGCGGCGGCGGTTGGTGTGGCGGGCTTCGATCATCGGGTCGAGTGAAGCGAGGTGTCCATCGGGTACGGGTCCGTCCAGCGTGAGCCGGGCCAGGAGGTCGGGTTGTAACGGGTCGGGAAACCGCGCGACCGTTGGCTCGTGGCCCGAGGCGGCGAGCACCACTCGAGCATTTAACACCGCGCAGCCGCAGCTGATCAGAAGTTGTCGACCTCGAGGATCAAGCACCTGCAGCCGTCGAGTCCAGTCGGCGTAGACGTCGAGCGCGTCGGTGCCGATGACGAACCGCCACGGTTGGGTGTTGTGGACCGAAGGGGCAAGCGTCGCGCGCACCGCCGCGCGACGCATCGTCTGCGCTGACGTCGGCTGGACTGCGGTCATGTCGTCACCTGATTTCTGGCCCCGGCGGTGGGACTACTACTCCCACGATGCGCGGGAGATGCCGACCCCGAGCAGAGACGAAAGTCCCCCGGCGTCAGGCAATGGTCACTGACCGCCGACGCGCGGGCCTAGCCGGGTGCTGAAGTAGGCGACGCGGCGGCGCTGGTTCCGCAGGTTCGACGGTCCGCCGCGGGAGGGACTGTGGTCACCGGCCCGTGGGGGCCGGCACCAGTGGGCGCAACTGACGCAGGAGCGGGTCGGCTCGAGGCGTGGCCGGGCGGAGCCTGACCTTCACGTCGACCGCCACCAGGTTCGCACCGACGCAGACGACCGGGTTGAGGTCGAGCTCGGCAACCTGAGGATGATCCTCGACAAAGGCGGCCACCCGGTGCAGCAGGTCGCGGACCACGTCTCGTGACACTGGCGGCAAACCCCGGAACCCGTCGAACAACGGCGCCATCCGAAGCCGGTCGATCATGTCGGCCGCGTCGACGTCAGTGAGGGGGAGCAGGCGGAAGGTTCGGTCGTCAAGCAGGTCGCTCAGCACCCCGCCGGCCCCGAGCATGATGATCGGCCCGAACTGGTCGTCCTCGACCGCGCCGACGATTAGTTCCGTTCCGGCCGGCGTCATCGGCTGGAGCAGTACGGCGGGATCGCCGTCACCGCAGGCATCAACCACGGCGCGATAGGCACGGCTGACCGCCTCGGCGTCGGTCAGGCCCAGAACCACTCCTCCGCGATCGGACTTGTGGACCACGTCTCCGCGGGCGATCTTCACCGCGACCGGATAGCCGAGCTCGGCGGCGGCGGCCACCGCCGCGGAGGAACTGGTCACGCAGCGTTGGCCGCTGACCGGGACCCCGTAGCCGCGCAGCAGATCGGCGCCCTCGACGCCGCTCAGCCATCGCCCTTCCTCGCTGGAGTCGCCGTCGGGCACTAGATCGGCAATTCGGGCGGCGACGCCGTCCCGGTCCATGCCGTCGGGTATGACAGGGGCCCCGATGGGCCGGTCTCGCAGCACCGCGTACCGGCGGGCGACGGCTAGGGCGCGCGCCGCCTGTTCCGGGAAGCCGAACACCGGCGGTGAGCACGGCGCTTGGCTGTCCCGGCACGACTCGCTCTGTCGGGCCAGCATGGTCACCACGACGGGTATGGCGGTTTCGGTGGCCGCGTCGTCGATCGCGGCCAGCAGCTCGTCGGCGTCAGCGACCAACGTCTCGACGAACACAGCCAGGACAGCGTCGACCTCCCCGCAGTCCAGCAGCACGCGGAGGGAGTCACGTACGGCTTGCGGCTGGGCGGCTGCGCCGAGGTCGATGGGGTTGGTCCAGGAGGCGGCGTCCGGCGCGGCCAGCGCAACCGCACGGACGGCCGCGGGCGACAGGGCGGGGACGTCCAGGCCGCCGGCGACCGCGGCATCAGCGGCAAGGATGCCGGGGCCGCCGGAGTTACCGATTACCGCGACCCGGGATCCGGCGGGCAACGGCTGGCTGCTCAAGACCCGGGTGGCATCCAGGATCTCCTCGATGGTGTTCATCCGCACCACGCCGGCCTGGTCGAACAGGGCATCGACCACCGCGTCGGAGGACGCTGCGGCGGCCGTGTGGGATAACCCGGCGCGCTGCCCGGCGGCCGAGCGGCCGGCCTTCAGCACGAGGATCGGCTTGTGCCGCGACACCCGCCGGGCGATTCGGGCGAACCGGCGGGGGTTGCCGAACGACTCCAGGTACATCGCGAGGACCTGGGTGCGCGGGTCCTGTTCCCAGTACAGGAGCAGGTCGTTGCCGCTGACGTCGGCCTTGTTGCCCACCGACACGAATTGCGATACGCCGATCCCGCAGCGGGCCGCGGCCTGCAGAACGGCGATACCGAGCGCCCCGGACTGGGAGATGAGCCCGAGCGGGCCGGCCAGGCCGGGCAGTGGTGCGAAGGTCGCGTCAAGCCGGACGGCGGGGTCGGTGTTGACCAGGCCCAGGCAGTTCGGTCCGACCAGCCGCATCCCGAAGCGGCGCGCCTCGGCCAGGATGGCCGCCTGCATCGCTCGCCCTGCGGCGCCGAGCTCGCCGAATCCGGCACTGACCAACACCACGGCTCGCACCCCCCGTTGGCCGCAGTCGCGCACGACGCCGAGAACGTCGCCGGCGGGGACCGCGACGATGGCCAAGTCGACCGGCTGCGGCAGGTCCCGAACGCTGCGGTGGGCGGTCAGCCCCTGGGTGAGACCGCCGTGGCGGTTCACCGCATAAACGTCCCCGGCAAAGCCGCCGGCGAGGATGTTGTGCAGCAGCTCGTAGCCGACCGTGCGGGCGCGTCGTCCGGCGCCGACAACGACCACCGAGCGGGGCGCGAGCACCGCAGCCAAGCTGGCCACATCGGCACTACGCTCCCGCTCGCCGATCGCGTCGATTGCGGCGTCGTCGGGAAGAAGGCTGCAGGTCACGTGCACGGTCTCGTAGTCGGTCTCGCGGTGCACGGCGAAACCGAACCGGTCGAAGACGCCGAGCATCCGGAAATTCTCGGCCAGGGTCTCGGCCGTGAACCGGCGCAACCCGGCGGCGCGAGCCAGCGCGCAGAGATGCTCCAGCAGCAGAGTCCCGATCCCCAAGTGCTGGTGCGGGTCGTCGACGAGTAGGGCGACCTCTGCTTCGTCCGCCGACGTCCGCTCGTACGACGCGACACCGACGATTTCCTGGCCGGTCAGGGCGACCACAGCGTCGTGGCCGGGGCCCGGCGAACGCAGCACGGTCTCGACGTAGCCGTCGGCCACTCGACGGTTGGCACTGAAGAACCGCAGATAGATCGACCGATCGGAGGACCGGGCATCGAGTTCGAGCAGACCGATTCGATCCTCCGGTCGTGGCCGACGGATCTCGATCAGGCGTCCGTCGCTGCGGACTGCGTGGACTCCCAGTTCGACCACCGGTGTGGGCGGTAAGAGCGCAGTCATCGGATCCCTTTTGAGGTGGGCGCGATCTAGGCCAGGACCTCGGACATCGGCCGACGCGGGGTAGGCGGGGTGGGTGCGGCCGTGCCGATCCGCAGCATGAGATGAGGGTGGCCGTTGAGGCGGAGATCACTACGCAGTTGCTGGCGGGTGCCGGGGGACTCGACGACTTGGGACATGATGCTCGATACCAGCCCGGCGTCGGTAAGTTCCAGCAGAACCCGGCCGAGGGCCTGGCCGGCGATGAGCCAGTCGCGCATACCGTCGCCGGCGGTACCCAGCACAACCATCGTCTGGTTCCCACTCGATTGGGTGTCGCCGGGGAGCGCGCCGGCGCCCTTGGTGTCGAAGTCACGGATCGGCACGTCGTCGTGAGAGGCGCCGGTCACGTGCGGTACGGCCCCGGCGGGCACCCCGTCCGCGCGGTCCGCGTCGGCCGTGGTCCAATGGCGCAATTCGGATCGGTAGGCCGGGTCGGCGTTCTGCAGGGCGTCGGCGTGCTGGCTGATCACGGCGACCGCGACGCGGTCGGCTTCGCTGCGGATCGGCTGCAGCCAGGCCCCCTCGACCTGGGCGGCGTGGCTCAGCACATCGAGGACGTCATCGGGAACCGGCTCTGCCGCGAACTGGCGACGGTTGCTGTGGCGGGATTCGGCGACTGCGTCCAAGCGGAAGGCGTCGCGGTCCAGCGTCGGCGCGGGGCCGATAACGGTGATCGACGCCAGCAGGTCTGGTTGGGCCGGATCGGGCAGCAGCGTGGTCACCGCGTCGAGTTGGTCCGCAGCGATGGCGGCCCGGGCGCCGAAGAGCGCCGCTCCACATCCGATGGCCATCTGCCGGCGGGTCGGGTCGATGACCGGGGTGGTACGCGAGCGGTCGGCGTAAATGTCGAGAGCGTTCGGGCGCACGACGAAGCGCCACGGTTGCGAGTTGTGGATCGACGGCGCGAGTACCGCCCGGGATGCGGCGTTACGCAGGGCCGCCTCGAGGTTCGGCGCCCGACCGGTCGCCGTCTGCGCCGCGGCGGGCGGGTGAACCGGGTCGGTGATCATGACGTTGCCTCCGCTATCGGAACAATGACGACCGGGCATGGCGGGTGATTGACACACGCCTGACTTACCGAGCCGAGCAGTCGGTTGTGATGTCGGGCGCCGAGCACGAGCAAGGCGCCGCTATGGGCGGCGGCGCACAGGGCGAAGGAGTCGACTCCCTGCACCACCTGGGTGGTGATCGCCACGGCGGCTTCGCCGGCGGCCGCTCGTTCGGCTACTACCTGTTCGACCGTTCGCTGGAGCTCGGGAAGAATGAGCTCGCCCAGGGACGCTTCCTCCGGCCAGGCCATCGGATACCCCCACGTGCTCGGGTAGTGCCAGACGTGCATCGCCACCACGTCTCCTCCGCGGTAGGCGGCTTCGGTGGCCGCGAATCGCAGCGCCTCCACCGATACTGGGTCGTCGTCGAGGCCGACGACGACCCGATTGCGCAGGTCGACCGGGGTGATTGGGGCGGATGGAGCGGATGGAGCCGCTTCGATCAGGCTGGTTGTCACCACTCGATCTTCGCTCGACTCGTCAACCGCGCGGTAGGACCGCCGGACCCGTCGGGTCGGGACTTTGGTCGCTAGAGCGATGCCTATGCTGAGCCCCCAGGCTGCGCCGATTCGCCATGGTGGGGCGGTGGCAGGTCACCTAATCAGCCGGCAACCGC
>JBDUAD010000162.1:0-3183 GCA_040004775.1 bacterium | reverse complement strand
GCGTGGTCCTGCATGCGCACCCGGTCGCCGAGCAGCGCACCGCCGGAGAACGGCGAGGACGGGTCGACGGCCAGCACCGCCACACGGCAGCCGTCGGCCCGCAGCGCGGCGATGAGCGCTGTGGTCAACGTGGACTTGCCGACGCCAGGTGAACCGGTGACGCCCAGGACATGGGCCCGGCCGCCGTCGCTACTGAGCTCGGCGGCGATCGTCGGCAGCAGCTCGGAGTCGTTCTCCACCAGCGAGATCAGCCGGGCCAGCGCGCGCACCTGCCCGGCCCGCGTCTGTTCGACCAGAGCCGGCACGTCGGCCGGGGCGGATCGTCGGCTCATGGGCTCACCGTATCGGCGGCTTATCGGCTGGGCCCCGCCCCAGCCGGACGCTACGGTCCGGGCATGGAGATCACCCGTCCGCCGCGCCTGCGTTCCGGCGACGATGTCCGGGTGATCGCCCCGGCCCGGTCCCGGGCGATGGTCAACGAGCACGACCACAGCGCCCTGATCACCGAACGGTTCTCGGCGATGGGGCTGACGCTGAGCTTCGGTGAGCACGTCGACGAGCGGGACCGGCGGGACTCCTGTACGACGGCGTCACGGGTGGCCGACCTGCACGCGGCCTTCGCCGACGACTCGGTGGCCGCGGTGCTCACCGTCATCGGCGGCTTCAACTCCAACGAACTGCTGCCCTCTGTGGACTGGGACCTCATCCGCGCCAACCCGAAGATCTTCTGCGGGTACTCCGACATCACCGCACTGGGCAATGCCATCCTGGCCCGCACCGGCCTGATGACCTACAACGGCCCGCACTGGTCGACGTTCGGAATGCGCCGGCACTTCGAGCCGACCGGCGAGTGGTTCCGGGCGACAGTGTTCGACGACGACCCGGTGACCCTGCGAGCGGCCGAGGGCTGGACCGACGACCTGTGGTTCCTCGACCAGGACCACCGCGAGGTCCACCCCGGCGGGTGGTGGGTGCTCAACTCCGGGACGGCGACGGGCCAGGTGCTCGGTGGCAACCTCTGCACCCTCAACCTGCTGCAGGGCACCCCGTACTGGCCCGCTGTCGAGCGGCCGGTACTGGTGATCGAGGACGACTACACGTCAGGCCTGAACGACGTGGCCCGCAACCTCACCTCACTGCTGCAGGTGCCGGGGTTGGATGGGCTCGCAGCGCTGGTGATCGGCCGGTTCCAACGGGCCAGCGAGATTGACCGCGACGGGCTCGAGGAGATCCTGACCGTGCACCCGGTGCTGGCCACCGTGCCGGTGCTGGCCAACGTCGACGTCGGCCACACGATGCCCCTGGCCACGGTGCCGCTCGGCGGGCAAGTCGAGGTGCACGCCGACCTGGCCGACCCGCGGCTGGTGTTCACCGTCCACTGACGGCGGCAGTGGCTCAGGCCGGCGCGTTGAGGATCAGCGCGTCGCCCTGGCCGCCGCCCCCGCACAACGCAGCCACCCCGCGGCCGCCGCCGCGCCGGCGCAGCTCCAGGGCCAGGTGGTAGACCAGCCGGGCGCCGGACATGCCGATCGGGTGGCCGAGGGCGATGGCGCCACCATTGACGTTGACCACGTCGGTCCCGACGCCCAGCTCCCGCATGGACTGCAGCGCCACCGCGGCGAACGCCTCGTTGATCTCGATCAGGTCGAGGTCGCTCACGTTCAGCTTGCCCTTGGCCAGGGCGGCGCGGATGGCGTTGGCCGGCTGGCTGTGCAGCGAGTTGTCCGGACCGGCCACGGTGCCATAGGCGCCGATCTCGGCCAGCCAGGCCAGCCCGAGTTCCTCGGCCTTGCCCTTGCTCATGACCACCACCGCGCAGGCGCCGTCGGAGATGGGCGAGGCCGATCCGGCGGTGATCGTGCCGTCGGGACGGAACGCCGGGCGGAGCCGGGCCAGCTCCTCCACCGTGGTGTCGGGACGGATGCCCTCGTCGGTGCTGACCTCGACCGGCTCACCGCGCCGTTGCGGCACCAGGACGGGCGCGATCTCCTCGTCGAACACGCCGTTCTTGGCCGCGAGCGCGGCCCGCTGGTGCGACAGCGCGGCGAACTCGTCCTGCTCGCTCCGGCTCAGTCCCAGGCGCTCGTTGTGGGTCTCGGTCGACTCGCCCATCGGCAGGTGATCGAAGGAGTCAGTCAGCCCGTCGACGGCCGTCGAGTCCAGCAGCTCGATCGAGCCGTACTTGTAGCCGGCCCGCGAGTGCGGCAGCAGGTGGGGCGCGTTGGTCATCGACTCTTGCCCGCCGGCCACGATGACGTCGAACTCGCCGGCCCGGATCAGCTGGTCGGCCAGGGCGATGGCGTCCAGCCCGGACAGGCACACCTTGTTGACGGTCAACGCCGGCGTGGTCATCGGGATGCCCGCCTTGACCGCGGCCTGCCGGGCGGGGATCTGTCCGGCACCGGCTTGCAGAACCTGACCCATGATCACGTACTGCACCTGGTCCGGCCGCACGCCGCCACGCTCGAGGGCCGCGGCTATGGCCACCGCCCCGAGGTCGACTCCGGAGAGGTCCTTCAGTACGCCCTGCAATTTGCCCATCGGCGTGCGAGCGCCGGAAACGATGACCGAGCCGGCCATGCGGACCTCCTCGTCCCTGGGACCGGACAGGCCCGGCTCCGCCATCGAGGATAGTTACAGCGACAGCGGCCCGACCGGGTAGCGCAGCGGAGGTAGTGGTGTTCGAACGGATCGACCACGTGGGCATCGCGGTCGCCGACCTCGACGCCGCGCTGAACTTCTACCGCGAGACGTTCGGGCTGGTTCCCGTGCACCAGGAGGACAACGTCGAGCAGGGAGTGCGCGAGGCAATGCTGGCCGTCGGCGACGGAGCCACCCAGCTGCAGCTGCTGGCCCCGCTCACGCCGGATTCGGCCATCGCGGCGTTCCTCGACCAGCGCGGTCCCGGGGTGCAGCAGCTCGCCTACACCGTGGCCGACATCGACGCCGCGGCCGCGGAGCTACGGGCCAAGGGCCTGCAGGTGCTGTGGCCGCAGGCCCGGCGCGGAACGGCCGGCAGCCGGGTGAACTTCGTCCACCCCCGCGACGCGGGAGGGGTGCTGGTCGAGCTGGTGGAGCACCCGGCTCCCGAGCCGGCCCGACGTTCCGAGAGGCCGCCTACCGACCGCATCGGCTGAGCGAACCACTTCGACACCGGCAAGATTCGAGGGGCGCGGTCGGAGG
>JBDUAD010000088.1:0-11029 GCA_040004775.1 bacterium | reverse complement strand
TGGCGCGCTCCACCATCAGGCGCTGGCGCGCCGTACGAGACCCACCGGCAGCACGGTGGCGCGCTCGACCGGCAGACCGGCCAACCGGTCCACGAGAGTCGCTGCCATCGTCCGTCCGAGAGCTTCGATCGGCTGGCGCACGGTGGTCAGCGGTGGAGTCGACAACCGGGCCTCACGTAGATCGTCGAACCCGACCAGGGCGACATCCCCCGGCACGTCGAGCCCGCGCTCGGCCAATACCGACAGCGCCCCGATCGCGGTGAGGTCCGACGCTGCGAACACCGCGTCGACGCCGGCTTGCTCGTCGAGCAGGGCGCGCATGGCCGCCGCGCCTCCCTCGACGGTGAAGTCCTCGATCGCGACGTGCTCGTCGCGGCGCCGGTAGCCCCGGGGCCCGCATCGCCCGGCGGTAACCGGCCAGGCGGTCCTGCCCGGCCCCCATGTCCTGTGGCCCGGTGATGGTGGCTACGCAACGGGCACCACGCTCGAGCAGCAGCCGGGTGGCCGCCTTCCCGCCGTCGACGTTGTCGGAGTCCACGTAGTAGATGGACGGGTCGCCGGTGAGCGGCCGTCCGTTCAGCACCGTCGGAACGCCCATGGACTCCAGGTGCTGAGGCAGGCGGTCGTCTCCGTGCAGGGAGACCAGCAGCACTCCGTCGACGTGGCCGCCCGCGGCGTAGCGCTCGAAGTTCTGCGCGTCCCCGCTGGCCGAAACGACCGCGAAGATCAGTTGGAACCCGGCCGTGGCGATCTCGGCCTGTGCGCCGCGCAGCATGGTCAAGAAGTAGGGATCACCGAACAGGCGGTCTTCGCTCTCGGCGACCAGGAAGGCCACCGATCCGCTGCGCCGAGTGACCAGTGAACGCGCGGCGAGGTTGGGTGCGTAGGAGATCTCGCCTGCCGCCTGCAGCACCGCTGTCCGGGCCTGGTCGCTGACGTTGTTAGATCCGCGCAGCACCCGGCTGGCGGTCGCTCGCGACACCCCGGCCCGGGCCACGACCACCTCCAGGGTGGGGCGCACCCGCTCGCTGGGAATCCTCGTCATCACCCGTTTCCCCTCCCGACCTCGTTCCGACGACGTCCGGGGAGCCGAAGCGTAGAGCCACTGCACACGCTTACGGTCCCTTGTCCTGCCGGCGGCGGTAGGGAGCGAGGGCAACCTACGGTGCCGTAAGTTAGGGGTATGACCACGCTGGACGACCGCACCTCCCTGGTGGAAGCCGACCTCCTGCACGAGCTGGAACCGGTGGTGGCCGACAACCTGGACCGGCACCTGCGCCTGGCCAAGGAGTGGCTGCCGCACGACTACGTGCCGTGGAGCCGGGGTCGCGACTTCGCCTTCCTCGGCGGCGAGGATTGGGTTCCCGAGGACAGTCCGCTGGACCCGGTGGCCCGCACGGCGATGGTGGTCAACCTGCTGACCGAGGACAACCTGCCGAGCTATCACCGCGAGATCGCCACTCGGTTCGGCCGCGACGGCGCCTGGGGTCAGTGGGTCGGGCGGTGGACGGCCGAGGAGGGGCGCCACGGAATCGCTCTACGCGACTACCTCGTGGTCACCCGCGGCGTCGACCCGGTGGAGCTAGAGCGGCTGCGGATGTTGCACATGAGCGCCGGCTACGACTCGGGGGAAAAGACCGCTCTGCAGGCCGTCGCCTACGTGTCGTTCCAGGAACTGGCCACCCGCGTCTCGCACCGCAACACCGGCCGGTCGACGGGATGCCCGCTGGCCGAGCAGCTGTTGCTGCGCATCGCCACCGACGAGAACCTTCACATGGTTTTCTACCGCAACCTAGTGGCCGCCGCGCTGGACCGTGCACCGGACGCCACGATGGCCGCGATCCGCGACGAGGTGGTCGGCTTCGCCATGCCCGGGGCAGGCATGCCGGACTTCCAGCGCAACTCGGTGACCATCGCCAAGGCCGGCATCTACGACCTGCGCCTGCACCACGACGAGGTGGTCGCCCCGATCCTGAAGTTCTGGCGGGTGTTCGACCGCGACGACGTCGGCCCTGACGGTGAGCGGGCCCGCGAGGAGCTGGCCCAATTCATGACCGGCTTGGACGCCCAGGCCAGCCGCTTCGTCGAGCAGCGCGAGCGCTTGTTGGCCCGCCAGGCCGCACGCACCTGATCGATCCGCCCGTCGGCCGCCCGCGGCGCTCACCCCACCGGGACGGGGCAAATCTGCGAGAATTACCGGCATGAAACCCCGTGTGCTGGTTGTCGACGACGACGCCGCGCTCGCCGAGATGCTGGGAATCGTCCTGCGCACGGAAGGCTTCGATCCGGCGTTCGTGGCCGACGGCTCGCGCGCCCAGGCCGCGTTCGAGGAATTCAAGCCGGATATCGTGCTTCTCGACCTCATGCTGCCGGGCATGAACGGCCTGGAGGTCTGCCGCGCCATTCGCGCCACGTCCGGCACGCCGATCGTCATGTTGACCGCCAAAACCGACACGGTGGACATCGTGCTGGGCCTCGAACAGGGCGCGGACGACTACGTGGTCAAGCCGTTCAAGCCCAAGGAACTCATTGCCCGGATGCGGGCCCGGCTGCGCCAGCACGAGGACGTCCCGGCCGAGACCCTGACCATCGGCCCGGCCGAGGACCCGGTGCACATCGACGTTCTGGCCCACCAGGTGGTGCGGGGCGGCCGGCCGATCGCCTTGACCCCGTTGGAGTTCGACCTGCTCGTCGCTCTTGCCCGCAAACCGCGGCAGGTGCTCACCCGCGAGCTGTTGCTCGAGCAGGTGTGGGGCTACCGCCATGCGGCCGATACGCGGCTGGTCAACGTCCACGTGCAGCGGCTGCGCTCGAAGGTGGAGCGTGATCCCGAGAACCCCGAGGTCGTGCTCACGGTGCGCGGCGTCGGCTACCGGGCGGGGGCCGCATGATGAGGCGCGAGCGGGAACGCAACGGCGATGACCGGTCCGCGCTCCAGTAGCCGGCGTACGCCGCGGGCCGACGGCGCGGCGCTGACCCACCAGGACCGGTGGCTGGCCGGACCCTCCCGAACCGCCCGGCTGCAGGCCCTTCCCGGCGCGATAACCCGGTTGTGGTCGCGTTCGCTGCAGATCCGTGTGGCCGCCACGACGCTGGTCGTCACCGGGGTCTTCGTCTTCGTAATCGGCGTTCTACTGGTCAATCAGATCAGCAACGGCGTGCTGCGGGCCAAGCGCGCAGTGGCCGTCGCGCAGGCCAACGCGGGCCTCGAGTCGGCGCAGAGCATGCTCGGCACCATCTCGGCCGGCGACGTCACCGGAATCGCTCCGGTGTTGCGCCAGCTCAGCACACCGAACGAGGACACCAGCGCGGACAGCGGGCTGTACTACACATCCATCCGGGCGGCCGATCCTACTTTGCAGCGGCTGCTGGCCACCCAGCCCGAGGTGCCGGACACGCTGCGCTCGGTGGTCGTCCACGGAGCCACCCGCACCCAGGCCATCCAGTACGCCGAGGTGCGCAAACCCGGCACGGACACCACGATCAGCGCGTTGGTCGTAGGCGAGGCGGTGACCGCGCCGGCCGGTTCGTTCGAGCTGTACTACATCTTCCCGTTGACCTCCGAGCAGGAGACGTTGGCCCTGGTTCAGCGCACCGTGCTGTTCGCCGGGCTCGGGCTCATGGCGCTCATCGCGATCATCGCGGTGCTGGTGACCCGACAGGTGGTGCGCCCGATGCGCTTGGTCGCCCAGACCGCGCAACGCATCTCCGGCGGCGACCTCTCCCAGCGCGTGGTGGTGCGCAACGACGACGAGCTGGCCGTGCTCGGCCGGTCGTTCAACGAGATGGCGGTGAGCCTGCAGGGCCAGATCCGCCGGCTCGAGGAGCTCTCCCGCCTACAACGGCGGTTCACCAGCGACGTCTCGCACGAACTGCGCACGCCGCTGACCACGGTGCGGATGGCCACCGAGCTGCTGCACTCCCGGCGCGAGGAGTTCCCGCCCGACGTGCGCCGCTCGGCCGAGCTATTGCGCGACGAGCTCGACCGGTTCGAGCTGCTGTTGGGGGATCTGCTCGAGATCAGCCGATACGACGCGGGCGTGGCCGGCCTCGAACTGGAGCCGGTGGACGTGCGGGCGCTGGTGGCCACCGTGGTGGCGAGCACCAACCATCTGGCCGTCTCGCAAGGCTGCGAGGTCCGGGTGCACGCGCCGGGTGGCCCGGTACCGGCCGAAGTGGACCCGCGCCGCATCGAACGAGTCTTGCGCAACCTGATCGGCAACGCGATCGACCATAGCGAGGGGCGTCCGGTCGACGTCACCGTGCGCGGCCGTGCTCAGGCGGTGGAGGTGCTGGTGCGCGACCACGGGGTAGGCCTGCGGCCGGGGGAGGCCGGCCTGGTGTTCAATCGCTTCTGGCGCGGCGACCCCTCGCGTAGCCGACTCACGGGGGGCACCGGCCTCGGCCTGGCGATCAGCCTCGAGGACGCCCGCTTGCACGGTGGATGGCTGCAGGCCTGGGGCGAGCGGGGCCGTGGAGCGTTGTTCCGCCTGACTCTGCCGGTCGGTCCCGATCAGCCGTTGCCGGCCGAGGTTCCTGCGCTGGAGCCCGACCCGAACGACCGGGACCGCACGGACGGCTCCGCGGAGGCGGCATCCGAGGCTGCGTTGCCGTCCGCCGACGGCTCTCGTGCCGCCGTGGCCGCCGATGCCTCGGCGGCCACTGGCGTGCGCGCTGTTCCGGTGGGGACGTCATGACGCGGGTGCTTGCGCGCCACCGCCGGCTGGTCACTGCTGCCCTGGTGGTCGTGGCCGCGATGCTGGCCGGCGTCCTGACCGGATGCTCCGGGGTGCCACGCTCGTCCGTGCCGCAACCGGTCCGCACGCTGGTCGACGGCGGCAACCCGACGCCGGAGCTCACCGTGCGGCCCGAGCCCGGCGACGACCCGCGCAAGACGGTCGACAAGTTTCTGCAGGCCAACGTCAGTAAGGACGAGCGGCACCCGACCGCCCGCACCTTCCTCACCGCGGCGGCGGCCGGCAAGTGGCAGGACGGCGCGGCGACCGTGGTCGACGACTATCGCATCGGTGTCCCTGCGGACAACCGGGTAGAGGTGACGGGCCGCGTGGTCGGCACCCTGACCGCCAGCGGCGTGTACTCCCCGACCTTGACCGGCTCGGGACGTACCTCAGAGCACGACTTCGTTTTCCAGCTGACCCAAGTCGACGGGCAGTGGCGCATCAGCGACCCCCCGGCCGGGCTGCTCATCCGGCGTAGCGACTTCGAGAGCGCGTACCGGCGACGCCCGCTGTATTTCTTCAACTCCAAGGAGTCGCGGCTGGTACCCGATCTGCGCTACAGCGCAGCGGAACAGCAATCGCTGGCCAGCTGGCTGCTGGCCGCCTTGATCGCCGGCCCGCAGCAGTCGGTGCTGCGAAACGAGTTCCCTGACCAGCTCGAGGCCGAACGGGCCAAGGTCACACTCAGCGACCCCGACCTCAATGACCCGGTGAAGATCCAGTTACCCGGTCTGTCCCAGGTCGAGCCGGCCGTAGCCGAGCGGGTCGCCGCGCAGATCGCCTACACCTTCTACTCGTTCCAGGCCGCGCAGCCGATCACGATGTTCGACGGGCCGAACCCGGTGCGCCTGGGCGGGTCGCTGCCCGAGCAATTTATTCGCGACACATTCGCGTCGGTCAGTCCCGAGTCCAGCGCGACCCCGGTGCTCTACTACCTGCGCAACGGCGCGCTGATGGGACCGACCGGCGCCGCGGTCCCTGGCCCCGTCGGCACCGGCAAGCCGGGGCTGCGCTGGGTGGCGGTGACGGGGACGTCACCCGGTCTCGACGTGGTCGGGGTCGGGTTGGCGTCGGCGACGGTGCTGACCAAGGGCACACCATCGGCCCCCCTGCGCCCTGTAGCGCTGCCCGCGGCGGCCACCACACGCCCGGAGTTCAGGCCGGGCGACACGGACGAGGTGTGGCTCGGCGCCGGAACCAAGCTGCTGCAAGCGGTCGGTACCCGGGTCCGGACCGTCCAGGTCGTGGCGGCGACGCCGCCAGCCGGGTCGGCATCCGTCCCGGCCAATCCCACCGGGCGACGGTTGTCGGCCGTGCGGTTCAGCCCCGACGGCACCCAGATCGCGCTGGTCTACGCCACGGCGACGACGTCCTCGGTCTGGGTCGGCGCGGTGGGCAGCGACACTGCCCGGGTGGATGGCATCCACCAGATCACGCCCCAGGACTGGAGGGTGACGGACGTGGCCTGGTCGGACTCGCAGTCGGTGCGGGCGATCGGCAAGCTGATCTCCACCGACGACATCGAGATCTGGTCGTGCTATGCCGATGGGTCCTCGCCGCAGGCGCCCAGCGCGGCTGGCCTGCCGGGCATCCCCGACGCGGTCGCCGCGGGCAGCGGGGTGTCAACCGTCGTGTCGGCCGCCGGCACGGTGTGGCGTGAGCAGCCCGGCGGCGGCTGGCAGGACGCCTTCGCGCCGGAGAAGTCGATCGGGACCGCGCCGATCTTCGCCGGCTGAGCCCGCCGCATCCTCAGCTTCGAAGAGAAAACGCCACTGAGCGGTCGTCCACAGGCCCGGCATCTCGTCCACAGGCCGGTCGCCAGGTCCTGCGCGGCCGGTCACCGAGCGGCACGGTGGAGGGGTGCTGGCTCACCTCGTCGAACTCGTCCTGCCGCGGCGCTGTGTCGGTTGCGGACTCACCGGAGCGCCCCTGTGCGACGGGTGCGGTGCCGCCCGGCCGATCGAGCGGTACGTGTCCCCAGTGGGGACGGTGCACGCGGCGTGCAGTTACCGAGCCGCCGTGCGTCGAGCGGTCATCGCCTACAAGGAACGCGGCCGTCGGGAGCTGGCCGTTCCCCTCGGTGCGTTGCTGGCCGGGGCGCTGCACCGGGCCGGCCCCGACCCGCCCGGTCGGGCTGCCCTGGTTCCGGTGCCGAGCAGCGCTTCGGCGCGCCGAGGTCGGGACTTCGACCACATAGCGCTGTTGGCCGAGACCGCCGCCGCCCTGCCCCCGACCGGTGGCCCGGGCGACGGCGAGGGCCCGCCCGTCCGGAAGCTGCTCACCGTGCGCCGGCGCCTGCCGGATTCCGCCGGCCTCGGTGCGCGAGAGCGCAGAAGTGGACTGGCCGGCGCCTTCGCGGCCCGTCCCCGCCGGCCGGACGAGCCGCCGGGCGTGGTCATCGTCGATGACGTCATCACCACCGGGGCCTCAGTGCGCGAAGCGGCCCGGGCCTTACAGGCCGCCGGCTGGCGGGTCCAGGGCGTGGCCGTCGTGGCCGCCACCCCACGCCGGATCGGCGCTGAGCGTCGCCCGAGGGGCATGCCACCGAGCTCGCCGATCGGTGCATGGCGCCGGACTGATCATTTGCCTGGAACCGTGCGCTGGTCCCCGGAGCCCGGCGGCGTTAACGTGAGGACGACCTGACCGTGCCGGGCGCGGTGGTGCGGTTCCTGACTGCCGAGCGTCCGTCGGCGCATTGGAGGTCTCATGGAACTTGTGGTTCGCGGACGCAACGTCGAGGTTCCCGATCACTTCCGCGCTCATGTCGCGGAGAAGTTCGTCCGGGTGGAGCGCTACGACGCGCGGATCCTGCGGACCGACGTCGAGTTGTTGCATGAGAAAAATCCGCGGCAGGCAGACATCTGTCAGCGGGTCGAGATCACCTGCCGCGTCCGCGGACCGGTGGTACGGGCCGAGGCGTGCGGTCCGGACTTTTACGCCGCCCTCGACGCCGCCATGGACAAGATCGAGCGCCGCTTCCGGCGATCGGCCGATCGCCGACGGGTCCACCACGGCCGGCACAGCCCGACCAGCGTCGGTGCGGCCACCGCCGGGCTGGCCACGGCCGTCCTCGAGGAACCGCTCCCCGGCGAGCACAGCGACAACGGCGCCTCCCCGGCCGACGACAGCCAGCCCGCCGAAGGTCCGGGTCGGGTTGTGCGGGAGAAGGTCCACTCGGCCACGCCCATGACGATCGAGCAGGCGCTGCACGAGATGGAGCTAGTCGGACACGACTTCTACCTCTTCCACGACTCCGAGGGCGACCGGCCGAGCGTGGTTTATCGGCGCCACGCCTACGACTACGGCCTCATCCGCCTCGGCGACTGAACCCGTTTCTTCGGCGAGCCTCACTGCGTCTCATCTGCACCTTCCGTACCGTCAGCGACGATCGGTCGGCTCGGTGAGCACGCGGAGAGGATGCCTCGATGGCCCGTTATGGATACGTCGGCCGGCACCGCTACGGGCACCCGGGGCTGATGCACGCCCGGGAACTACTCGTTCGCGGTGATCAGCGGCGCGGCCATCGCTGGTGGCGGCTGCGGGTCCTGCGGGCCAAGCACGGCGGCACGGTCATCCCGTTGCCCGTGCGGTCCGTCCCGGTTCTGGCCGGCTACCGCCGCGCGGCCTGAGCGTTCCGCCAGTTAGGAGTAGGCCCACCGCCCGCCGGGGCGACCACTAGATCCGGCGCGGATTGGCCCTGTGCGTCGGACCGCCGGGGCGAGACGGTTGTCCCATGACGACCACGATGACTCGACCCCATTACACACAGTGGCTCCGCCCGGACCTGGGCCGCGACGTTTGGTCTACTCGGACCGCCTCGGACTCGCCGCCGAGCCTCCATCGGCCAGCGCTGGTGCGACTGGACCGGGCCCACGTCGAGCGGGTTCCGTACGAAACGTTGTCGCTCCACTTAGGCGCCGGCTGGGGTATCGATCCGGCCGCCTCGACGCACCGGATCGCGCAGCTGGGTCGAGGCGGGTACTGCTTCCAGCTCAACGGCGCCTTCGACCGACTCTTACCCGGCTGGGTTAGCGGGTGACCCTGCACGTCGGCGGGGTCCACGACCACAACGGGCCGAGCCGGCAGGCGCTGACCAACCACGCCGCGCTGATCGTTCACGACCTACCCACCGAGGCCAACGCCGGCGGGCAGTGGTATGCCGGCACCGGCTTGGGCGACGCGCTTCACGAGCCGCTTCCATTCTGCGCGCAACCTACGACCAGCCGCCGATGCGCCTGGCCCTGGCCGAGGGCCGAGGACGGGGTGGAGGACTGGCAACTCCACTTTCCGGAACCCGCCACCGCTGCAACACCACGTCGGACGACTCGAGTTTCGCCCGAACGGTCACCGCCCAACGCCGCCACGCCACCGGCAGCGACGTCCTGCGCGGCTGCGTCCTGACTCGCGGCCACGGTCCCGACACATCGACCACCGTCGTCACCCAGCGCCGCGACCGGCTCGAGCAGATCACCGACGACTTAGGGCCGAGGCTCGACGTTGCGCCCGCCGCCCTCGATCGGCTCTGGCGGCGGGTGTGCACCACCCACCAGGCGTGGTGCACACCCGCCCGGACGGTCGCCGCACCGTTTGACGCCCTCCCAAGCTGCCCATTGGCTCCGCACCCGACGTCGTGGTGAGTCAGGTCCGTTCGCGCCATCCTCAGCCGCTGTTCTGGGACCTGGTCGAGCACTTTCTGGCCGGCGTGGTCGCCAACCAACTGCGGCGGTCAGGTCGGAGGTGACGAAGGCTAATCCGGCAGGGCCACGAAGCGGATCTCGTCGGAGATGGTCCCGTCCGGATTGCGCAGACGGGCCAGCCGCATGCCGTCGTGGGCGAAGCCACCCGAGCGGGCGGCCCGTTGTGAGGCGATGTTGTCCCATTTCGCCCCGAGCTCGAGGCGGTGGAACCCAGCGCCGCCGGCGACCACCGGGCGCAGAGCCCAGTCGCGGACCAGCCGTAGCGCTCGGGCGGTGTACCCGCGTCCCCGGAACGCCGGGTGCATGGTGTAGCCGATGCCGCCCACGCCGGGCGGACCGGCCAGGCGCAGCGTCAATGTGCCCGCGGTCGCGTCGGTGTCCCGATCGACGATGGCCATGGACGCCTGTCCGCCGACCAGCCAGTTCAGTTCCGAGCGCTCGGCGAAATCGGCCATGTCCGCGTAGGTGACCGGAGCGCAGAAGAAGGCCCAGCGCAAGCTTTCCGGGTCGCTTTCCATCTCGAACAGGGACTGCGCGTCGCCCGGCCGGAGCGGGCGCAGCGAGACGGCGTCGTCGGCCAGTCCGTCCGACGGCAGCGGCGAGAACGCGGGCAGCATCGCCCCCGGCGGGTCACCGACCAGCCGGGCCAGCACCGCGGCGTCGGCCGGCCCGGCGGGTGTGTCGACCGCCGCTCGCGCCGTGCCCTCGTAGCGAAAGCCGGCCCGCAGGGCGCTGCGCACCGAGGCCAGGTTGCGCACCGCGGCGCGGATCTGCACCCGCGCCAACTCGCGGCCGAAGGCCCAGTCCGACAGCAGCCGGGCCGCGTCGGCGGCGTGGCCGTGGCCCTGGGCGTCTGGGTAGACCAGGTAGCCGATCTCGGCCGCGGCGTGGCCTGCGGGAAGCCGCAGGCCGGCCGAGCCGATCAATCGGCCACTGACCGTGTCGACCAGGGCGCCCTCGATCGACGTGCCGTCGGCGCGGCCCTGCCGGCTGATCCGCTCGGCGTAGTCGCGGGCGTCGTCGAGGGTGTACGGATCGGGCAGGACCACGAACTCGTGCATTCGGCGGTCCTGCATGGCCGCCGTTATCGCCGGCGCGTCGTCGGCGCGAAATGGTCGCATCGACACCCGCTCGCCCTCGATTCGCAGATCGCCGAGCTCGACTCCGTGCCACGCCGCCACGCTCCTGCACCTCCCTCGTCGGGCATCCCGAGCCGCCTCGGTGAGCCTTGCGGAAACCCTCGCACGCACCCGACTGCGGCGATGATTGCCCGTACCATGGCCGCGTGGCTGTGTTCTCCAGACTCCTGCGCGCCGGCGAAGGGCGCATCGTTCGCCACCTCGAGGCCATCGCCTCCCAGATCGAAGGACTCGAGGACGACTACGTCGACTTGACCGACGCCGAACTGCGGGCCCAGACCGACCTGTTCAAGGAGCGCCTCGGCGACGGGGAGACTCTCGACGACATCCTGCCCGAGGCCTTCGCCGTGGTCCGCGAGGCCGCCCGCCGCACCCTGGGCCAGTTCCACTATCGGGTCCAGCTGATGGGCGGCGCGGCCCTGCACCTGGGCAACATCGCCGAGATGAAGACCGG
>JBDUAD010000087.1:0-11043 GCA_040004775.1 bacterium | reverse complement strand
CACCGCGTGAGCGCGCCCAGGGACACCGCGTGAGCGCCTACACCGGTGCGGTCCGCGTCGGCGGGCCGGCCGACGTCCGGCCCGCGGCCGGGCTGACCATCACCAAGCTGGCCGTCGGCCCAATGGACAACAACGCCTACCTGCTGCGCTGTGCCGTCTCCGGTGAGGCCCTACTGGTCGACGCCGCGGCCGAGCCCGTCCGGCTGGCCGAGCTAGGGCGCGCGGACGGCCCACCGCCCACCACCGTCGTCACCACCCACCGCCACCGCGATCACTGCCAGGCATTGGCGGCGGTAGTGGCCGACACCGGCGCCGAAACACTGGCGGGAGACGCTGACGCCGCCTTCTTGCCCGTGCCGGTCGACCGGCGGTTGCATCACGGCGACACGGTGGAGGTCGGAGCGGCTCGGCTCGAGGTGATCGCCCTGCGCGGGCACACACCGGGCTCGGTGGCCCTGCTCTACCGCGAGCCCGATGGCATCGCCCACCTGTTCACCGGCGACTCACTCTTTCCGGGCGGCCCGGGGCGCACCACGTCGCCGGCCGACTTCACGTCACTCATGGACGATCTCGAGGCCCGCGTGTTCGGTCCGCTGCCTGACTCGACGTGGGTGTACCCCGGTCACGGGGCCGACACCACGCTCGGCGCCGAGCGGCCGCACCTGGGCGAGTGGCGGTCCCGAGGCTGGTAGCGCGCCGTCAGCGGGCCGGAAACCATTCCTCGGTGACCATCCCGTCCGGGCCGGTCCCGGGCCACAATGGCCCGCGTGACGTCCTTCACCCGAGGTTTCGGCAGTCGACACCACGCTGGCCGCGACCCCCGCCTGCCCCCCGGCCAGTACGACGTCGGATCGGACTGGCCCGTCCTGACCGCCGAAGTGACGCCGTACCTCGTGCCGGAACGGTGGACGTTCACCGTCGACGGACTGGTCGACGCGCCGCAGACGTGGACCTGGGACGAGATGCACGCCCTGCCCCAGTCGCGCTACGAGGGCGACATCCACTGCGTGACCACGTGGTCCAAACTGGCGACCAACTTCGACGGCGTGAGCCTGGACGAGATCTGGTCCCGGGTCACCGTGTCGCCGACCGCGGCCTACGTCATGGTCACCTCGACCACCGGCTACACGACCAACCTGCCGCTGGCCGACCTTCGCGACGGCCAGGCCTGGGTGGCCTGGACCCACGAGGGTGCGCCGCTGAGCCCCGAGCACGGCGGGCCGGTCCGGCTCCTCGTGCCGCACCTCTACTTCTGGAAGAGCGCCAAGTGGGTCACCCGGCTGACGCTGATGGACCACGACGAGCCCGGGTTCTGGGAGCGCAACGGCTACCACGACCTCGGCGACCCCTGGCGCGAGCAGCGCTACCAAGGTGACTGAAGCGCCGGGCCGCGCGGTGGTGACTGAGCTGCCGGGCCGCGTGGCGGTGACCGAAGCGCGCGCCGCGGTGGTCACCGCGCCGACCGATGCCCGCTGGCGTCCGGCGGTCGTGCGCGACCTGCGGCACACCGAGGCCTGCTCGGTGATCCTGCGCCTGGACGTACCCGAGCGCATGGACCACGTGCCGGGCCAGCACTACGTCATCCGGCTGACTGCCCCCGACGGCTACACCGCCTCCCGCTCGTACTCCGTGGTCTCCGCGCCGGACGATCCGCAGGTCGAGTTCTTCGTCGAGCGGCTGCCCGACGGCGAGGTGTCCGGTTTCCTGGCCGACGAGGTGCGGGTCGGCGACCGGCTCGAGGTCCGAGGTCCGATCGGCGGATGGTTCGTGTGGGACGCCAGCACCCCGGCGCTGGGGATCGGCGGGGGCAGCGGGGTCGCCCCGTTCGTGTCGATGCTGCGGCACACCCTGGCCATCGGCGAGAAGGGTGGTCCGACCGGCCGGCTGCGGCTGGCCGTCTCGGCCCGCCGGCTTTCGCTGCTGCCCTACGCCGAGGAGTTCGAGGCGGCCGGAGCGACGATCGCGCTCACCGCCGACGCCGACGGTGTCCGCCGGTCGGTCGGGCGGCTGGGCTGGGCGGATCTCGCTCCGTTGGTCGACGAGGCGCAGACCGCGCTCGTCTGCGGCTCGGCCGGCTTCGCCGAAGCGATGAGCCGGCTGTTGGTCGACAGGGGCGTGCCGGCCGGCGACGTCCGGGTGGAGCGCTTCGGCCCGTCGGCCTGAGGGTCAGCCCCCGGGGCGGGCCATGGGTACGTGCGGGATGCCGTCCTCGAGGAACGGCGCACCGCAGACGGTGAAGCCGAACCGCTCGTACCACCCGGCTAGCGGGCTCTGGGCGTCCAGGACGACCGGAGCGTCGCCGGTCAGGTGCACCGCGGCGTCCATCAGCCGGCCGGCCAACCCGGCGCCACGGGCGTTTCGCCGGGTGCACACCCGGCCGATCCGCCAGCCCGACGGCTCGGCCAGCACCCGCAGGTAGGCGGTGGGGCCGGTGGAATCGGCAGTCCACAGGTGCTGCGTGGACGGCTCCGTGTCCCGGCCGTCCAGCTCGCGGTATGAGCACCGCTGCTCCACCACGAAGACGTCGACCCGCAGTCGCAGTAAGCCGTATAGCGTGCTGGCATCCAGGTCGGTGAAGGCCGCGACCCACACGCTGCTCACGTCGCCCACCCTGGCACTGGATCGCTCAGGGCAGGCGCCAGTCGACCGGGTCGCCGCCACACTCCCGCAACAGAGCATTGGCCCGGCTGAACGGACGGGAGCCGAAGAACCCGCCGGCCGCCGACATCGGCGACGGATGCACGGACTCGATGCGCGGCGTGTTCCCCAGCAACGGGCGCAGGGTCTGCGCGTCGCGGCCCCAGAGGATCGCCACCAACGGCCCGCCGCGGGCCACGAGCGCGCGCACGGCCTGATCGGTGACTTCTTCCCAGCCTCGTCCCCGGTGCGACGCCGGAGCTCCGGGGGCCACGGTGAGGACCCGGTTGAGCAGAAGGACGCCGTGATCGGCCCAGGCCGACAGATCCCCATGGGTCGGGCGGGGCAGCCCGAGGTCGGCCTCGTACTCGCGGAAGATGTTGGCCAGGCTGCGCGGAACGGGCCGCACCTGCGGGCCGACCGAAAACGACAGCCCGACCGCGTGCCCCGGGGTGGGGTACGGGTCCTGGCCGACCACGAGCACGCGTACGTCGGCCAGCGGCCGGGTGAACGCCCGCAGCACGTGCTCGCCGGCTGGCAGGTAGCTACGGCCGGCGGCCAGCTCGGCCCGCAGGAAGTCGCCCATGACCGCGATCCGTGCGGCCACCGGCTCGAGCGCGGCGGCCCAGTCCCGGTCGATCAGCTCGCCCAGGGCGCGCGCGGTCACGCCGTGCTCGGGCCCTTCCAGAGATCGATGCCGGCGTCCACGGCGTGCTGGTCGATCGCGCGGAGCTCCTCGTCGGAGAACGTGAGGTTGTCCAGCGCGCCGACGTTGTCCTCCAGCTGACTTACGCTCGACGCGCCGATGAGCACGCTGGTCACTCGTTCGTCGCGCAGCGCCCAGGCCAGCGCCAGTTGGGCCAGGGACTGTCCGCGCTCCTTGGCCATCCCGTCCAGGGCGCGGATGTTCTCCAGGGCCTCGTTGGTGAGCAGGTCCGGCGAGAGCGACTTGTTCTGGGCCGCGCGGGAGTCGGCCGGCACGCCGTCGAGGTAGCGGTCGGTGAGCATCCCCTGAGCCAGCGGCGAGAAGGCGATGCAGCCGACGCCGAGGTCCTCCAGCGTGTCGACCAGCGACTCCTCGATCCAGCGGTTGAGCATCGAGTACGAGGGCTGGTGGATCAGCAGCGCAACCCCGGCCTGGCGCAGCAGGGCCTCGGCCTCGCGGGTGCGTTCGGAGGAGTAGGAGGAGATGCCGACGTAGAGCGCCTTGCCCTGTTGGTGGGCGCTGACCAGGGCGCCCATCGTCTCCTCGAGCGGGGTGTCGGGGTCGAAGCGGTGGGAATAGAAGATGTCGACGTGGTCCAAGCCCATGCGAGTGAGCGACTGGTCCAGTGAGTTCAGCAGGTACTTGCGGGACCCGAAGTCACCGTAGGGGCCCGGCCACATCCCCCAGCCGGCCTTGGTCGAGATCACCAACTCGTCGCGGTGGCGGCCGAACTCACGGGCCAGATGACCGCCGAAATTGCGCTCGGCGCTGCCGTTCGGCGGCCCGTAGTTGTTGGCCAGGTCGAAGTGGGTGATCCCCAGGTCGAAGGCCCGGCGCAGGATCGCCCGCTGGATCTCCAGCGGCTTGTCGTCGCCGAAGTTGTGCCACAGCCCCAGCGAAAGCAACGGCAGGTCCAGGCCGCTGCGGCCGGTGCGGCGATAGGTCATCGAGTCGTACCGGTCGGGCGCGGGAGCGTAGGCGGGCGACGTCATGCCCTCATCGTTACATCACCGGCTTCGGGAACCGACCATCGCATTGATCCACGTCGCTCCGGCGGCGGCGTGAGATGCTCGCCGCGGCGTAGGCGTACCGAGGAGAGGACAGGCGGCCGGTGACCGAGACACGGGCGCAGCTGCTCGAACGGCTCGCACACGAGATGGCCACGGCCGGGGATAGCGTCCCGGGCAGCTGGGACAAGTTCTCCGTGGTCGCCGAAATCACCGCACTCGGCGTTCGGGTCACCGGCTTCCGCTACGACGGTGACGTACCGGGCCGGGCCATGCTCATGGATGCCGAGGTGATCGACACCATCGCCGACCTGCGCACCGCCAGCCCCGGGCCGAGCGGCGAGCTGTTCGACGTCTACGTCGCCCGCCTGGACCGCGACGAGGGCTCGATCGTCGACCAGGCCTTCTCGGCCGCGACCGGTTCCGGCTACCGCGTCACTGCGGCCAACGTGGCCCGCATCGCCGGGCTGGTCAGACCCGGTTCGCCATTCCTGCCGGCGACCGCGCAGGCGCCTGTTCCTCCGGCCGAGGAGTCGAACGGACCCGAGGCGGATCCGGAGGGCTGGCACAAGGAGCGGGATCCCTGGCGGGGGGCGGTGACGCGTGACGTCCTCGAGTGGCCGGCCGACGGCCCGGACGACTGGACTTCCTTCGGCGGGGCCGCCGCATTCTCCGACGCCGTCCCGAGCGCGGTGGGCTTCCGCTACCGGCGCATCGGTGACGAGGACGAGGCTGAGCCGGTCATTGTCGGCGGCGACTTCCTGGCACATCTGCAGTCCTGGCGGGCCGCGGCCGCGAATGAGGAACGCGGGCTGGCGGGCGCGATCCTGCTGCGGCTGCCGTCGCGGACCGAGCCGGTCCAGGCGCACTTCGTCCACGGACCGACGGCGGATCAGATCCGCTGGGATGCCGCTGACGCCGTCTTGGCCGGACGGCTTCGACCGGCCGGGCCGACCGGACCGGTGCGGATTCGACCGCGCCCCGACCCGGACCGCCTCGACGTGACGTTCCTGCTCGACCGCGTCCGCGCAGATGTCGCCGCCTCCCTGCGCGGGGTAGGCGGATGGCGTCGGGCCGGCCTGGCTGTGGACTGTGCCGGAGGCCGCAGCGTCGGCATGGTCTGGGACGAGGCCGGGCAATCCCGGCAGTGGCGACCGCTGCTGCCGCCGGAGGATGACCTGGCCGAGTTGCGAGCCCAGACCGTGCGCCTGGACGGCGCCCAGTGGGCCGGCGCCCGGATCCGGGCGTGGGCCGGAACCGACCGCGTCGACGTGACCTTCTTCGGGCCCGAGGGCATGGCCGCCTTGATCGGGTCATCGCCGGAGCAAGCCGAGGCCGCTCTGGCGCCACCGCCGACGCCGCCGGCAGAGCCACCGTCGGTGCCGTGGCCGGCACAGGGTGGCCGCCTTGACGCCGACGCGCTCCTGGCTGATGTCGCGGCGGCTTTGCTTTCCTCACCCGACCTGGCCACCGACGACTGGCAACGGGTGGCCTTCGTCCTGGTGTTCGACGGGCCGGACGGGGCACCCGCAGTGACGGCCACCGCCCTTCGCTACCGTTTCGACGGCGCTGCGGTGGTCACCGCGGTTCCGGCGACCGGGCCGGTGGGGAAGCTGCGACGGGCCACCGGCGGATGGCCGGTGTGCGTTCTCCAGGGTCGACGGGGATCGTCATCACTGATGCCGTACTACCTGTCCGGTCGTGACGCCGATCGGTTCCGCCTCGACGCCGACACGATTGCCGGCGCGGCCGACCAGCTGCGGCCGGTCTGAGCCGTGGTCCTCGAGGTTGCGCTCATCGATGTCCGCGACAGTGAGCAGGAGGCGTTCGCCGCGGCCTACCGCTCGGTGCGCTCGGTCCTGGCCGGCACGCCGGGCGTGCGGTCGGTGCGCATGACCGCCGGTATCGAGCGGCCCACCCGCTTCGTGCTGCTGGTCGAGTGGGATTCGGTGCACGCCCACGAGCAGAACTTCCGCGCGAGCGACCGGTTCGTGCGTTGGCGGGCGGCCATCGGGCCGTACTTCGCCGCTCCCCCGCTGGTCGAGCACTACGCCGACGTGGCCGTCGCCTGACCGGTAACCGACGCCTGACCGGTAACCGACGCCTGACCGGTGGCCGTCGCCTGACCGGTAACCGACGCCTGACCGGTGGCCGTCGCCTGACCGGTAACCGGCGCGAGGGGGGTCGACGCGGTCGGCGGATTGGAAGCGGTCGGCGCAGCGGGCACAGTGGGCGCGCTGGCCTCCAGCAGGTTGCCGTGCGCGTCGGCGACCATGGCGGTGAACTGGCCCGTCCGATAGATCGGCCACGGCCGCGGGCGGCGATGGGCCGTCGCCCCGGCCGCCGTCGCGGCGGCGAAGAAACCCTGGACGGCCTGCGCGTCCGCGGCGCGCAGCGCCAGGTGCACGCCCGTCGTCGGAGGGTCGCCCTGGACCAACCACAACACCGCGCGGCCGTCACTGCCGCCGTACCCGACGGCCTCCACGCCGGCCTCGTCCTCGTCCTCGGGATCGAGGTAATCGACCAGCCGGGCGAGGCCGAGCGGTTCCAGCGCGGCGTCGTACAGGCGTTGGGCCCGTGCTAGGTCGTCCACCATGAGCGTGAGATGGTCCAGCCCGACGATCGTCGTCATCGCCCATGCCTACCGCACCCGGCACGGGATCGATCGATCGACCGCTTCCGGTCACTGACGGCCGCCGCACCAAGGGAAGGGACCGCGCCCGTGCCCGAGTCCCCCGCCGCCGGCCACCTGCGTGTGCACCCGGAGGTCGCGGCCGCCCTGGCCGAGGGGCGCCCGGTCGTGGCGCTGGAGAGCACGATCATCAGCCACGGCCTGCCCCGTCCCGACAACCTGGACGTGGCTCGCGAGATCGAGCAGGCCGTGCGGGCCGCCGGGGCGGTGCCGGCCACGGTCGCCGTCCTGCAGGGCGTCGCCTGCGTCGGGCTGGACGACGCGGCACTGCTACACGTGGCTCGGGCGCCGGACGTGGGCAAGGCCAGCCTGCGCGACCTTGCAGTCGTGTGTGCCCGTGGCCTCGACGCGGCGACGACGGTGGCCGCGACCGCGCACCTGGCCGCCCGTGCCGGGATATCGGTGTTCGCCACCGGCGGCCTCGGCGGAGTGCACCGCGATGCCCGCAGCTCGTGGGACGAGTCGGCCGACCTCACTGCGCTGGCCCGCACGCCGATCCTGGTCGTATGCGCCGGCGTGAAGTCGATTCTCGACGTCGGCGCCACGCTGGAGCGGCTGGAATCGCTCAACGTCGCCGTACTGGGCTACCGCACCGACCGCTTTCCCGGCTTCTACCAGGTCGACTCCGGGCATCCGGTGGACTGGCGGGTGGAGTCCCCCACCGAGGTCGCCCACGTGCTGCAGGCCCGACGCGCCCTCGGCACCGAGGACTACGGCGTCCTCCTGGCCAATCCCATCGCGGCCGAGGACGAGCTCGATCCCGACCTGCACGACCAGGCGTTGACCAGCGGGCTGGCCGCGCTGGCCGATCGGGGCGTACACGGCAAGGACGTCACGCCGTTCCTGCTCGAGCACTTCCACCGCCGGACGGCCGGGGCGTCGCTGGCCGCCAACGTCGCCCTGGTGCTCGCCAACGCCCGGCTGGCCGCCGAGGTCGCCTCCGCGCTGGCGGTCGGGTCCTGAGGTGCCGGCCGGAGTCCGCGTCCTGTGTGTGGGCGAGGTGATGACCGACGTCGTGGCCACGCTGCCCGGTCCCTTGGCCCGTGGGTCGGATACGCCGGCGTCGGTCCGCACGCGGCCGGGTGGGTCGGCGGCCAACACCGCGGCCTGGCTGGCATTTCTCGGTACCTCGGCAACCCTCGTCGCCCGCGTCGGCGCAGACCCGTTCGGGGTCGCCGCGGCCGAGGACCTGCGTCGCCGCGGCGTGGCCGCCGAGCTGGCGGTCGACCCGGTGCGCCCGACCGGCATCTGTCTCGTCCTGGTCGACCCGGACGGAGAACGCACGATGGTGCCGGACGCGGGAGCCAACGCGGCGCTGACCGCGGCCGACCTGCCGGCCGAGCACTTCGTCGAGCCCACTCGGCTGCACCTGTCGGCCTACTTGTTGTTCAGCCCGGCCCGCCCGGCCGCAGCCGCCGCCTTGGCGCTGGCCCGCGCCCGCGGACTGCCCATCTCGGTCGACGCCTCGTCCGCCGCTCCCCTGGCCGCCGTCGGCCCGTCGGCCTTCTTCGAGCTGATCGGGCCCGACGTCCTGCTGCTGGCCAACGAGGACGAAGCCGCCGTCCTGACCGGCCAGACGGATCCCGAGGCGGCGGCACACATCCTGGCCGAACGCAGCGGCTGCGCAGTCGTCAAGCGAGGCGCCGGCGGCGCGCTGTGGTCCGACGGCACGAGCGTGATTACCGCTGCGGCTACGCCGGCCCGGGTCATCGACACCACCGGAGCCGGCGATGCCTTCGCCGCCGCCCTGCTGAGCGGCCTGGCCCGAGGACAGGACCCGGGCGAGGCGTTGGCCGCCGGCCATGCCCTCGCCGCGACGGCGTGCGGCCTGGTCGGCGGCCGGCCGCCGGGCTGAGCAGCGGGCACCGGTTAGCGACCCCCGGCGCCACGGGAGGCCGGCGGCGGCCCGTCTCGCCGGCTGCGGTACGGCGATGTCGTCGTAGCCGCTCGATACGGTCACGCAGTGAGCGGAGCGGGTCACGGCACCACCACAAGTGTTCGAGACTGCGCAGCGCGCGCTGGCCGGCGTTGCCCGCGGAGTCTCCCGGACGACCTCGGGCCGGCGTGAGGCCTGCATGACCCGTATGTCGACCGCGGACCTTCTGGCCGCGCGCATGGCCGCCTCCGGTCTGACCCACCGGCCCGCGTCCGATCCGGCCGGCGCCGCGCGCGTCTGCGCCGGCATCCAGGCCCAGGACCTGTGGGCGACCCGTCTGGCTGTGCGCTCACGGTCGGCCACGGCCCGGCTCGACGACGTTCTGGCCGCCGTCCAGGGACCACCTGCGGTCGTGCGCACCTGGCCGATGCGCGGCACGCTGCATCTGCTTCCCGCCGAGGACGTCCGGTGGACGGTCGGCCTCACCGGCCCGTCGGTGCTGCGGATGACCGCCGGTCGACGCCGCGGGCTCGGTCTCGATGATGACCTGCTGGCCCGGGTCGGCGACGCGCTGCCCAAGATCCTGACCGGTCGGATCCTGACCGGCGCCGAGATCATCGCCGAGTTGGGCCGACTCGGCATCACGTTTGGACCCGACCCGGGCGCCGCGGCCCACATCATCTTCTGGGCTGCCGTGTCCGGCCTGGTCTGCCGAGGTCCGGAGCGCGGCAGTCACCGGACCGTGGTGCTGCTCGACGACTGGGTACCCACCGGCGGTCCGACCGGGGAGGACGCGCTGGTCGAGCTTGCCCGGCGCTACGTGCAGGCCTTCGGTCCGGTGACGCCGCACGACTTCGCCAGCTGGTCCGGGCTGACGATCGGTGCCGGGCGGCGGGCGTTCGCCGCTCTGGCCGATGAGCTGGAGACGGTGACGGTCGAGGACCAGGCGATGGTCCGGCTCGACCCCGTGCCGGCCGCGCGAGGCGTGCTCCGGCTCCTGGCGGCGTTCGACACCTACCTCATGGGCTACCGTCCCCGCGACGCCATGCTTCACCCGTCCCTGCAGAAGCGCATTGTCGACGGAGGCATGCTCTATCCCTCGATCTGCCTGGACGGGGCGCTGCTCGGGCGCTGGTCGCTGAACCGCGCCACCGACCCGGCGAGTGTGACTCTCGGGTTCTTCCATGAGCCGCCGCCGCATTGGCGCGACCTCATCGACGGCGAGGTGGCCGACATCGCCCGGTTCCTCGATCGCGACGTCCGGCTGGCTGAACCGACGCCGATCGCAGCACCGAAGCCGAGTTGAGCCACGACCCGCACCGACGATGGGCGGCGGACCAGCTTCAGCCGACGCCGGCCACGTCCATCCCCCGCAACTCCTTCTTGAGCTCGGAGATCTCGTCGCGTAGCCGCGCGGCCACCTCGAACTGCAGCTCTCGCGCGGAAGACAGCATCTGCTCGTTGAGCGACTGGATCAGGTCGGCCAACTGCGCCCGCGGCATCTCCGAGATGTCGAGCTTGCCGTCGGCGTGCGCACCGACCCCGACCACTCCGGGTCCAGTACCGCGGCCGGCCTTACCCGGCACCGGGGACTTGCCCCGCGACTGAGACCGGCCGGAGCCGCCGACCGGGGCATTGAGCAGAGCCTCGGTGTCCTCGGCCTCGCGGGCCAGTAGATCGGTGATGTCGGCGATCCGCTTGCGCAGCGGGGTGGGGTCGATGCCGTGCTCCTGGTTGTACTGGACCTGCTTCTCCCGGCGCCGGTTGGTCTCGTCGATCGCCTTTTCCATCGACGGGGTGATCCTGTCGGCGTACATGTGCACCTGACCGGACACGTTGCGCGCGGCCCGCCCGATGGTCTGGATCAGTGAGGTCCCGCTGCGCAGGAACCCCTCTTTGTCCGCGTCGAGGATCGACACCAGGGAGACCTCGGGCAGGTCCAGTCCCTCGCGCAGCAAGTTGATGCCGACCAGCACGTCGAACTCGCCGAGGCGCAGTTCGCGCAGCAACTCGACGCGGCGCAGCGTGTCGACCTCCGAGTGCAGGTAACGCACCCGGACACCGAGCTCCAGCAGGTAGTCGGTGAGGTCCTCGGCCATCTTCTTGGTCAGCGTGGTGACCAGCA
>JBDUAD010000086.1:0-11149 GCA_040004775.1 bacterium | reverse complement strand
GCTTGCGGGTGGTGTTGTCGACCGCGGCGATGTGGTCGGCGTCGAAGGCGTGCCGAAGGCCGAAGGTGTAGGCCAGCACGCCGACGCCGACATTGAACACCGGGTGGGCACCGCCGAGCTCGTAGTGATGAGGCACGACCAGGCCGAGCAGGAGCGCCAGGCCGATCGCGTGCAGCAGCACGACCACGCCGAGCATGCCGGCGAGTGACCGTCGATCGCGCTGGTCGAGACCTGCTCGGAACTGCGCCAGCCGGCTGCTGGTTCCCGCCGCCATCCGTCCAGCGCGCACGGGCACCCTCGCATCCGCCTGGGAGTATCCGCGTCGTACGGCACTCCGGCCTTGTTGCCAATGACTGGCAACAAGGCGGGACGCTACCGAACCTCCGCCGGCCCGGCGAGCCGAACGCTGATTTACGGGCGGGGGTTCTCCTGGGCCCAGGGATCACCGGCCGGCTGACCGGACGCGGGCGGCGGTGAGCCCGGGCCGGCGGGCTGCGACACGGTCGCCCCGTTGTTCGCCGACCCGTCGTTCGGCCCGGGGCCGCCGTGCTGCCCGGGGCCGCTGTGCTGCCCGGGGGCGCCGTCTGGCCCCACCGTGCCGTTGGGGGCCGTTGCGCCGCCGGGAGCCGGCCCCCCGCCGGAGCCACCGGTGACCGCCGGCCGGCCGTTCTCGATCTCCGGGACCGCAGACATCCCCGCGCCGGCCCGCGACCTGTCCACCAACGCGTCGTGGGCCGCACGGGTCGCGGGGTCGTCGTCGGAGGCGCGCAGGTTGGCCCGCTCGGGCAGTTCGGCCGCGGGCGGCAGGTTCGAATCGAACCAGCCATCGGTGTCGATCTTGTCCGCGGTGCGCTCGCCGCCGTCTCCGACCTGCATCCAGGAGGGCGTGTCCTCACCTTCGGCATCCTTCGGCGCGGCCAGCCGCCCAAGACCCTCGAGCGCCTTGCCGTACTCGCTGGGAACGATCCACATCTTGTTCGCGTCGCCCTGGGCGATCTGCGGGAGCGTCTGCAGGTACTGGTAAGCCATGACCGCCGGGTCCGGCTTCGAGTCGTGGATGGCCGCGAACGTCGTCTCGATCGCCTTGGCTTGGCCCTGAGCGGTCAGGAAGCGGGCGGCCCGGTCACCCTCGGCTCGCAGGATGCGCGACTGACGGTCAGCCTCGGCGGCCAGGATCACCGCCTGCTTCTGGCCCTCGGCCTCGAGGATCTGCGACGCCTTCTGGCCCTCGGCGCTCTTGATGGAGGACTCCCGCTGACCCTCGGCCTGCAGAATGATCGCGCGCTTGTTGCGGTCGGCGCGCATCTGCTGCTCCATCGCGTCGCGGATGGACGGCGGCGGATCGATCGCCTTGATCTCCACCCGCGCCACCCGGATGCCCCACGGGCCGGTGGCTTCATCGAGCACCACCCGCAGCTGGGTGTTGATCGCGTCGCGACTGGTCAGAGCCTGCTCCAGGTTCAGCGACCCGACCACGTTGCGCAACGTGGTGATGGTCAGCTGCTCGACCGCCTGGATGTAGTTCTGGATCTCGTAGCTGGCCGAGCGGGGGTTGGTCACCTGGAAGTAGATGACCGAGTCGATGGCCACGGTCAGGTTGTCCGACGTGATCACCGGCTGCGGCGGAAAGGACACCACCTGTTCGCGCAGGTCCATAAGGGGGCGCATCCGGTCGACGAACGGCACCAGCAGCGTCAGACCTGGCCCAGCCGTGCGCACATAGCGGCCGAGCCGCTCGATCACCGCGGCCCGGGCCTGGGGAACGATGCGCACACTGCGGGCCAGGACCAGCACGACCAGCCCCAGCACGACGAACAGAACGATCAGAGCAGCACTCACGAGCGGGTTCCTCTCTTCGGATATCCCATCAAGTTCTTCGATGTCGCAATCACTACGGACCGCGGGGCAACGTCACGGCCCGTCCCAGACCACGGCCGTAGCGCCGTTGATCTCCATGACCGTGACCGTCGAGCCCGCGGCGATGAGCTGGCGCTGGTCGAACGCCCGCGCCGACCACTGTCCGCCGTTGAGCTTGACCATGCCGCCGTGAGCACTGACCGCCTCCAGCACCACGGCCTCGCGCCCGACCAGGGCCGCGGTGTTGTCCACCGACGTCGGAGCGACCATGTGGCGCTTGGCCACCGGCCGCACGCCGACCAGCAGGCCGGTGCTGACCACGATGGCCACCAACACCTGCACCGAGGCCGGGGCGCCGGCCGCCGCGGCAGCAGCAGCGGCCGCCGCTCCACCGGCAAACATGATGAGTACGAGATCCACGGAGACGATCTCCGCACCGGCCAGGACGCCGGCGATGATCAGCCAGACCAGCCAGGCATCCACACCTTCCATCTTGGCACGCAGGCCCGTCGGCCGCCGGTGCCACAGGCCGCGGACCGGGGTCGTGGCCGAGTCGTTACGTGCCGCATGGCGGGGGCGGGGAAGGCGCGTGCCGGAACGGTTTGCCAACGTCGGCCGGTAGTTGGTCAAATGCAGGAGCGATCAAACCGCCGGTCGCTCGATCCCGGTGGAGGACGATCATGGGCCAGCCCGCACAGCAGCAGGACGTTCCCGGCACGCAGTCCGAGATGACCCCGAAGCCCGACTGCGGCGAGGAGTCCTACGAAGGCCACGGTCGGTTGACCGGCAAGGTGGCAGTGATCACCGGCGGCGACAGCGGCATCGGCCGCGCGGTGGCCATCGCCTACGCCCGCGAGGGTGCCGACGTCCTCATCTCCTACCTCAACGAGGACGAGGACGCGAAGGACACCGCGGCGCTGGTCGAGGCGGCCGGCCGCAAGGCGGTACTCGTGCCCGGCGACGTGTCCGACCCGGCGCACTGCCGCTCGATCATCGCCAAGGCGGTCGAGGCTTTCGGCAGGGTCGACATACTGGTCAACAACGCCGCGTTTCAGATGAACCACGAGACGCTCGAGGAGATCCCGGACGAGGAGTGGGACCACACCTTCGCCACCAACATCTCGGCGATGTTCTACCTCACCAAAGCCGCGCTCCCGCACATGAGTCCGGGCGGTTCAATCATCGGCAGCTCGTCGGTGAACTCCGACTCGCCCTCCCCCACGCTGGCGCCCTACGCGGCGACCAAGGCGGCGATCGCCAACTTCACCGCCAGCCTGGCCCAGATGCTCGGCGAGCGGGGCATTCGCGCCAACAGCGTGGCGCCGGGACCGATCTGGACGCCTCTGATCCCGGCCACCATGCCCGAGGAGAAGGTCGAGAGCTTCGGCACCGACACCCCGCTCGGCCGCGTCGGCCAGCCGGCCGAGCTGGCGCCGGTGTACGTCCTGCTCGCCTCAGACGAGGGCAGCTACATCTCCGGAGCCCGCATCGCGGTTACGGGCGGGCGGCCGATCCTCTGACCTGAGCTCCTCGCTGAAGCTGGGTCGTCCCGGGAAGCTCGGTCGTCCCGGGAAAGTCACCCGTCCCCGAAAACCTCAGCCGTCGGGCGCCGTGACGAAGTCGATCAGTTGCTCGACCGCGCGCAGCAACGGCACCTCGACGTCGGTGTAGCTGTCGACGGAGGCCAGCACCTGACGCCAGAGGCCGCCCGGCTGTACGTAGCCGAGGGCTGCCGCGACACCGTCCTTCCACGGCCGTCCGCGGGGCACTACCGGCCAGGCGGTGATGCCCAGGGACGTCGGCTTCACCGCCTGCCAGACGTCCACGTAGGGATGCCCGGTCACCCGCACGTGCGGTGACGTCACCGTGGCGACGATGCGGCTCTCCTTGCTGCCCGGGACGAGGTGGTCGGCCAGCACACCGAGGCGGCGGCCGGGACCGGGTTGGAAGGCCCGCACCGCGTCGGCCAGGTGGTCCAGCCCGCGGATCGCCTCGACCACGACGCCTTCCTCGCGCAGGTCCGCGCCCCAGACCCGTTCGAGCAGAGCGGCGTCGTGATCGCCCTCCACCCAGATCCGCCCGGCCCGCGCCACCCGGGCTCGTACCGCCGACCCGGCGACGGCAGCGGGCGCGGTGAAGGAGCCTGACGCGGTACGGGTCCGGCGCGACACCGTCGCGGCCGGCTTGAGTGTCCCCGCGGGTACCAGGGTGATGACCACGCCGTCGAGCCGGAAGCCGGCCGGCTGCAGCGGGAAGATTCGCACCCGGCCGGCCCGGTCCTGAAGGGACACGCTGCGCCGGTCCGCATTCACGACGGCGCCGCAGAACCCGGACGCCGCGTCCTCGACCACGAGCCCGACCGCGACCGGTTGCTCGGCCACCGACCGGCGGCGCTGAGGTCCGGCCAGCACATCCTGTCCGTAACGGTCCACGGGTGGCGACGATAGCCAGCCGTTGGCCGCGGGCAGAGTATGCGCGCCGCAGCAGGTCGGGCCCCGTTCGGTGGTGGTTAGCCTGGTCGGGTGCCGATGCCACTCAGTGCCCGCCTCGCGGTGTGGACGTCGGCCTGGCTGGAGGGCCGGGTCGGCTACGACGACGTGCTCGAGGCGGTCACCGCCGACGGTCGCCGCCATGCCGTGATCGGCCTGCGCGCCGCCCTACCGGTACATCCCGGCGTGGGCCCAACTTCGCCCGGGCCTGACCTCGCCGCCGCCCCGCCCGAACAGGAGGGGTCCGAGGACCGCCTGGGCGCCTCGCTCCTGGCCTGGCGAGCGGCCGGGGACGTCGTCCGGCTGGCGCTGCCTGTGCCCGGCGACGTGCGGGGGCTGCCCCAACCGCGCCTGGTCCCAGAGCCGGACCTCGCGGCGTCCGGATCGGCATTCGTGGCCGCGGCGACCGCGGCCGGTGAGGCGGTCTACGGCGGCGGCCTCGGCCTCGTGCCGCAGGTGGCCGACCCCACCGCGAGCAGCGCGTCGCGACTCGTTACGTGGCGGGCCT
Source organism: bacterium (assembly GCA_040004775.1). GTDB lineage: Bacteria > Actinomycetota > Actinomycetes > Mycobacteriales > Jatrophihabitantaceae > JALZBL01. The sequence continues at coordinate 6,295 of JBDUAD010000086.1, read as the reverse complement.
TTGCGGTCGGCGCGCCGCCGGCGGACACCGGCCAGCTCTCCGAGGCTGAGCACGAGCTGGCCGTGGCGGTGCGCGAGACGGCCACGCTGTTCACCGCGGCCGAGCTGGCCGGGACCACTCGCCGCGATGTGGGCGACGAGCTGGCCCGGGCGCGACGCGCGGGGGAGCGTCTGCACCTACCGGCCGGCTTCGATCCTCGCGCCACCGCACTCGTGGCCCGCGCCGAACGGCTGGGTGAAGCGTTGGAGCTGGCCTTGACCGACGACCGCGGTGGCGCGATCGACCGCACCGGCATCTCCACCCGGGCGGCCGCGCTGCGCGAGTTGGCGGCCACGGTCCGGCGGGCCCGGATGATCGCCTACAACAGCGGCTTCGACCAGGACTCAGGCCAGGGCGTCGGGTCCGGCCCGTCCTACTAAGGACTGCGGCCAGGGCGTCGGCTCCGGCCCGTCCTGACCAGGACCGCGGCCAGGGCGTCGAATCGTGGCCTTCGGGATCGTCAGGTTCCTCGACCGCTCGAGCGTGTGAGGACCCTGAACGTCACCGCGGGTGGTGGCTCACCGCCCACCTGATCTTCATGGTCCTGAAGGGCTCGAGCGGTCGAGCGCCATCGAGATCCCGCAGCCGAGCCCAGCTGGGTGAGTGAGTGAGTGGGTGAGTGGCGAAGGGCGCTCGCCGGGTCAGGCCGGGCGACGGGCGGGCTGGCAGCAGCCGCGGTCCCACGGGCAGGTGTCCCAGGACGGACCCATTGCACCGCTCGACCGACTGGCAGCTCCGTCGAGGCGTTCGCGGACCAGCTCGACGACCATGGCCAGGAAGGCCGGATGAGTACCGGCCGTTGGAGCGCGAACCATCCGAACACCCACCTCCGCCGCGGTCTCACGGGCCTCGTTGTCGAGGTCCCAGAGCACCTCGAGGTGGTCGGACACGAACCCGGTCGGAGCCAACACCACGTCGGTCACCCCCGCCGCGGCCAGGGCGCGCAGGTGGTCGTTGACGTCGGGCTCCAGCCACGGAACCTGCGGCGGCCCCGAGCGCGACTGCCACACCAGGTCGAAGGCCGCACCGGGTCCGCGCACCGCCTCGGCCACCAGGCGGGCGGTTTCGCGCTGCTGGGTCGAGTACAGATGCCCGTCGGGACCGGCCGCGGCATCGGCCCCGCTTGGCACCGAATGTGCGGTGAACACCAGGCGGGTAGTGGCGCGGACCTCGCCCGGCAAGTCCTCCAGCGCCGTCCGCAGCCGGTCCGCGTTGGCTTCGATGAAGGCCGGGTGGTTGAAGAAGTGGCGCAGCTTGACCATCTCGGGAGCGCCGGCGCCGACAGACTCGCGGGCATCGATGAGGTTCTCGCGATACTGCCGACAGCCCGAGTACCCGCCGGTGGCACTCGTGGCCAGCACCAGCGCGCGGCGGACCCCGTCGGCGCGCATCCGGGCGACCTCGTCGCCCAGCCACGGCGCGGAGTTGCGGTTGCCCCAGTACAGCGGCAGCTCGATGCCGGCGGCCGCGAACTCGTCCCCCAGGGCGGCGAGCAGCGCCCGGTTCTGGGCGTTGATGGGGCTGACTCCGCCGAAGTGGTGGTAGTGCTCGGCCACCTCGGCCAGCCGCTCGTCCGGAACACCGCGGCCGGCGGTGACCGTGCGCAGGAAGGGGAGCACCTCCTCGGGCGCCTCCGGGCCGCCGAACCCCAACAGCAGGAACGCGTCGAAGCGGCGGTCGCCCGAGTCGGTACCGGGGTCGCTGGCCACCGGCCCGCTCATCACACGCCCATGGCGTGGAAGCCGCCGTCGACGTGGACGATCTCGCCGGTGGTGGCCGGCAGCCAGTCCGACAGCAGCACCGCGCACGATCGGGCGACGGGTTCGGAGTTGTCCACGTTCCAGCCCAGCGGGGCCACGCCGTCCCACGCGTCCTCGAAGCGGCTGAAGCCGGGGATGCTCTTGGCCGCCATCGTGCGAACCGGACCGGCCGCGACCAGGTTGACGCGGATCGAGCGCGGGCCGAGCTCGCGGGCAAGGTAGCGCGCGGTGGACTCCAGGCCGGCCTTGGCCACGCCCATCCAGTCGTAGGCCGGCCAGGCCACCCTGGCGTCGAAGGTGAGCCCGACCAGCGAGCCGCCGGACTCCCCGTAGAGCGGCAGGCTGGCGCGGGCCAGCGCGGCCAGGGAGTAGGTGGACACCTGCACCGCGGTGGCCACGTCGCTCCAGGGGGCGTTGAGGAAGTCGCCGCCCAGCAGGGACGGGGGCGCGAACCCGATGGAGTGCAGCACACCGTCGACGCCGTCCATGTGCTCGCGCACCAGTTCCGGCAGCCGGGCCAGGTGCTCATCGTCGGTGACGTCGAGTTCGACGACCGGCGCGGGCTTGGGCAGCTTGGCCGCCACCCGGTTGACCAGGGACAGCCGTCCGAAGCCGGTCAGGACGACCTCGGCGCCTTCTTCCTGAGCCACCTTGGCCACGCCGAACGCGATCGAGGCGTCGGTGATGATTCCGGTGATGAGCAGCCGCTTGCCCTCGAGCAGACCCACGGGTGTTACCTACCTTTCCGCTCGGGACGAGCTCAATGGCCCATGGACAGGCCGCCGTCGACCGGAATCACCGCTCCGGAGATGTAGGCCGCCTCCGGTGAGGCCAGGAACCGGACAGTGGCCGCGACCTCGTCGGCCCGGCCGTAGCGGCCGAGCGGCACCGATCCGAGGATCTCACGCTGGCGGGCAGCGGGCAGGCCGGCCGTCATGTCGGTCTCGACGAAGCCGGGCGTGACGACATTGGCGGTGATGCTGCGGCTGCCGAGCTCGCGGGCGATCGATCGGGCGAAGCCGATGAGGCCGGCCTTGCTGGCCGCGTAGTTGGCCTGCCCCGGTGAACCCATGACGCCGACCACCGAGGAGATGAAGATCATCCGACCGCGCCGCATCCGCAGCATGCCGCTCGCGGCGCGTTTGGCCACCCGGTAGGAGCCGGTCAGGTTGGCGTCGAGGACCCGGGTGAAGGAGTCCTCACTCATCCGTAGCAGGAGCGTGTCGTCGGTGATTCCGGCGTTGGCCACCAGCACCTCGACCGGGCCCTGCTCGGCCTCGACCGTGGCAAACGCCTCGTCGACGGCCGCGGCATCGGTGACGTCGCACGGCACGCCGAACAGACCCTCCGGTGCGGCCGTGCTGCGCCGCGTCACGGCCACCCGGTCCCCCGCGGCCACGAATGCCTGAGCGATAGCCAGCCCGATGCCCCGGTTGCCGCCGGTGACGAGAACGGATCGGCTCACGCCGGGCAACGCTAGCCGATGCCTCGCGGCCGGCCCTCGAGGTCACGCCTGCGGACCGACGCCACTAGACCAGGCGGCCGGACCAGAGCAGTCCGCTGGCAGCAGCGACCATGGCGAAGACCAGCCCGATGGCCAGGAACCGCCAGCTGATGTCGCGCTCGGCGGTGGTGTAGCCGATCTGCGAGCCGATGTCCTGGTACACCGTCTCCAGTTCCTGGGCCGAGGCGGCGGTGTGGAACGAGCCGCCGGTGTCCTGCGCCAGCCCACGCAGCGCCGGGATGTCGGCCGGCACCCGGCTGATCTGACCCTCGATCTCCACCGTCCCGTCCTGGGTGCCGAACGCGATCGTCGACACCGGCACTGGGGCGTCCTTGGCCGACTGGGCCGCTGCCCGCAGGGACCGTCCGTTGTTGTTCGTGCCGTCGCTGAGCAGCACGATTCGTGCCGGGGCCGGCTTGTCGTCCTTGGCCGTGGTTGAGCGGGTGAAGGTGTTGATCGCGTCGAGGCAGGAGTAGACCGCCTCGCCGATCGCCGTCGACGACTGCAGCTCCAGCCCGTCGACCGCGGCCTTGAAGCTGTCCCGGTCGATGGTCGGCGGCACCTTGAGGCTGGCCGCGCCGGCAAAGGCCACCAGGCCCAGGTTGATCTTCGGCGGGAGCAGGTCGGCGAATTCCCGCGCCGCCTTCTTGGCCGCGTTCAGCCGGTTGGGCAGCACGTCCTCGGCCTTCATCGAAAGTGAAACGTCGATGGCCAACATGACGGTGGCCTTCTCGCGCGGCACCCGGACCTTGCCGGTCGGCTGGGCCACGCCGACGGTCAGCACGGCCAGCGCGCACAAGAGCAGGGCGAACGTTACGTGGCGGCGCCAGCCGGGCCGCTTGGGTGCGATCGAGGCCAGCAGGGACACGTTGCTGAAGCGGGCCACATACTTCTTGCGCCGCAGCTGCTCGACCACGTAGACCACGGCGAACGCGACGATGACCACCAGCAGGAGCAGCCACAACGGAGAGCGGAAACCGGTCAGCAAGCTCACGGTCGGTGTCCTCCTCCCACGAACTGCCGTTGCGCCGTCACGAAGCGCACCATGTCCTCCAGCCAATCGCGGTCGGTGCGCAGCTGCAGATGACCCGCCCCGGCGTGGCGCAGCGCGCGGGCGATGTCGGCCCGCTGGGCGGCCGCGGCGGTGGCGTAGCGCTGGCGGACGTCAGAGCGGGCGGTCTGCACCTCGAGCTGCTCTCCGGTCTCCGGATCGACGAACGTGACCAGCCCGGCGTTGGGCAGTTCGAGCTCGCGCGGGTCGACGATCTCGATACCGAGCAGCTGGTGACGCTCCCCCAGCCCGCGTAGCGGGCGTTCCCACTCGGTGTCACCGAGGAAGTCCGAGACGACGGCGACCAGGCCTCGGCGTCGCGGTGGTCGGCGCACCATCTCCAGCGCCGCGGCCAGGTCACCTCGGCGCCCGGCCGAGGCCCGCGGCGTCTCGGCGATCTGCTCCACCAGATGGCGAGCGTGCGTGCGGCCGGCCAGCGCCGGTATGCGGGTGGCCCGGTCGCCGTTCGTGACGATCGCGCCGACCCGGTTTCCGCCGCGCGCGGTCAGGTGCACCACGGCGGTGATCGCGGCCAAGACCAGCTCACGCTTCTCGCTACGGGCCGTGCCGAAGTCGAGGCTGGGCGAGAGGTCGACCACCACCCACGACTCCAGCTCGCGGTCGGCGACGGTCTGGCGCACGTGCGCAGTCTGGGTACGCGCGGTCACCGCCCAATCCATCCGCCGCACGTCGTCGCCGGGAACGTAGAGCCGCGAGTCGCCGGTCTCGCTGCCAGGACCCGGAATGAGGCCGAGGTAGTTGCCCTGCAGCAGGCCGTCGAGTCGACGGCGTACCTGAAGCTCGAGGCGGCGCAGCAACGGTCCGCTCGCGGGCGTGACCAGTTCGAGGGCCGGACCCGGAACCGGATCCGAGGCGGCGGCAGAGCGGCGGAAGGGCACGCGAGACCTATGCGCTGCGGGAGGCGGCGGACGCGGGACCGAAAGCGGTGGCCCCGCCCGGGCCGCTGCCTGCGCCCGGTAGGCCCGGGAGTGGTGCTCCTGCGGCCCGCTGGCGCGGGGATACCTGCGGTAGCGGCACGGTCTCCAGTATGCGGCGTACCGCGTGTTCGGCCGGCACGCCGTCGGCCACCGCGTCGTAGGACAGCACCAGCCGGTGGGCCAGCACGTCAGGAGCGATGTCGAGAACGTCCTGGGGCAGCACGTAGTCGCGTCCACGCAGCAGGGCCATCGCCCGGCTGGCGGCGACGAGGCCGAGGCTGGCCCGCGGGCTGGCCCCGTAGGAGATCCAGCCGGCCACGTCGTTGAGTCCGACCTGGCGCGGAGCGCGGGTGGCCAGTACCAGGCGGACCACGTAGTCGACGATCGCGTGGTGCACGAAGACCCGGCCGGCCGTGCCTTGCAGGCGGCTCAGGTCCTCGATGGAGATGACCTGCGACGGCACCGGCGGCGTGACCCCCATCCGGTAGACAATTTCGCGCTCCTCGGCCGCCGACGGGTAGCCGACCGGGATCTTCATCAGGAAGCGGTCGCGCTGGGCCTCGGGCAACGGGTAGACACCCTCGCTCTCGATCGGATTCTGGGTGGCCAGCACGAGGAACGGCATCGGGACCGCGTGACGGACCCCGCCGATGCTCACCTGGCGTTCGGCCATCACCTCGAGCAGGGCCGACTGCACCTTGGCCGGGGCGCGGTTGATCTCGTCGGCGAGGACGAAGTTGGCGAACACCGGCCCGAGCTCGGTGTCGAAGCGCTCGGAGTTCGGCCGGTAGATGCGCGTGCCCACGATGTCCGAGGGCACGAGGTCGGGCGTGAACTGCAGGCGGGCGAACGAGCCCCCGACCGCCTTGGCGAAGGTCTCGACGGCCAGGGTCTTGGCCACGCCCGGCACGCCTTCGAGCAGGCAGTGGCCGCCGGCCAGCATGCTGGCCATCATCCGTTCGACCAGCCGTTCCTGGCCGACGATGACCCGCTTGACCTCGAA
>JBDUAD010000018.1:0-34401 GCA_040004775.1 bacterium | reverse complement strand
CGTGATCCTGGGTGGAGAAGATGTTGCAGGACACCCAGCGCACGTCGGCGCCGAGGGCAGTGAGGGTCTCGATCAGCACCGCGGTCTGCACGGTCATGTGCAGCGAGCCGACGATGCGCTTGCCCTTGAACGGCTGGGCCTTGCCGTACTCGGCGCGCAGGGCCATCAGCCCGGGCATCTCGTGCTCGGCCAGCCGGATCTCGTTGCGGCCGTACTCGGCCAGGGACAGGTCTGCGACCTTGAAGTCGCTGACCGATCCGGCGGTGTCTGGTACCAGCGACAAGCGGTCGGCGGTCGGGGCGGTGGTGGTCACGAACTCTCCTTCAGCGGGATGGGGATCGTTGCCAGGGTCGGCGGTCAGGCGGCGGTAGATACCCGCGCGCGGCGGTTCGGCGACGCGGTGGATCGCGCCGAACCAGTCGTCCAGCGATCGAGCCAGTTCCGGCTCGGTGCGCGTGCGCAGTTCGAAGGCCACGTCACTGATGCCGAGGTCGAACCGCTCGATGAGGCTCTTGAGTTGGATGAGCCGGTCGATCTGCCGCCGTCCGTAGAGGCGGTGACCACCGGGCGAGCGCTGGGCGGTGACGACACCGGCCTGCTCGAGGTAGCGCAACATGCGCTGCGACCAACCGGTCGTCTCCACCGCCTGTTGGATGGTCAGCGGTTTCATCGAGGCAAAGCCTAACACCCTTGTGTCAGTTTTCGCCCTTGTTATTTCCGACGGTGGCGAGGAACACAGTGGCGGTCGGCGCTCCCCGCAGCCGCGCGTCGACATCGGCGGTCAGGAAGCCGGCCTGGCCGCCTTCGAGGCGGTGGACGGCACCGACGTCGACCTCGGCCGTTCCGGCGACACACAGCAGGATGCGGGGCCCGGGTACGGAAACCTCTATCGGGTCGGCCGCGACCTCGAGGCGACGAAGCTGGAAGTCGGGCACCGGACTGGCATACGCCACCTCGAGCGAGTCGCCGTGCCGGGCCACCGTGCCGGCGTCCACGCGAACCGGCCCGGGCGTGAAGTCGAGCAGGCGCAACAGTTCGGCCACGTCGACGCGCTTGCCGGTCAGCCCGCCGCGCAACACGTTGTCGCTGTTGGCCAGCAACTCCACGCCAACGCCCTTCAGATAGGCGTGCAGCTGGCCGGCGGCCACGAAGACCGACTCCCCCGGCGCCAGCCGGACCAGGTTCAGCAGCGCAGCGATCACGATTCCACGGTCACCGGGATAGATCCGGCCCAGGTTGTCCAGCTCGGCTGCCTCAGCCGCGAAGCGGCCTCCCGCCTCGGCCAGACGAGCCGCGGCCGGCGCCAGAGCATCGGTGAGCGTGGCGACCGACTGGGCCGAGCGGGTGAGCAGATCGGTGACCACGTCGCGCAGCCCGTCGTCGGCGAGGAGCCGGGCCCGGTGCCCGTCGAGCTCCGGCACGGCCAGGGCGTCGAGCAGGGCCAGCGTTTCGTCCACCGGCCGGAAGCCGCACAGCGCCGAGAAGTCGCTGAGTGCGCACAGCAGCTCGGGCTTGTGGTTGCGGTCGCGGTAGTTGCGTTCATCGGAGTCGGGGGCCAGCCCGCGCTCCTCCTCCGCGGTGAAGCCGGCCTCGGCCTGATCGCGGCTCGGGTGGGCCTGCAGGCTCAGTGGCTCGGCCACGGCCAGCACCTTGACCAGGAAGGGCAGGTCGGCGAAGCGCTCGGCCACCGCCCGACCCAGCACGACCGTCGGATCGGCGGCCACCACGTCGGCCAGCGAGTGGCCGGAGTCGGCCACGGTGGACGGATCGTCGGCGTGCGCGCCCAGCCACAGCTCGGCCATGGGCCCACCCGTCGGTTCCACGCCGACCAGTTCGGCGATGGTGTGCCGGTCGCCCCAGGCGTAGTCGCGGATAGGACCGGCCAGACGTAGGAAGCCGGTCGCCCTCATGGCGCGGCGGGGGCTGCCGGCTCGGCCGCCGGCGCCGACGCGGCGGCGGGCGGGATGGCCCCGCGACCGCGGTCGACATCCGGCTCCAGGTAGATCAGCCGGGCCTCGGGTACTGCTGCCCGCACTCGGGCCTCCGCGGCGTCCAGGGCGGCCGCCACCTCGGCCAGGCTGGACACGGCCGGCAGCGCGACCTTGGCCGCCACCAGCAGGTCCTCCGGGCTCAGGTACAGGGTGCGCAGGTGGATCACCCGGTCGATCCCGCCGCCGACCAGGTTTTCCGAGACTGCCCGTTGAGTAGCCGCGGAAGCCGATTCCCCCAGCAACAGGCTCTTGGTCTCGATCACCAGGACGACCGCCACGACGATGAGGAGCACCCCGATGGCCGTGGTTCCGATGGCGTCCCAGATGGGGTCGTCGGTCAGCACGGTTAGCCCGACCCCGAGCAGGGCGAACATCAGGCCGATGAGCGCGGCGGTGTCCTCCAGCAGCACGACCGGCAGCTCGGGCACCTTGGCCGTGCGGATGAAGGAGTACCAGGACTGCCGTCCCTTGAGCGGGCGCGACTCCTGAACCGCGGTGCGCAGGGAGTAGGACTCCATGCCGATCGCGCCGATCAGCACGATGATTGCGATGTAGGCGCTGTCCAGCCGGTGCGGGTGCTGAAGCTTCTCGATGCCCTCGTACAAGGCGAACAGACCACCGGCGGTGAAGATCACCAGTGCGACGAGGAAGCCGTAGATGTAGCGGTCCCGCCCGTAGCCGAACTGGTGCTCGACGTCGGCGTCGCGACGGGCCCGCCGGCCGCCGATCAGCAGCAGCACCTGGTTGCCCGAATCGACCAGCGAGTGCACGCCTTCGGCCAGCATGGAGGACGAGCGGGTGATGGCGAAGGCGATGAACTTCAGGACCGCGATGCCCAGGTTGGCGCTGAGCGCGGCGATGATCGCCTTGCTCCCGGCGTGCGAACTCACGATCGGCTCCCCACTCGGCGGCTAAGTCCTCCGTTCAAACCGTAGGGGGTCAGTGCGGCAGTTCTCCGGCCCGCACCGCGGCCGGGTCTACCCCGCGACCGATCGCGGCGTAGGCGGCGGCGAAGTCCCCGAAGGAGGTCGCCGCCGCGAAGCGGGCCAGCCGATCCCGTGCCGGCGTGTCCACGGTCGAGGTGACGAGCCCCCGGGCCGCGGCTACCTGCTCCAGCACTATGGCCGCCCGTTCGGCGCCCTCGTCCCACGGCGACACCGTGGGCCACGGCTCGTCCACCAGCTCCACCGCCGGGCGGCCGACGGTGACGTCGGCCGGATTCCGCTCGAACACGAACACCACCCGACGCCGGCGAGTGACCTCGGGCTGCGTCCGATCGCGGAAGAAGTCGGGGTCGGTGGTGGCGCCCAGCGCTCCGCTCGGCGGGATCTCCAGTAAGGCTCCGCCGACGGCGATGTCGTCGGGCAGCTCCACAGTGGTCGCCGACAGGCCGGCCAGCACCGCCAATGACGATCCCATCCAACGGGCGGCGATCGCGCTGAGCGGACCGACCCCGGCGATCATGGCCTCGCTCTCGGCCAGCTCCACCGCCAGCTGCTTGGCCGGGTTGGTGAACGCGTCACTGCTCGGGCGGCAGGCCTCGGCCATCGTGTCGAGGGCGTCGGCCACCTCGATGAGGCGTTGCGCGCCGATGGAGGCGACCCCGAGGGCGTCGGCGGCAAGGAGCAACGGCGCGAGCAGCGTCCACAGCGCCACTCGGCGAGTGGTCACCGGCTCGATCGGCACCAGCCGGCTACGCGCCGCGGCGGCGGCCACCGGCGAGCGCTCCGGCGCGACCGCCACCACGCGCAGGCCCCGGCGGTCACCTTCGGCCACGAGGTCGGCGACGCGCGAGTGGCGCCCGTCGATGTCGGCGGCCAGCAGGACGTCGGTCGGGCCGGCCCAGCGCGGCAGCTGGGCGCCGCGCCAGTCGATCACCGGCACGCGCTCGCCGGCCAGCTCGGCCAGCACCGAGGCGGCCAGCGAGGCGCTGGGGTCAGTCACGATCAGCAGACTGCGCGGGGCAATGTCCTCGCTCAGCGTCTCGGGGCTCCAACGCTCGACTGTCTCCACCGCCCGGCGGACCTGCGCGCCGGCCGTGGCCAGCAGCCACAGCATCCGCCCGGGGTCGCGCGCCGCGACCGCGTCCTGCGAGTCGAGCACGGCCACGATGTCGGCGTCACCGTCGAGCAGCTCCCCGTCGAGGACCAGAGGCTCCTCGGGCAGGTCCGCCAGGTCGGCCGGGTCGTCCTCGTCGTCGTCGTCGTCGAAGATCGACATCGCTCAGTCCGGCGGGGCCGCGTCGGCGGGCCGCCCGATGCCGTTGGGGCCCGGCGTGGCGTCGTCGACGAGGAGCACCGGGATGCCGTCACGGATGGGGTAGACGGACGCGCACAGCGTGCACACCAGCACGTCGGCCGTACCGCGCTGCTCCTCACGCAGCGGCGCGTGGTCGGGGCTCGGGCAGGCCAGGATCGCCAGCAGCTCGGCGTCGACGGGCACCGCGGCAGCCTAGCGGCTGGCCGGCGCCCCGGCGCGGACGATGCCCAGCACCTCGTCGCGGATCGCTGTCATCGCAGCCGCGTCGCGGGCCTCGACGTTGAGCCGCAGCAGCGGTTCGGTGTTGGACGCGCGGAGGTTGAACCACGCGCGGTCGGGGAGGTCGACGGTGAGCCCGTCCAGGTCGTCGGTGCCGGTGGCCCGATCGGCGAAGGCGGCCTGCACCTCGGCCACCCGGGCCGGCGGGTCGGTCACGGTCGAGTTGATCTCGCCGGAGCCGGCGTAACGCACGTAAGGGGCGACCATGTCGGTCAGCGAGCGGTCCTGCGCGCCGAGCTCGGCCAGCACGTGCAGCGCGGCCAGCATGCCGGTGTCGGCCCGCCAGAAGTCGCGGAAGTAGTAGTGCGCCGAATGCTCACCGCCGAATGCCGCGTCGGTCTCGGCCATGCGCGCCTTGATGAAGGAGTGCCCCACGCGGGTGCGGACCGGCACACCTCCGTGCTCGCGCACGACCTCGGGCACCGCGCGTGAGGTGATCAGATTATGAATGATCGCCGCGCCCGGGTTCTTGTCCAGCTCGCGTACGGCGACGAGTGCGGTAATCGTGCTCGGCGATACCGCGGCTCCATTCGCGCCCACCACGAAGCAGCGATCGGCGTCGCCGTCGAAGGCGAGCCCGAGATCCGCGCCGTGCTCGACCACCGCGCGCTGCAAGTCCACCAGGTTCGCGGGGTCGAGCGGGTTGGCCTCGTGGTTGGGGAACCTGCCGTCGAGCTCGAAGTACAGCGGGATCACGGTGAGAGGCAGGGCGGGCAGCACGGCATCGCCGAGCACGGCCGGCGCGGTGAACCCACCCATCCCGTTGCCGGCGTCGACCACCACGGTCAGCGGACGGATATCGCGCAGGTCGACCAGCCCCCGCAGGTAGGTGGCGTAGGTGGCCAGCAGCTCACGTGACGTGCGCCGACCCGGCTCGCCGGTGATCGCAACGCCGTCCAGGTAGCCGCGGGCTTGATCGCGCACCTGGGTCAGACCGGTGTCCTGGCCCACGGGGACGGCATTGGCGCGGAAGAGCTTGATGCCGTTGTACCGGGCCGGGTTGTGGCTCGCGGTGAACATCGCCCCCGGCAGCCCTAGCATTCCGGAGGCGAAGTACAGCAGGTCGGTGCTGGCCAGGCCGACTTCCACGACGTCGGCGCCCCGGGCCGTGGCGCCCTCGGCGAAGGCGGCGGCCAGGCCCGGACCACTGGCCCGCATGTCGTGACCGGTGATCACGCTGACCGCGCCGAGGACGTCGACGAAGGCCGCGCCGACCGCGCGGGCCACCGACTCGTCCAGTTCATCGGGGACGAGACCCCGGACGTCGTAGGCCTTGACAATGGCGTCCAGGTCGCTCACCGCGTCACCCTATCGACGGGCGCGCGACGCTCCGGCCGATCGTCGGCGACGCGGCGGTGGTCGGACTCAGCGGGGCGGGACGACGCGCAGGTGCGACCGGCGGCCCGGCCCGATCACCGACGGTCCGTCGCGATATTCCGGCTCGATGCGGGCGGCCTCGCGGACGGCGTCGGCCAGGGCCTCGAGGTCGTCGGCGTACGGGATGGGCGCCGGAAACTCGCCCTCGTGGCGCAGCACCTCCCAGCCGCGCGGCACGGTCAGGCGCAACGCGTGCTCCTCGCACAGGTCGTAGGAGTGCGGCTCGGCGAACGCAGCCAGTGGACCGACGACGGCGGTCGAGTCGGAATAGACGTACGTGAGCGTGGCCACCGCGGTGCGCGCGCATCCGGTACGCGTACAGCGGCGCAACGGCATGGACCCTGACCTCACAGACGGACGGCGAACTGACAGGACACTAATCGGGGCGGCCGGCGGATCACGCCGCGCCGCGCGGACACGCCCAGTGGCCGATCCGAGCTTGTCCCCACCGGCGCGGCGGGCCAGGGTGACGGGACGGGGGGCGTGGCCGGCAATCGCGAGAGGGGTCCGTGGTGGGACGACCGGTGGTGCACTTCGAGGTGATCGGGCAGGACCCCGACCGGCTGCGCGAGTACTACGGGAAGCTCTTCGGCTGGAGCTTCGATACGCCGTCACCGGTCGCCGTGGAGGTGTCGGCGCCCGAGCGCTACGGCTTCCTCGACCTGCAGACGTCCGAGGACGGCACCGGCATCCGGGGCGGGATCGGCGGCGGCGAGGGATACGCCAGCCACGCTGTCTTGTACGTCAGCGTGCCCGACGTCGAGGCGGCGCTGGCCCAGGCCGAGAGTCTGGGCGGCACGCGGGTGATGGGACCGGCCACCTCACCCAGCGGCCTCGTCGTCGGCCACTTCACCGATCCCGAAGGCACCCTGATCGGCGTGGCCGGAGCCGGCTGATCTTGCGGCTGGCTGGCGTAGGTCGCCGCCCCACTCCTGCGGGTCGATGTCGGCGATCGATTGGGAGAACGTCCAGTGGTGCCCAGCCAGGTCCTGGGCGGTGTACTGCCGCTCTCCGTAGGGCTGGTCGGTGGGCGGCTCGAGGATCCGGGCGCGGGCGGGTCGAACGCCGTGGTGCCCGTGGAGGCCGGTTCCATCATGACGAGGCTCCCGGCGCCCGAAGGCCAGCTGGGCGCGGTGGTCGCCCATGCCGGCGCCATCGCCCGGTTGTCCCTCACGGGCAAGAACCCTGGACGGCGGCGGCGACCCTCTCGCCTGGGCGGGACAACGCCGCGGGTGCCGGCCGCTATCGTCGGGCCCGTGTCCACCCGTCGCGACCGCCACGGCCGTGGCCTGCGGGGCCCGGTCGCGCCCCCAACCGTTCCCATCGCCGCCAGCCCGGCCGAGTCCTTCGATCTGGCAGTGCTCGACGCGGTCGAACACCTGCAGGCCCACGGGGTGACCGAGGTCGAGGGCATCGAGTTCGCAGTGGAGGACGTGCCGACCATTGCCGCCGGCTCGGGCCCGACGTCGGCCGACGTGCTCGAGGACGGCGACGTCCCACTGGCCCAGGCCCATCCGCGCGGGTTGGCCGGCATCACCACCCCCGTGGTCGTGCTCTACCGCCGGCCGCTGGAGTCCCGCGCGGTGGATCCGGAGGACCTGGCCGACATCGTGCACGAAGTCATCGTCGACCGGGTGGCCCACCTGCTAGGGCGCAGCCCGGCCGACATCGACCCGCACTACGAGGGCTGACCACCGCAGCCACGCCGGCGCGACGGCTGTCCCTCACCGCCGGATCAGGGCTGCAACGGACTGCGGGCGGAGGAGTAGACGCTCTGGGTGACGCCGCCCGGCTTGCCGATGAACCGCCCGAAAGTGACGCGGCGACTGCGGGTGCAGTGCAACGTCACCGTGTCCTGGGTGACCACGGACTCGAACTGCACACCGTCCCGGCCGCCGTCACGGGCCAGGAAGCGGGCGACCGCGGGCGATGTGTCCCCCAGGGGCAGCGCTGCGGCGTCGGTACCGCCGTAGTGCAGCACATCGGTGCGCACAGTGTTGGCCGCCGCCACCGCCGCGCCGTCGCAGATCGACTGCAGTGTTCGCTGGCCGGTGAAGGCGTCGCCGAGGGCAATCGCCGCGGCGACCACGTACATGCCGACGAGCCAGAATCCGAGGATCAACGGGATGACCGAGCCGCGGTCGCCCCGGCGGCCGGGCCGTCGTCGCAGAGATGCGACCGGCTCGATCAGCGAGCGCCTCATATCAGGAGCCGGCCCGGAAGTCGTCGACGTGGATCGCGAAGCGGGCCTCGGTGGTGATGCCGCGGCCCTGCACGACGGTGGGCACGGCCGGCACCGACGTGGACCGACTGACGCAGACCTCGAACTCGGCGCCGGGCCTCAGCGTCGGAGTGACGGCCGGACCGCCACACCCGCCGCCGAGGGCGACGAAGCGGACGGTGGCATCATCGGGCAGACCGGCGTCGGCCAGTCCGACCCGCACGGCCACTTGCGCTCGGGCCAGGCCCTGCTCCGGGGTCGGCGCGGTGGCGAAGGCCCGGCCGGCATCGCGCGCGGCGTTGGTCACGGCGAGTTGAGCGCGCTGCACGCTGGCCACCGCCACCACCAGGTACACCAGCGGCACCGTGATGAGGACGGCCACGAACGTGAACTCGATGATCGCGCTGCCCCGGTCGCGCGACGCCCAAGGGCCAGGCCGGACAGGCCGCCACGGTGCACGCCGAGCGCTCACTGCCCCTCCTTGACCGCACGGCCGACGATGTCGATCGAGATGAACCGGCCCACCGGCACGAACAGCGAACGAATGCGGCCGCGGCACTCCACCCGCGTCAGCTGCAGGCCGGAGTCGCCGTAGGCCACCTGTGCCGCTTGGCAGCGGATCTCACGGGCGGCCGAGTCGGACAGGCCACGTCGGATCAGGTCGCTGGCCCGCGGCGCGCCTTCCGCGGTGGCCACGTCGGCTCCGGCGGCGTAGCGGGCACCGTCGGCGGCACTGGCAGCCACGATGTTGCGGATGTAGAAGACCGCCGCGACCTGGAGTACTCCGAACAACAGCATCAGGAGCAGGACGCTCACCATGACGAACTCGACGATGGCCGTACCGGCATCCCGCGCCGCGGGCCCATCGAAGCGACGGGCGGGTCGCCCCACGGACACGCGCGCTACTTCGTGCCGTTGGTGACCGAATCAAGGGCGTCGGTGATCGCCGACACGATCGGCCCGCGGAACGCGGCGAAGATGACCACGACCAGCCCGGCGGTCATGACGGTGACCATGACCCAGCCGGGGACGTCGCCGCGGTCGGGCTCGCGGCCCCGGAGCCGGTTGACCGTGGCCAGAGCCCAGGCGGTGACGAGGTGGAGCTGCAGCACAAGTGCCTCCTGGAGTGCTTATTGGGTGAGGGAAACGAGGGTGAGCAGGCCGGGGTACAGGGCGAACAGGACGGTCACCGGAAGGATCAGGAACACGACCGGGGCCATCATCGAGATCTCCTTCTTGCCGCCGACCTCGAGCAGCGCCCGCTTGCCGATTTCGCGGACGTCGGCCGCCTGCGCGCGCAGGACGTCAGCGAGCGGGGTGCCGCGTTCGATGGCGACCACGAATCCGTCCAGGAAGCGGGCGAACGGCTCGAAGGTGGTCCGGTCAGCCACGTCGCTCAACGCCCGGGTCATCGGGATGCCGGCGCGCGACTGGGCCACCGCGCTCCCGAGCTCGCTCGCGAGGTGCCCGTTGGTCAACCGGCACACCCGGGTGATGGCGTCGACGGGAGCCTCGCCGGCGACCACGGCCAGGGCCAGCAGGTCGGCCACCACCGGAAACTCCGACAGCATGGCCTCCTCGCGCAGCCGCAGTTCCCGGGACAGCCACCAGTCCCGGCCGAGCACACCGAGCACCGCGCCGAACAGCGCTCCGCCTCCGGCCAGTACCGGGTCGGGGGCACCGCGCACCCAGGTCAGCGCGGTCACGCCGATGCCGCCACCGACCAGGCCCAGCACGCCCCACACCACCTGCTCCATGCGGAACGCCTCGACCGTGGTGTCCCCACCCAGGCCCCGCAGGCGCCGGCGCACACTGGTCGATCCGCCGACCATCCGGTCGACCAGCCGGACCAGGTCGGCCAGCACCGGCCCGAGCAGGCGGCGCACCACCAGCAACGACGAGCCGGTGGTCGAACCGTCGGCCAGCAGACGGGAGGGCACCGGGGTGTCGGCCACGTACGGCGCCAACCGGGCCTCGAGCCGGATCGGGCGCAGAGGTGGCGACGCCCGCACGGCGGTTCCGAGGCCGATGGCGGCCAGCAGCCCGAGCAGCGCGCCGGTCCACAGCAAGCTCACCGCAGCACCCGCTGTTCCTCGGGTAGCCGGCCGATGCGCAGCATGATCCGGTAGGCGGCCAGGCAGACCAGCCCACCAACCACGAGGAGCAGTGTCCCGCCGGCCGAGTCGTAGACCTGCAGGGTGTTGGACTGCGAGCCGAGCAGGAGCAGCACCAGCCACGGCGCGGCCACGGCCAGCCGGGCAGCGTTGACCACCCAACCCTGCCGGGTTTCGAGTTCGGCCCGGGTGCGGGCGTCGGCCCGCAGGAGCTCAGACAACGCGCGCAGAACGCCGCCGAGATCGCTGCCACCCACCTCGCGCGCCACGCGCAGCGTCTCGCACACCCGGTCGCCGACCGGGTCGGCCAGGTCGGCCTTGAGCAGGTCCAGGCAGGTCGAGAACCGCCCGTTGGCGCGGTAGGCGTGGCCGAACCGGGCAAAGGCCGGCCGCAGCGGCGCGGGGCCTCGCCCAGCCAGGGCCGACACCGCCTCGGGCAGCGACATCCCGGCCCGCACCGCCGAGCCCAGGTTGTCCACCGCTTCGGGCCACAGCTCACGCAGGGCGATCTGGCGACGCAGGCGCATGCGCCGCACGATCGCCGTCGGGAGGAAAAAGGCGAACACTCCGAAGCACGCAGCGACCGTGACCGCGCCGGTCACGGCGAGCACGAGCAGCGCAGCGATGGCCGCGCAGACGACCTGTGCGGTCAGCAGCTGCAGAGGACCGACACCCTCGATGCCGGCTTGGCGCAAGACGTCGGTGCGCCGGACTCGCCAGGCCGACGTCGCGCCGGGTGCAACACCGCCGCCGCGAGGGACGGTCCGGCTGCGCCAGATCAACAGGACGCCGGCGCCGAAGACCAGCCCGAGCAGTGCACCCACGACTCAGGCCTCCCGTCGTCCGGGCTGCGGGCGGGCCGACGTCGAGTGCAGCAGGGCCCGGCGCCCGAGCAGCGCGGCCAGGTCGATGCCGGCCGCGGCGTAGCGCTCCTCGCGGGGCGGGAAGCCGTCGCCCCGTTCCAGCCGTCCGGAGCGGCTGCTGAAGATGTCCGACGTCTCGATGACGTCGCCCTCCACCCGGCCGGTGACCCCGACGATCTCCCGAACCCGGCGCTGGCCGTCCGCCTCGATCGCCAGGTGCACGACCAGATCGACAGCCGAGGCCACTGTGGGCACCACGAACGCTGCCGAGATGTTGGCCCCGGCCAGCAGCGGGAGAGTGCACATCTTGACCAGGGCCTCGCGGGCGGAGTTGGCGTGCAGCGTGCACATGCCGGGCAGTCCGCTGTTCAGGGCGATGAGAAGGTCGAGGCACTCCTCCTGGCGGACC
Source organism: bacterium (assembly GCA_040004775.1). Classification (GTDB taxonomy): domain Bacteria; phylum Actinomycetota; class Actinomycetes; order Mycobacteriales; family Jatrophihabitantaceae; genus JALZBL01. The sequence continues at coordinate 22,888 of JBDUAD010000018.1, read as the reverse complement.
TCGCCGACCACGATTCGCGACGGCCGCATCCGCAGGGCCTCTTTGACCAGGCGGCGCATGGGGATCTCGCCGGTGCCCTCGAGATTGGGTTGGCGGGTCTGCATGGCGACGACATCTGGCAACGGAATCTTGAGTTCGAAGACCTCCTCGGCCGTCACCACGCGCTCGCGGGCCGGGATGGCCCCGCATAGCGCATTGAGCAGTGTGGTCTTGCCGGCCTGGGTACCTCCGGCGACCAGGATGTTGAGCCCGGCGACCACCGACTCCTCCAAGAACCGCGCCGCAGCCTCGCTGAGCGACCCGAGGGCCACCAGCTCCTCGATCGACGTCACGCCGAGGATGAACTTGCGGACGTTGACCGCCCAGTGCTTCTGGGTGATCTGCGGAACCACCACGTGCAGGCGGCTGCCGTCGGGAAGCATCGCGTCGACGAACGGCGTGCTGAGATCGATCCGCCGCCCTGAGGTACGCAGCATCCGTTCGACGAGATCGGCCACCTCGTCACCGGTCAGGATGATCGTCGTCAGCTCGGAGCGGCCGCGACGGGCGAGAAATACCTTGCCGGGCTCGTTGATCCAGATCTCCTCGACCGTCGGGTCGTCCAGGAGCGGCTGAAGCGGGCCGAAGCCGGCCACCGAGTCCAGCACCGAGCGGGCGGCGACGTCGGGGTCGCCCAACGGCGGCAGCGTGGAGATCAACGCCCGGTTCTGGTACTCGGCGATGACGTCGTCGATCAGGCCCCGGGCCGCGGTCACGTCGAGCGCCGGGTCGAGGCCGCGGCGGCGCACGAGCTCGCGGACCTCGTCCTCGACGATGCGCAGGGCACGGGCCACGAGCGACTCTTTCCGTCCTTGTGCGCCGGTGGCGGCGCGTGATTCGGGAGGGTTACCCGCAACGACCGGCACAGATTACGGGCCCCAGAAGGTAGGGCGTACTCGCCGTCCTCTGGCGTGTGGACAGAGCGGGAAGAGGCGAAGTCTTCCAAGCGGCGTCGGGTCCCCGAAGGATGGGGGGGTGGGATGATCACGGCGTCGTCCCAACCGCCACCGGGTACGGCTACTCAGCGACGTGGAACTGCCAGCCGCATTCGCTGCCACCGCACCTGCCGCCCGGGCACCTATCTGTGCGGGCGCGTCGGCTGGTTCCCGGGATACCCGATGGCGGTCCGCGTCGTTTCGTGGCTCCCGGTCTGCTCCATCCCGGTCGCGGCAATGATCGTGACGTGGGCCGCCTGGTACGTACCCGCTTTCGCGCCCGGGTCGGTCTACGTCGCCGCGCTGTTTCCCATCTCGTTGTGCATCGCGGCCATGCTGCTCGCGTTGCACTTCGTCCGGCAGTCGACCGCTCGCCCAGCGCCGGTCTACGCCTTTCTCGCCGCCGCGGTCGCCAGTTACTCCTACCTCACCGCGATCGTTCTCGCGCCGGCCTTGCTCCTGACCGCGGTGTTGATGCTGGCCGGCCGACAGCGGGTATCCGCTCTGGCCGGCGCCGCCGGCTCGCTGGCCGGGGACTGGGCGGCGTCTTCCTGCACATGCAGGGCAGCGTCGGCATCGCCGGGGGAGCAGCGAGCACTTACCGATCGGAGGCGTTCGTCGTGCTGGCCGTACCTCTCCTTCGACGCCTGTCCCTGCTGGCCATCCTCGCCATCGTCGGGCTCAACGTGTGGGTGGCGGCGTACATGATCCCGCTGTTCATCAACGGAAAGCTGATCTGACGAGCTCGAGACGGCCGCTACCGTGACCCGTTGTGGCGTCCTTCACCACCCGTCCGGAGCTCCGCGGGGACTTCGGCATGGTCGCCAGCACCCACTGGCTGGCGTCGTCGACCGGCATGAGTGTGCTCGAGCGTGGCGGCAACGCGGCCGACGCGGCGGTGGCCGCAGCGTTCGTGCTGCACGTGGTGGAGCCGCACCTCAACGGACCGGGCGGTGAGGTGCCCATACTGCTGTGGGACCCGGCGGCCGAGCGGGTGCAGGTGGTGGCCGGGCAGGGGACGGTGCCGGCCGGGGCGACGATCGAGCACTACCGCGACCTCGGCCTGGACCTCGTGCCCGGCACCGGGCTGCTGGCCGCCACCGTGCCCGGTGCGGTCGGAGCCTGGCTGCTGGTGCTGCGACAGTGGGGCTCCTGGTCGGTGGCCGACGTCCTCGCCCCGGCCATCGCCTACGCCGAGCGGGGCGTGCCGCTGCTACCGGCCGCCGCGGTGACGGTGGAGCGGGTGGCTGACCTCTTCCGCGCCGACTGGCCCTCCTCGGCCGGCACCTGGCTGCCCGACGGGGCGGTGCCCACGCGCGGCCAGCGGTTCCGCCGTCCGGAGCTGGCAGCGACGTGGACCCGGCTGGTCGCCGAGGCCCAGGCCGCCGGCCCGGACCGGGAGTCCCAGATCGAGGCCGCACGCCGGTCGTTCTACGAAGGCTTCGTCGCGGAGGCGATCGATGCCCATTGCCGAAGCGTGGTCCGTGACAGCTCGGGTGAGCCGCACGCCGGCGTCCTGACCGACGCGGACCTGAGCGGCTGGAGCTGCGGTGTCGAGGACCCGGTGACCTACGACTACCACGGCGTCACCGTGGCCAAGACCGGCCCTTGGGGCCAGGGGCCGGTGCTACTGCAGCAGCTGGCCCTGTTGAGCGGCTTCGACCTCGACGAGACGGCGTTCCTCGGCGTGGACTGGATCCACACCGTGGTCGAGTGCGCCAAGCTCGCCTTCGCCGACCGCGAGGCCTGGTACGGCGACCCCGGCGCGGTCGACGTCCCGCTTGGTGAACTGCTGTCCGCGGACTACTCCGCCGCCCGACGCCGGCTGGTCGGCGACGAGGCTTCGCCTGAGCTGCGGCCCGGCTCCCCCTGTGGACGCGAGCCTCGTCTGCCCGTGTCGATCCTCGCGTCGGGAAAACAGCGAGCCGGCGCGGACGGCGATCGAGCCGGCGCGACGGGGCCGGCCGCCGGCGGCGCCGGCGAACCGACCGTGGGGCGCGACGGCACGACCCGCGGCGACACCTGCCACGTGGACGTGGTCGACCGGCACGGGATGATGATCTCGGCCACTCCGAGCGGCGGCTGGCTGCAGAGCTCGCCGACGGTTCTCGGCCTAGGCTTCTGCCTCGGTACCCGGGCTCAGATGGCCTGGCTGGAGCCCGACCTGCCGGCGTCGCTTCGACCAGGGACGCGTCCGCGCACGACGTTGTCGCCGTCGTTACTCCTGCGTGACGGACATCCCTATGTGGCCTTCGGCACGCCGGGCGGCGACCAGCAGGACCAGTGGTCGTTGCTCTTTCTGCTGGCGCATCTGCACGCCGGCCTGGACCTGCAGGCCGCCATCGACGCCCCGGCCTTCCACACCACGTCCTTTCCGAGTTCGTTCTGGCCGCGAGCCAGCGAACCGGCCGGACTCGTGGTCGAGAGCCGGATCGATCCGGCGGTGGTGGCCGACCTGCGCCGCCGCGGCCACGACATCACACTGTCCGGCGAATGGACTCTGGGCCGGCTCAGTGCGGTGGGTGTCGAGCGGGAAACCGGATTCCTGATGGCCGCGGCCAATCCGCGCGGCGGATCGGGGTACGCGGTCGGGCGGTGAGCGCGGCGACCCGTCGGACGCAGGAACGCTGCGGGCCCGCGCTCTATTCGAGCGCGGGCCCACGTGGTGCGTCCCCCGAAACCGCCGATCCCCCGAGTCCGGCGCTCACGCGCGGTCGCCCCAACGCGTGCTGAACGGCTCGCCGTCCCGGATCGTCTCGCCGTTGCCTGGAGAGAACTGATCGAACCGGTTGTCGTGACGCGATTCATCAAAGTGAGTCGCAGGTCACATGAGACAGCCGGTGGGTGCCGGCGAAGACAGTCGCCTCACCGACGAAAGACGGACACGTCGACCGATTGCGCGGCCGGCGGAGGAACCGGTGCGGGCACCGTGCCGTAGTGAGTGAAGGTCATGGTGTTGGCCGCGGTGTCCGTGCCGGCCACGCCGACCAGGCGGACCGGACGCGCGTCGGCGATAGCGACGTAGAGGGTCCCGCTGGGGTCGGTCAGGCTGGCGGAGTCGATGCCGTCGATCGTCGTGCGCTCGCCGAACTTCACATCCTTGGAGTTGGCGAACAGCGATTCGACGACGTTGATCCGGCTGGCGTAGCCGGCGTAGTCCTTGATGCCGACGTCGCACGACGTGCCGCGCAGCCACTTGTTGGCCACCTTGCGCACGCCGGTGTCATCACCGGCGCGCACCTGCTTCCAGAAGGTGCCCGGGGCCCGGAACCAGACGGTCGATTCGCGGGCGATGATGCCGAAGTCGTAGCCGGCACTGCTGACGGTGCCGCTGCTGCCGGTCGCGGCGTAACCGATGTCGATGCGAAAGGTCGGTGCGGAGCCACCGCGGGCGATTGACCCGGCGATCCGCACACTCGGCGCCGACAACAGGGCGGCCTTGGCCCGCTCCGCTAGTTGAGGAGCGGTGAGGCTGGTCAGCGGCGCGACGGTGACCGCAGCGCTGGTGCCTGCAGATCCCGACGAACGACCGGCCGACGGCGCGGAGGACCCGAGCGTGACGGGTACACACGGCCCGTTCTTGGCGCCGTTGCCGCTGCCGGTGCTGCAGCCGGACAGAACGAGCGCCGCGGCCAGACATCCCGCGCTCAGCCGGAGCACACCGGCCGATGCCCGGCCGCGCGATGTCCAAGCCCCGGGTGGAGATGAGCGACGCACTGGCCGAACAGTACCGACGGTGCCTGGATCAGCCGCCGATCTGGGAGATGTCGATCGTGGAGGCGGCCGGCGGCGCGGTGGGCTTCGGCACCTGCCCGTACCGGTCGAACGTGAGCTTGCCGTCGGCCGCGGACGTGCCCGTGAACACGACGGGGCGTCCCTCGGCCTGCGTGACCCACAGGGTGGCGGAGGACTCGGTCAGCCCGACGCACGGCACCCCGTTGATGGTCCTGGCGGCTCCCTTGCGTAGACCGGCGGTGACGCTGAACAACCCGTTGACGAACGTGGCCCGGTCCGTGAATGCCCTGAAGCTGGCGAACTGGGTGTTGGACAGCGGAGCCTTGATCCACTTGCCCTTGAGCACCTTGGCCGCGTCCGGATTGCTGGCCAGCCGCCTCGTCCAGAATGCGTCCGGGGCCTTGAAGTACACCGTGGAGCCGAGGGCGATGAGCTCGATCGTCGTGCCGGCGGAGCTGATCGTGCCGCGGCTGGTCTTGGCCGGTCCGTAGCCGATGTCGAGCCCGATGATCTCGTTGTCATTCTTGAACTTGCCGGCCACCCGCAGGCTGTCCGCGCCGAGGAGCTGCTGCTTGGCCCTGGCCAGGATCTGGGTGACCGATTCGCCCGACACCCCGCCCGATCCGGAGGACGACGGCGAGGACGACGCCGCCGAGGACGACGAGGCGGACGAGGTCAAGGCCGCGCTGGACCCCGAGGAACCCGAGGATGCCGAGCCGCCACCGCTACATCCGACCACCAGGGCGAGGGCGACCGCGGACAGGGCGACAGGGCGCAGGAAGGGCGCGCGAGGCGACATGGCCACTGACCATAGCGGCGCGGACGGGCACGATCTCCACGGGGACCGCACGCTGGGCCCACGGCGCCCCGGCCGGTCGTGGCCGGCGGTGAAATGGCCTGCAGTGAGTCAGTCGACGTCGGGTGACGCAACGCTGTCCGGCGCCCGGGCCTGCACGGTCAGCACCAGGCCGAACAGCAGCAGGACCACACCGGGCACGGTCAGCAACGGCGGCGTCTGGTGCAGCCAGATCGCCGCAATGACCGCCGCGCCCGGCGTTTCCACCAGGATGGCCAGGCCCACGAAGGTCGGGCTGGCCGAGCGCAGCACGATGTTGATCAGTGTGTGTCCCAGGAGCTGGGCGCAGACGGTCACCGCCACGATGAGTAGCCACGCGCGGGCCGGATACCCGCTCAACGATTGGCCCCCCAGCAGGCACGCGATCAGCAGGCCGAGCGCGGCCACCGAGTAGCAGATCGCGGTGTAGGCCGCAGCCGACATGGTGCGCCGAGCCTGCGCGCCGGCCGTCACGTAGGCCGCGGCGGCGGCGCCCCCCACCACAGCCAGGGCGTCGCCGGTCAGCGCCCGGCCGGACACCCCGATGTCCGCGCCGGCGATCAGGCCCGTTCCGAGGACGGCCAGGACCATGCCCAACCAGGCCGTGCGCGGTAGCCGGCGGCCCAAGCCGATCGCGAACAGCGCGCTGAAGATTGCCTGGGTGGAGACCAGAGCCGTGGCCGAAGCGACTGAGGTCAGCGTGACCGCCGGCACCCACGTGCCGAAGTGCAGGGCCAGGAACGCACCGGCCAGCACAGCCACGACCCAGCCGCGCCGATCGACCGCCGCGAACTGGCGCCAGCGCCTTAACGCGGTGACGGTGGTGACGCCGGCGCCGAACAGGTTGCGCCAGAACGCGATGGCCAGCGCCGGCGCCGCGGTGGCGGCCATGATCGGCCCGGACGCCGACACCCCGGCCAACGCCACCACGAGTAGAGCGGTGTCGCGGGGCGGCGGCAGCGCCAGCGACTCCTGCTCTCGCTCGTCCACGGCCGTCACCCGTTCAGTGTGGACGGCAGTGCGGCGGTGAGGCCCAGTGCCGGGCGGAGGCACAGGGCGGCCGGCAGGGCCGGGCGGAGGCACAGCGCGGCCGGCAGCGCGGGGTGAGCCGCAGCCCTCGGCGGCCAACACGGTTCGAAGTCGCGTGGTGTACACGAAGGTGAACACAGAACGTGTGCATCCGTGTGTACACCATGCGAAAAAGACAATGGTCGCCGGCCGAGAGGAGCGGTCGGCACCGCAGCTGAGCCGCCAGTATCCGGATCCCAGCCACCGGCAGGGATCGTGCCTACCGGCGTGAGCCTCCGTCCACAGCCGGGCGCACGCCGGGTGAGGTGCCCGATTCGGCCAGCTACCGTCCGTTTCGTGCCGATCGACGTGATGAGCATCCGCGAGGTACGGCAGCGGCTGTCGGAAGTGGTGCGCACGGCGCGCAACGGGACGGACGTCTACGTGGGCGCCTACCGCCACCCGGACGCCGTACTGATCTCGTTGCGTCGCTACCGCGAACTGACGGTGCGCGAGCATCCCGTCGACCCGATCGACATCGGCCCGGACGACCCCGAGCCGGCGCCGCTGGACGACGAAGTCGCCGCCGCGCGGGATCTGGCTCGCGGCCGCATCGCCTATCACGAGTACCTGCACCGGGTCCGGGGTTTGAACACCGGCGTGTGGTGAACTGACAACTAGTCTGCTGTCGTGACGACCGCGACCAGGATCTTCCTCGCGCGGATCAACGGCATCGGCGTCTTCGACCGCAGCGGCGATCACATCGGCCGGGTGCGCGAGACCGTTGCCACGCTGCGGATCGGTCGCCAACCGCCGCGGGTGCTCGGTCTGGTCCTGGAGATCCAGCACCGGCACCGGATCTTCGTCCCGATGGGGCGAGTAACCAGCATCGAACCCGACGCAGTGGTGCTGTCCTCGGGCACCGTGAACATGAAGCGCTTCGAGCGGCGGCCGAACGAGTTGCTGGTTCTGGCCGAGCTGCTGGACCGCACCGTCACCGTGGTCGAGACCGGCGAGACGGTGACCGTGGTCGACGCGGCCATGGAGCAGAACCGCAGTCGCGACTGGGTCATCACCCGCCTGGCCGTACGCGGGGGCAGCAGCCGCCTCACCCGCCGCCGCGGCCAGTTGTTCCAAGTCGAGTGGGACGAGGTTAGCGGCCTCGCTCTAGCCGAGACCGGGCAGGGCACCGACACCATGCTGTCCGTGCTGGCCGGCATGCGTCCGGCCGACGTCGCGGCCACGTTGCAGGACTTACCGGACAAGCGGCGGCGAGAGCTGGCCGCGGCGATGTCTGACGACGTCCTGGCCGACGTGCTCGAGGAGCTGCCCGACGACGACCAGGTGGCGCTGCTCGGGTCGCTGGCCGACGAACGGGCGGCCGACGTGCTGGAGGCGATGAACGACGACGACGCCGCCGACCTCCTCGGGGAGATGACCGCGGCCGAGCAGGAGCGGCTGCTGACGCTCATGGAACCCGACGAGGCCGAACCGGTGCGCCGGCTGCTGCGCTACGGCGACTTCACCGCCGGCGGCCTAATGACATCGGAGCCGATAGTGCTGCTGCCCGACGCCACGGTGGCCGAGGCGCTGGCCCTGGTCCGCAACCCCGACCTCACGCCGGCCCTAGCTGCGCAGGTCTTCGTCGTGCGCCCGCCGCAGGCCACGCCGACCGGTCGATTCCTCGGCACCGCGCACCTGCAGCGGCTGCTGCGCGAGCCTCCGGCCGCACTGGTCAGTGGCGTGGCCGACACCGATCTCGAGCCGCTCGCCCCCGACGCCACGCTGGCCGAGGTCACCCGCTACTTCGCCACCTACAACCTCGTTGCGGCCGCAGTCGTCGACGACAACGACCGACTGCTCGGCGCGGTCAGCGTGGACGACGTCCTGGACCACCTGCTGCCCCAGGACTGGCGCGACCGTGACGCCGCCCCACTGGACGCGGCGCCGGGTGCGGGCCGTGGCTGACCGCCGCACGCGCCTCGACACCCCCACCGAAGCGCGCCGGGTACCGATGGTGCGCGTGGACCGGGAGGCGTTCGGCCGGCTGACCGAGCGCATCGCCCGATTCATCGGCACGGGTCGATACCTACTGGCCCAGACGATCGTCATCCTGGTCTGGATCGCCTACAACGTCGTGCCGGGCCTGCCGCACTTCGACGAGTACCCGTTCCAGTTCCTGACCTTGGTGCTGTCGCTGCAGGCGGCCTACGCCGCGCCGCTGATCCTGCTGGCCCAGAACCGCCAGGACGACCGCGACCGGGTCAACCTCGACCAGGACCGCGAGCAGGACCGCCAGTCCAAGGCCGACCTGGAGTACCTGGCCCGCGAGCTAGCCGGGGTGCGGCTCTCCCTCGGCGAGGTGGTCACCCGCGACTTCCTGCGTTCGGAGCTCAGTCGGGACCAGCGCGAGCCGAAGAAGTCGCGGGTCAAGGACCGTGACGGGCGCGGCGAGCCGGGGGTGGGCCGCCGCGTCTCAGGGCGGCCCGCCTCGGGCCGGCCCACCTCAGGCCAACCTCAGTAGCGCGGCCACCGCGCCGGCCAGCACCACGACGACAAGGAACGGCGCCCGCCGCCAGATCGCCACCGCGGCCACGGCCACCCCGGCGGTCCGCGCGGCGTCGAAGGTCACATGCCGCCCCAAGGCGAACGCTTCCACCACTACGAGGGCCGCGAGCAGCGCCACCGGCACGAGCTCGACCAGGCGGCGCGCCCGGCCATCAGTCAGCAGGCGCTGTGGCACCACGTACCCGGCCAGCTTGAGCAGGTAGCAGCCGACCACGGTGGTCACGACCACCGTCCAATCAGCGCTCACGCCGACTCCCGGGTTCGCGTCCGGCCGGCCACCACGAGCGCACCCGCGGCAGCCAGCACCGGCACGCCGGGCGGCGTCAGCGGGATCAGCACGAGCGCGATGAGCGCGGCGGCCACTGCGACCCGGCGCTCGATCGTCCCGGAGCGCAGGCGGGGCGCGAGCAGAGCCAGGAAGGCGGCGGGAACTACGGCGTCGAGACCGAAGCGGGCCGGGCTGCCGAGGGCAGTGGCGCCGGCCGCGCCGAGCAGCGTGAAGCCGTTCCAGAACACCCAGACGCCGGCGAAGGTCCACCAGAAGGCGGTGCGGGCCAGGTCCGGTCGCTCCTGGGCGACCGCCATCGCCGTCGACTCGTCGATCGTGCCGAGCGCGGCGAGCAGCCGCACCAGCCCGGCCGCGCGGAGCAACGGCGCCATCCGCATCCCATAGAGGGTGTTGCGAGCGCCGAGCAGCAGACCACCGGCCACGGCCGACACCACCGTGCCGCCGCCGGCCAGTACTCCGACCACGGCGAACTGCGTGCCACCGGTGAAGGCCAGCAGCGACAGCAGCGACGTCTGCAGCACGCTCAGCCCGGCCGCAGCCGATGCCGCCCCGAAGGCGGTGCCGTAGGCCCCCACCGCGACGCCCACGCCGAGGCTGTCGCGGATCACCCGCCGGCGCCGGTCGTCCACCGGGGCAATGTAACGAGCTCGACGTAACGAGCCGGACAGGTCGCGACGGTGACCGCGGCACACCGGCAACCGTACGATCGACGACGTGCCTGCCCTGACCGAAGACGCCATCCGCACCGCCCTTTCCGCCGTCCGCGACCCGGAGATCGGCCGCCCGATCGACGAGCTGAATATGATCGACTCGGTGACCGCCGACGCGGCTGGTGCGGTGACCGTGCGCCTGCTGCTGACCGTGGCCGGGTGTCCGATGAAGGCCCAGCTGACCCGCGATGTCACCGCGGCGGTGAGCGCGGTCCCCGGCGTCACCGGCGTCACGGTGGACCTCGGCGTCATGTCCGACGAGCAGCGCACCGCCCTGCGGGAGCAGCTGCGCGGCGGCGCGCCGGTGAACGACATCCCGTTCGCCCAGCCTGGGTCACGCACCCGTGTCTACGCGGTCGCCTCGGGCAAGGGCGGTGTGGGCAAGTCCTCGGTCACGGTCAACTTGGCCGTCTCGTTGGCCGCGCGCGGGCTCTCGGTGGGCGTGCTCGACGCCGACATCTACGGCTTCTCGGTGCCGCGCATGCTCGGCGTGACCGGCAAGCCGACCCAGGTCGAGAAGATGATCATGCCGCCGCAGGCCCACGGCGTGAAGGTGATCTCTATCGGCATGTTCACCCCCGGCAACGCCGCGGTCGTCTGGCGCGGACCCATGCTCCACCGCGCGCTTCAGCAGTTCCTGGGCGACGTCTTCTGGGGTGACCTCGACGTCCTGCTGGTCGATCTGCCGCCGGGCACCGGCGACATCGCCATCTCGATCGCCCAGTTGGTCCCCTCGGCCGAACTTCTCATCGTCACCACCCCGCAACTGGCCGCCCGCGAGGTGGCCGAGCGGGCCGGCTCCATCGCCCTACAGACCCACCAGCAGATCGTCGGCGTGATCGAGAACATGAGCTGGCTGGAGCTGCCCGACGGCACCCGGATGGACATCTTCGGCTCCGGTGGCGGTGCGGCCGTGGCCCAGTCGCTGTCGCAGACCACTGGCACCAGGGTGCCGCTGCTGGGCCAGATCCCGCTCGACCCGCGAGTACGGGAGGGCGGCGATCTCGGCGCCCCGATCAGCCTGACCGACCCCGACACGCCGGCCGCGACCGCGCTCGATTCGGTCGCCGACGTGTTGGCGCGTCGGCAGGGCAGTCTTGTAGGTCGCTCCCTCGGCCTGGCCGCCGCCCGCTAGGGCGCACTAGGGACGGCCGCCCGCTAGGGCGCACTAGGGACGGCCGCCCGCTAGGGCGCACTAGGGACGGCCGCCCGCTAGGGCGCACTAGGGACGCCGCGCTGACCTAGGTGGCGTCGGCGTCGTACGGAGCGGCCTCACCGCGGCCGAGCGGCGGGCTCACGGGGCGGCTGAGCGGCTTGTCGACGATGTCGGTCGGCGCGTCCGGTCCGGCCTTGCCCCGCGGTTCGAGATCGTCCTCGTCGTCCATCAGCGCGCGTTGCAGGGCGGTGCGGGGGTTGAGCGAGCGCAGGTCGAGGTCGCCGAACTCCGGGCCGAGTTCGTCGCGCAACTGGGTGCGAGCGCCTTGAGCGAGGTCACGCAGGGTCCGGACCATGCGCGCCGCGTCCTTGGCCAGCGTCGGCAGTTTGTCCGGGCCGAAGACCAGCAGGGCCACGATCACCAGGACGGCGATCTCGAACGGCCCGAGGTTCATCAGCACGCCTCGACGATAGACCGTGGGCCTCTGGTCCGCCGGGTCAGGAATCGGCGCCCAGAGTCACCTTGACCGTGCTCTCCTTGGCTCCGCGGGTGTAGCGGACCTCGACCACGGCTCCGGGCTTGCTGCGCCCGATCGCCACGGACAGATCCTCCGACGTGGCGATGAGCGCACCGTCGATCAGCTTCACCACGTCGCCCTCGCGCAGGCCCGACTGCGAGGCCGGTCCGTCGGGGAGCACCTGGACGATGTAGGCGCCGAGCCGGGTGCCGTCGGTGACGCTGCGGGTGTTCGCCCCGAATGTGGCGTGCACCGCCTTGCCATTCTTGATCAGCTGGGTGGCGATGTCACGGGCGGCGGTGATCGGGATGGCGAAACCGAGGCCGATGCTGCCGCCCTGCCGGTTGGTGGTCAGCGAGGCGATGGCCGACGTGATGCCCACGACCGCGCCCTGGCGGTTGACCAGCGCTCCGCCGGAGTTGCCCGGGTTGATCGCGGCGTCGGTCTGGATGGCGTCGATCACGGCATCGGTGTCGCTGCCCTCACCGTTGACCCGCACCGCCCGGTGCAGGCGGGAGACGATGCCGGTGGTCACCGTTCCGGCCAGTCCGAGCGGTGACCCGATGGCCAGCACGTCGTCGCCCACGGCCAGGGAGTCGGAGTTGCCGAGCGCGGCCACCGTCAGCGGCGAGTGCTGGACCTTGATCACGGCGAGGTCGGTGGACGGATCGCGTCCGACGATTCGGGCCAGAGCCACCGATGAGTCGCTGAACACGACGCGGATGGTGCCGCCGGACGCCGCGTCGGAAACCACATGGTTGTTGGTGAGGATGTAGCCCTGGCCGTCGATGACCACGCCGGACCCGGTGCCGGTCTCGGTGGCCCCACGTACCGCGACCTGGACCACGGCCGGACCGACCCGCTTGGCCACGTCGGCCACCGTGCCCGGGGCTCGTGGAGCAGCCGGCGCGACCGTAGCCAGGTTTATGTCGGGATCGCGCAGCGCCTCATCGGTGCGCTTGGTGGCCAGGTAGCCGAGGCCCGCGCCGACCGCTCCGGCGACGAGCGCGGCGAGGACGACCAGCACGAGCGTGGTCAGGCCGAACCGGGCCCGCCCGGAGCTCGCGGCCGACGGACCGTCGAGTTCGTCCTCGGCCGGCTGGGGCTCCTCAACCGACTCCCCGTCCTCGATCGCCACCGGCCGGTTGTCCAGGAACAGCGCCGGGCGCCCCAGCCAGAACGGCGAGCTCGGGTTGCGCCACGGGTCGTGCTCGGCGTCGGCCTTCCACCAGCGGGCCGAAGCCGCCGGTCGCTGGTCGAGGCGGCTGCCGGGCGCGGGATCGAAGGCGCCGGCACCGTCCGGACGGCCGAAGGCGGCAGCCTGACCCGGACGGGCGTCCGAGCCGGCCGGGCGATGGCGGGGCGGCAGGCGGTCACCGATGGCGGGGGCGAAGGGCTCGCCGGAGTAGCCGGGGCCGCTCGGCCGAGCGAAGACCTCCCGGGCCTCGGGCGGTTCGGGACGGTAGGGCGACGTCGGAGGCGGACCGGCGGGAACCCGGTCGAACGACCCGGCCACACCGGCGGGGCGTTCGAACACCACGAGATCTGGGCTGCCGTCAGCATCCGAGCGACCCGGCGCGTGGTCGTCGACGCGGTCCTGACGGCTCATCGGATCCAGACTACGGCCGGCGCTCAGCGACGACCGGTGAGGTCCACGACGGGCTGGAAGACCGCCTGCAGGTCGGACTCGCCGGGTGAGGCGGTGCGCTGCTGAACCGGCCCGGGTGAGGCCGGCGCGGGTGCGCCACCACCGGCGGTCGGAGCGGTCGTGGCCAGCGCGCCGACCATGACGGTGGCGGCCGCGACCACGCCGAGGCCGAGCGTCGGCAGGTGGTGGCGGTGCGCCCAGGACCGGTCCGCGGGCGGCGCGCCAGGAACGGTGCTCGCCGGCGCAGACACCGCGGGCGAAGCGGCCGACGACGGCGCCGGGCCGGTATCGCGGCCGGTCCCGAAAGCGGCGAACAGCGGCTGCCCGTCGGCCGACAGGGCCGAGACCACCGGGGGCCCGGAGGGCAGCGGCGCCGAGACCGGCACCGTGCGCAGCCGTTCCAGGAGGTCACCGGGCAAGGCCGGCAGCGGCGCCGAGCGCAGCAAGGAACGCGCCTGGCGCTGGTCGGCCACCGCAGAGCGACACTCCGCGCACTCACCAATGTGCTGCTGGGCGCGGTAGCGCGCGCCGTCGCGCAGGACGTTGTCGGCGAAGGCGGCCACCGCCTCGTCGCTGAGGTGCGGCAGGGCGAAGCGCGGTGCCGGGCGGCTCATGCGCCGTCTTCCGCGCTCGTGGAGCCGGCCTCGACCGGACGTACGCCGGGAGCGCGGTGGGCCAGAGCCTCGCGCAGCAGCACCCGGCCGCGGTGGATGCGCGAACGCACCGTGCCGACCTTGATGCCCAGGGTGGCCGCGATCTCCTCATAGGAGAGCTCCTCGAGATCGCACAGCACCACCGCCGCCCGGAAGTCGGCCGGCAGGGCGTCGAGAGCGTCCTGGATCTCCGGATCGAGGTGATTCTCGGCGTAGCGCTGCTCGGGGCCCGGACCGCTCGCAGCCAGGCGCTCGGCCGCATCCTCGGGCAGTGCGTCGAAGCGGATGCGGGCCCGGCGCCGGACCATGTCAAGGAAGAGGTTGGTCGTGATGCGGTGCAGCCAGCCCTCGAACGTGCCCGGCGTGTAGTCCGACAGTGACCGGAACACCCGGACGAACGTCTCCTGGGTCAGGTCCTCGGCGTCGGCCCGGTTGCCGGACAGCCGGTAGGCCAGGCGGTAGACGCGGTCGGCGTGTTGACGCACGACGTCGTCCCACGTCGGCGCCGCCCAGGCCGCACCGGTCTCGCGGGCGACGATCGCGTCCGTCATGGCGTCCATTCTGCCGCCTAAGCCTATGCGCGCGCTGTACGAGACCCTTCCCGGTGGCCGCCGCCTAGTCTCAGCCGTCGTGCACCACTACGACGAGAAGACCGAGACGCTTTCCCGGGCCCTGGCCGAGCACTGTCTCGACCGGCTCTCCATGACCGCGCCGCTGGACTTCTCACTGAGTCCCTCGGACCTGGACCGGTTGGTCGGCCCCACCGTCACCGCCGACGGCATCGGACTCGACGCGGTGCGGTTGTGGACCGACGTGCTCGCCCAGGCCTGCCTGTCGGTCGACCACCCGCGCTACCTCTCCTTCATCCCGAACGCCCCGTCCAAGGCCGCGGCCGCGTTCGACATGCTCGTCGGCGCCTCCAGCGTGTACGGCGGTTCGTGGCTGGAGGGTTCCGGCGCGGTCTACGCCGAGAACCAGGCCTTGCGGTGGCTGGCCGACCTGGCCGGGCTGCCGTACGGCGCGGGCGGGGTGTTCGTGCAGGGCGGCACGATCGGCAACCTCTCGGCTCTGGTAGCGGCCCGGGAGGCGGCCAAGGCCGCGCGCAGCACCCCACCGCGGCGTTGGGCGGTCTGCGTCACCACGGAGACGCACTCCTCGGTGAAGCACGCACTGGCCGTCGTCATGGACGTGGACGTCATCGAGATCCCCGAGGACGAGCGGGGTCGTATGACCGGCGCGGCCCTGCGCGAGACGGTCGAGGCCCTCACCCCGGACCAGCGCGACGGGATCTTCGCTGTGGTCGCTACCGCCGGCTCCACCAACCTGGGCGTGGTCGACGACATCGCCGGCTGCGGGGACGTGGCCAGGGCAAACGGGTGGTGGCTGCACGTCGACGGGGCCTACGGCGGGGCGGGACTGGCCGCGCCGAGCGTGCGTGACCTCTACGTCGGCATCGAGCTGGCCGACTCCTTCATCGTCGACCCGCACAAGTGGCTGTTCGCGCCCTACGACGCCTGCGCGCTGCTGTACCGAGACCCGATGCTCGGGCGCGCGGCGCACACCCAGCACGCCGGCTACCTCGACCCGGTCACTGTCGAGGGCGAGTGGAACCCGTCAGACTACGCGATCCAGCTCACCCGGCGCGCGCGCGGTCTGCCGTTCTGGTTCTCCCTCGCGGTCAACGGCACGCGGGCCTACACCGAGGCGGTTGAGCGGACGCTCACCGTGGCCCGGGCCGGCGCGGCGATGATCCGCGCCTCGCAACACCTGCAACTCGTGGTCGAGCCCGACCTGTCCGTGGTGATCTTCGAGCGGACCGGCTGGACGACGGCCGACTACCAGGCCTGGACCGCTCGGCTGCTGGCCGAGCAGACCGCCTTCGTCACCCCGACGACCCACCGCGGCAAGGTGTGCACCCGGGTCGCCGTGGTCAACCCGCTCACCAGCGAGGACGACCTCGCCTTCGTCCTCGAATCGATGCGCTGAGCACGACGTTGCGGGGTCGGCGACACGGGCGGCACGGCCGATAAGGTACCGCCCATGGCCGAGGCGATGCTGGGCGTGCCCAGCCTGACGTTTGTCGAGAGTTGGGCCGACGAGGACGAGGTCCTGACCACGGCCCGCGCGCGAGGTCTGGAGCTCGGCTGCATTCCGATCGGCCCGGCCGGCGGCGCCACTCTGCGCTTCCTGGCTGGCGTGGTCGGCGCCCGCGCAGTGGCCGAGGTCGGCACCGGGGCCGGGACGTCGGGCGTGTGGCTGCTGCGGGGCATGCGCCCGGACGGGGTGCTGACCACGGTCGACATCGAGCCCGAACACCAGAAGGCGGCCCGCGAGGCCTACACCGCTGCCGGCTTCGCGCCTGGACGGTTCCGGCTGATCAACGGCTCGGCCGGCGAGGTCCTGCCCCGCCTCACCGACGGCGCCTACGACCTCGTGTTCGTCGACGCCGACAAGATCGCCTACGGCGACTACTACGAGCAGGCCGTTCGGCTCCTGCGCTCGGGCGGCGTGGTCGCATTCGACAACACCCTGCGCCATGACCGGGTCGCCGACCCGGCGGCCACCGACGACTCAACCGTGGCGATCCGCGAGCTGGTCAGCGCGGTGCGCGACGACGACCGTCTGATCGCCACCCTGCTGCCGGTCGGGGACGGGCTACTGGCCGCGGTCAAGCGCTGACCGAGCGCCCGTCGGCATGGCCGGCGGCCGCGGCCAGACCGGAGCTCAGCGCGGCCACCACCGGACGGCGGGCGCTGGCCGGGCGAGCGGTGAGCACCAGCCGGCGGCGAAGGGCAGGACGCTCCACCGCCCGCACCCGCACGTCGGTCAGCGACGGGTCCACAGCCAGCTCGGGAAGAACGGCCACCCCGTGCCCGGCGGCCACGGCGCGCACCAGCAGCAGCATGTCGTCGGTCTCCCAGCCCACCCGCGGCTCGAACCCGGCGGCGCGGCAGGCGGCGCGGACGGCCAGCCCGCAGGCCGCCTCGTCCGGCGGCATCACCCAATCAGCGTCCGCGAGGTCGACCAGGGCCACCGGGCCACGAGATACGCGCACGTCGCGGCTGGTCACCAGCACGAGGGGCTCGGTGCGCAGCTCGACCACCTCGAGGTGGTCCGGCAGAGCGACCGGCTGGTAGTCGTACTCGTCCACCAGCGCCAGGTCGACGTCACCGGCCAGCAGGAGCTCGAGGCTGCGGGCCGGTTCACAGGTGAGCACGCGGACGGTCACCGCCGGGTGGGCCTCGCGCAGCCGGAGCACGGCCGAGGAGACCATCGTCGCGGCGGCGCTGGCCACCGTGGCCAGGCGGACCTGCCCGGCGACGTCGCCGGCCATGCGGTCGAGGTCGGCCCGCGCCTCAGCCAGGACCTCGGCGATGGCGGCCGCCCGCTCGGCCAATGCGCGGCCGGCACCGGTCAGCACGGCGCCGCGAGAGGACCGGTCGAGCAGCGGGGTGCCGGCTTCGCGCTCCAGCACGGCCAGCTGCTGGGACACCGCCGACGCGGTGAGCCCGAGCGCCCGGGCGGCGCCGGCGATGGTGCCGCGCAGAGCAACCTCACGCAGCAGCCGGAGCCGGCCGGCGTCCAAGGGCGGTTGGCTCACAGTTCGCTCCCCGGTCGACAGATCCGCTTACGATACTGCCGTCCAAGCGATAAGCTGTGCTACCGCCCGACCCCTCGGGTGCAAGAACGCCGGAAGGACGGTAATGGCCCGCCTCATCAGCACGATCCGGGTGTTCGGCCTGGGCAAGGTCGGCGAGCTGGTGGCCACGCTGCTGGCCGATGCCGGCTTCGAGGTCACCGCCTACGACGCCCGCATCCGCCCCGGCCTGCCGTTCGAGGCCGTCGCACTGAACGTCACCGATGACGCGGCCCTGCGCATCGCCCTGACCGGCGCCGACGCCGTGGTGTCATGCCTGCCGTTCCACCTGAACCTGCCGGTGGCCGAGGCCGCGTTCGACCTGGGCCTGCACTACTTCGACCTCACCGAGGACGTCCCGACCACCAACCGGGTGCTCGAGCTGGCGCAGAAGGACCCGCAGATCGTGCTCGCCCCCCAGTGCGGCCTGGCGCCCGGCCTCATCGGCATCGTCGGCGCGTCGTTGGCCGCCCGGTTCCAAACCATCCGCTCGATCGAGCTCAAGGTCGGTGCCCTGCCGCGGCACCCGGCCGGTCTGCTCGGCTATGCGTTCAACTGGTCGGCCGAGGGTGTGGTCAACGAGTACCTCAACGACTGCGAGGTGCTGCGCCACGGCATTCGCCAGACGGTGCCGGCCATGACCGAGCACGAGCGCGTGGTCATTGGCGGCATCGAACTCGAGGCGTCGCTGACCTCGGGCGGCCTGGGCACCATGTGCGAGACCTACGCCGGATCGGTCCAGCGCCTCGACTACAAGACGATGCGCTACCCCGGCCACTTCCAGCTCATGCGCTTCTTCTTCGACGAGCTGGGCATGAGCCAGCAGCGCGAGCTGGCCGGCAAGATCCTGGTTGACGCCAAGCCACCGGTCGACGACGACGTCGTGTACCTGCACGCCGCGGTCGAGGGCACGACCCTCGGCGAGGGCGACGCCGCACCCGGCCAAGTGATGCGCAAGCAGTACGTCCGCGCCTACCAGCCGCTGAAGATCAACGGCCGGACCTGGCGGGCGATCTCGTGGACCACCGCCGCCTCGGCCGCAGCAGTGGTCGAGCTGGTGGCTGACGGCCGCCTGCCCGCCGCCGGGTTCCTCAAGCAGGAATCCATCTCACTGCTCGACCTGATCGACACCCGTAACGGAGCCCGGTTCGCCGAACTCGGCGCCGTCTGAATGGAGCCGTCATGACCACCACCGCCCCCGGCCCGCGCACCGAAGCCGCCACCGACCCGACCGAGGCTTCGGGCGGTGACGCGACCGGCTCCGTGCGCAGTGAGGCGCGGACCATCCTCGAGCGTCTTGGTGTCGAGGCGCCCACACTCGAGGGCGGCGACCTGACCGTTCGTACGCCCATCACCGGTGAGGTCCTGGCCACTGTCCATGCCCACACTGCCGAGGGAGTCGGCGCGACGATCGGGCGCGCGGCCGAGGCGTTTCTCCAATGGCGCACCGTCCCGGCGCCCGCGCGCGGCCAGTTGATCCGCGAGCTCGGTGAGCTGCTGCGCGAACACAAGGCCGACCTTGGCACGCTGGTGTCCATCGAGGCCGGCAAGATCCGCTCGGAAGGCCTCGGCGAGGTCCAGGAGATGATCGATATCTGCGACCTGGCCGTCGGGCTGTCCCGTCAGCTGTTCGGCCTCACCATCGCGTCCGAGCGTCGGGGCCACCGGATGATGGAGCAGTGGCACCCGCTAGGAGTCGTCGGCGTCATCAGCGCGTTCAACTTCCCGGTCGCGGTGTGGTCGTGGAACACCGCGCTGGCCGTGGTCTGCGGCGACCCGGTGGTGTGGAAGCCGTCGGAGAAGACGCTGCTCACCGCGCTGGCCTGTCAGGCCCTGATGAGCGAGGCCGCGCGCCGCGTCGGCGCACCGGACGCGGTCTCGGCCGTCGTGCTGGGCGGCGCCGAGGTCGGCCAAGCCCTGACCGACGACCCCCGCGTCGCGCTGGTGTCGGCCACCGGCTCCACCCGGATGGGCCGGGCCGTCGCCCCGCGCGTGGCCGGGCGGTTCGGCCGCCTGTTGCTCGAGCTCGGTGGAAACAACGCGGCCATCGTCGCTCCCTCCGCCGATCTCGACCTCACCGTGCGGGGGCTCGTGTTCTCCGCGGCCGGCACGGCCGGGCAGCGCTGCACCTCGCTGCGACGGGTGATCGCGCACGCCTCGGTCGCCGACGAACTTGTCGATCGGCTCAGGAGCGCATACGAGACCCTGCCGGTGGGCTCACCGCTCGAGGACGGCACGCTCGTCGGCCCGCTGATCGACGGCGGAGCGTACGAGATGTTCACGGCGGCGATCGAGCAGGCCCGGGCCGACGGCGGCGAGCTGGTCACCGGCGGCGAGCGAGTCGGTGAGGGCGACTCCTACTACGTCCGCCCGGCGTTGGTGCGCATGCCGGCGCAGACCGACGTCGTCAAGGCCGAAACCTTCGCCCCGGTGCTGTACGTCCTCACCTACGACGACTTCGAAGAGGCGATCCGCCTGCAGAACGACGTGCCCCAAGGCCTGTCTTCGTCGATCTTCACCCTGAACGTGCGCGAGGCCGAGCGCTTCACCTCTCCCGATGGCTCGGACTGCGGCATCGCCAACGTCAACATCGGCCCGTCCGGCGCGGAGATCGGTGGCGCGTTCGGTGGCGAGAAGGAGACCGGAGGCGGGCGCGAGTCCGGCTCCGACGCCTGGAAGGCCTACATGCGCCGGACCACCAACACGGTGAACTACTCGACCGAGCTGCCCCTGGCCCAGGGCGTCGAGTTCGTCTAAGTGAGCGGACCGCCTCGCGGAACGGTCCGTGGTGACCGAAGCCCAGCTGGCGCGAGAATCGGTCGGGTCCCCCGAAGGACTCAGCCGTGAGAAATCTCCTCGAGGCGATGGATGGCGGCCTCGCCGCCGGCGTGCTCGTACAGGGATGGACGGGTGGCGTGGTCGGCCGGCACCCGTCCATCTCACCGGGTGGCCGTTCGGGCGTCCAACTTCGGCACGGCGTACCGGGACCGGCGCCTACAGACCGACGCGGGTGGCGGCCAGCTCGAGACGGTCGTCGGGCTGGACGACGGCCAGACGCAGGTAGCCGGCCGACGTCGGCCCGTAGAACTCGCCGGGTGAACTGACGATCCCCGCGGTCGCCGCCAACCGGCGGGCCGCCGCCCAGGCGTCACCGTCCGGCGCCGGCACCCACAGGTAGAACGCTCCGGCCGGCAGCGTGGCCTCGATGTCCAGGGCGGCGAGGATGTCGATCAGCCGCCGCATCCGGCGCAGGTAGCGCTCCTTCTGCGCTTCGACGTGGGAATCCTCGCCGAGCGCCACCACGGCCGCGGCCTGCACCGGCCCGGGCGGCATGAGCCCGGCGTGCTTGCGCACCTCGCGCAGGTAGTGGACCAGCTCGGCGTCACCGGCGTAGAAGCCGATGCGGGCGCCGGCGAAGTTGTCGCGCTTGGACAGCGAGTGCACGGCCAGCACTCCCTCGGTGCCGGAGCGCAGGATCGTCGACGGCGCAGCGGCATAGGTGAACTCGACGTAGCACTCGTCTGAGAGCACCGGGACGGCGTGCGCCCGGCCCCAGTCGGCGGCTGCCGCCAAGTCGGCCAGTTCGCCGGTCGGATTGCCCGGCGAGTTGACCCACACGCACAGGGCCCGCTCCGCGTCCTCGGGCGCGATGTCGGCCAATGAGGAGTAGGGCACCGCCCGCAGGCCGGCCAGGGTGGCCCCCATTTCGTAGGTCGGGTAGCTGATCGCCGGGTAGAGCACGGTGTCGCGCGACGGAGCGCGCAGGTGCAGGTACTGCGGCGTGGAGGCCACGAACTCCTTGCTGCCCACCACTGCTGCGACCTCGGTGTCGGCATCGACCTGGGCACCCAGCCGCCGCTCGATCCACGCCGCCGCGGCCCGGCGCAGGGCCGGTGTGCCGATCGACGGCGGATAGCCGCGGTACGCAGAGCCCGCGCCGAGTGCGGCGACCACCTCAGGCGGCGCGTCGTCGCACGGGGTACCGATGGACAGGTCGACCGCCCCGCCGGGCAACGCCTCGGCGGCGGCGATGAGCTCGCCCAGGCGCTCGTAGGGATAGGCCGGGGGAACGAATCCGGTCACGGTTCGGGTCACGGGGTCTCCTCGCGGTCGCTCGATCGGGACGGCAGGTAGGCGGCCAGCAGCTCGGCCAGGTGGACTCCCCCTCCGCCGGCCAGCTGGTCGACCTGCGTCCGGCAGCTGAAGCCGTCGGCCAGCACGATCGCGTCCTCGGGTGCGGCCCGCAGCGCCGGCAGCAGCGCGGTCTCGGCCACCGCGACCGACACGTCGTAATGGCCCTTCTCGACCCCGAAGTTGCCGGCCAGCCCGCAGCAGCCACCGACCGCGTCGACCTGCGCACCGGCCCGTTCGAGCAGCGCTGCGTCCGGCCCCCAGCCCATCACCGCGTGGTGGTGACAGTGCGGCTGGGCCACCGCCCGGACATCGGACAGCGACGGCGGCGACCACTGCGGCCGCTCGGCCAGCAGCTCGGCCAGCGTGCGCAGCGAGGAGGCCAGCGCGGCCGCCCGGGGATCGTCGGGCAGCAGTTCCGCCGCGTCCGAGCGAAGGGTCGCCGTGCAGGACGGCTCCAGCCCGACGATCGGCGTGCCCGCCACCAGCACCGGACCGAGGACGTCGAGCGTTCGCCGCAGCTGGCGACGCGCACCGTCGAGCTGGCCGGTGGAGATCCAGGTCAGCCCGCAGCAGGCCGCACCCGGCGGCAGCTCGACCCGGAATCCGGCGTCCTCGAGCACGGCCACCGCGGCCTGGCCCACCGTCGGGGAGAAGTGGTCGGTGAACGTGTCGGCCCACAGCACCACCGGGTCGCCGTCGGTGCGCACCGGGCGGGCGGCGAACCAGTCGCGGAAGGTCCGAGTGGCGAAGCGCGGCAGCGGTCGGCGACGGTCGATGCCGCCGGCCGCCTTGGCCACGGCCGCGGCCGGGGCGAAGCCCAGCAAAGCGTTGACCAACCGCGGCGCCCTCGCCGCCAACCCGGCCCAGCGCGGCAGCCAGCCGAGCGCGTAGTGCGCGGCCGGGCGCAGCCGGCGGCGGTAGGTCTGGTGCAGGACCTCGGCCTTGTAGGTGGCCATGTCCACGCCGGCCGGGCAGTCGGACGCGCAGCCCTTGCACGACAGGCACAGGTCCAGCGCGTCGTGCA
>JBDUAD010000085.1:0-11268 GCA_040004775.1 bacterium | reverse complement strand
GCCCGGTCACTTCTCGTGCCCGGTCACTTCTCGTGCACAGTCACTTCTCGTGCACGGTGCTCTCAAGCAATACTGACGCCCATGCCCGAGCAGGTACATCCCGGCCGTTCCACCACCGAACTCGACCGGCCGGTGGTGGTCTTCCTCATCGGGATGCGGATTAATCGCCTGCGCTCGGTGCGCTACTGGTGGCCGGTGTTCACCGCGATGCCGCAGATGCTGCGCGAGCTGAAAGCGGCACCGGACACCGGCTTGCTCGGCGCGCGCTCCTACTTCTCCGGCCGGGTGCTGCGCGTCGTGCAGTACTGGCGCGACTTCGACGCTCTCGAGGCCTATGCCCGCGCGCCCGAGCACCTGCACCGGCCGGCCTGGCAGGCGTTCAACCGCCGCGCGGCGGCCAGCCGGGGCGCCGCGGGCGTGTTCCACGAGACCTACTCGGTGACCCCGGGCGACGCCGAGGTCATCTACGTCGACATGCCTGACTTCGGACTGGCCGCGGCCACCGGAACCCGTCGCGCCGTCGTTTCCGCCACCGAGCGGGCCCGGCTCCGGCTGGTCGGATCAGGCCGCCACGCCAACCAGTCGGCGTCGGCGACGGCTAGCCCGGCCCCGATCGCACGATCCTGGGCCGCGGTGTCCCGCTCCAGCGCCGGGTCGACGGCGTCCACCGTCAGATCGAGACGAAGGCGCGCCTTGGTCGACTTCGGCTCGGTCACGGGTTCGAAATTGAGCTCCACCGCGGGACCGTCCGACAGCGTCAGGCGCAGCCAGCCCGGCAACGGCACGCTGAGCGCGCCACCGGGCAGGTCGGCCCAGAACTGGGCCACCCGGCGTGGCTCCGTGCAGTCGATGGTGGCGGCGGACAGCCGGAACGTCACGAGATCCTCGTGCCGGCCAGGTCCAGTCTGGTGCGATGACTTCGGCGCCGCCAGCCAGTCAAACCCTTACGGACACCGCCGGGGACGACCCGTCGGTGCAATCTGCGAGGAGCAGCCATGAAAACCAGCGAAGCACCCTTCAGCGGGTTCTCCGTCGACGACACGACCACCGCGGCGCAGTTCTACCGCAGCGTCCTGGACCTGGAGGTCACCGAGGACAACGGAATGCTGAGCCTGCACCTGGGCAACGGAGCGGTGGTCCTCGTGTACCCGAAGCCGGGACACACCCCGGCGTCGTTCACGGTGCTGAACTTCCCGGTGGCCGACATCGACGCGGCGGTCGAGGAGCTGCGCGGACGAGGCGCGCAGTTCGAGCGCTACGAGCAGATCCCCACCGACGAGCGTGGAATCTCCAGGGCCGGTGGCCCACCGGTCGCCTGGTTCAAGGACCCGGCGGGCAACATCTTCTCGGTGCTGCAGACGCAGGAGTAACCAGGGGGCTGCGGCGGCCTCAGTGGAACTGGTGCACGACGGCGTGGCCGCGGCCACGCCCCATCATCCACCGGTTCACCGGCGTGGTGATCACGAAGGCGACGACGAGGCTGGCCGCGAGCGAACTCCAGAAGAGCGCGTCAGTGAGGCCGGCGGCCAGGGCGCCGGGCACCGCGACGATGAAGGCGTTGTCGACCAGTTCCATGACCGCGATCGAGACCGTGTCTGCGGCCAGGGCCACTCGGATCGCGCGCCGCACGCCGATGCCGGCGGCCAGAACGCCGCGCATTGTCAAGGCGTAGCCGAAGAAGAAGGCCAGCGCGATCGACAACACCACCGTGGTGGCGTTGTCCAGACCGAAGCTGCTGCCGATCGCCATGCCCAGCACCTCGCCGATGGCGCAGCCGGTCAGGCAGTGCAGGGTGGCCTGCCGGGCCGCGGGCCACGGCACCGACGTCCAACCGGAGTGTGCGGGTTCGGCCAACATGATTGATTAGTTATACCCCCTAGAGGTACTGTCGGCATAGGCACCGGGGGTATGGTGACCAACACATTCCGATTGGGGCAACGTGACGATCACTACGTACACCGTCCAGGGCATGACCTGCGAACACTGCGTCCGCTCGGTGACCGAGGAGGTGGCCCGCATCCCCGGCGTCGACGGCGTCCGCGTCGACCTGGCCGGCGGCAGGGTGACCGTCACCGCCGCCCAGGAGCCGCCGGTCGACGCGCTGCGGGCCGCGGTCGGCGAGGCCGGGTACCAGCTGGTCGAGGCCTGAGCGTGCCGGGGTACAGCGACAACACGGCGGCGCATCGCAAACGCCTACGCCGGATCGAGGGCCAGATCCGCGGGCTGCAGCGGATGGTCGACGAGGACCAGTACTGCATCGACATCCTCACCCAGGTCTCGGCGGCCACCCGCGCACTGCAGTCGTTCTCGCTGGAGCTGCTCGAGGCACACCTGAGCCACTGTGTGGTCGAGGCTGCGGCCAAGGGCGGCCCGGAGGCCGACGCCAAGGTCCGCGAAGCGTCGGAGGCCATCGCCCGCCTGGTCCGCTCGTGAGCGCGCCGAGCGGGCACCGCTCGACCACGGACTCGGCAGCCGACGTCACGTCGGCCGACGCCATCGAGCTCGAGGTCGGCGGGATGACCTGCGCCTCCTGCGCCGCGCGCGTCGAGAAGCGGCTCAACCGCCTGCACGGTGTCGTCGCCACGGTCAACTACGCCACGGAGAAGGCCCGCGTCACCTACCCGACCACCCTGACCCCGGACGACTTGATCGGCGCCGTGGAGAAGGCCGGCTACACCGCTCGGCGTCCGCCTCCGCCCGACCCGTCGAGCGATCCGGCGACCGAGTCCGGGCACGACGGAACCGTCGGCCTGGGCACGCGCACCCTCGTCAGCGCCGCGCTGTCGGTACCCGTCGTCGCGCTGGGCATGATCGGCGCCCTGCACTTGCCGGGTTCGGGATGGGTCGCGCTGACCCTCGCGACGCCCGTCGTCGCCTGGGCCGCGCAGCCGTTGCACCGCGCGGCCTGGACCGCGCTGCGCCATCGTTCGACGACGATGGACACCCTCGTGTCAATGGGCACCGTGGCCGCCTACGCCTGGTCGGTGTACGCACTGGTCAGCGGCCGGGGCGAGACCTACCTCGAGGTGTCAGTAGCGGTGACCACCTTCGTGCTGGCCGGGCGCTACGTCGAAGCCCGCGCCAAGCGGCGAGCCGGCGCGGCGCTGCGGGCGATGCTGCAGCTGGGTGCGCGGGAGGCCTCGCTCCTGGTCGACGGGTTGGCCGTGCCGACCGAACCGGCGGCCGCCCATCGCGGCGGCCCGGTAGGAGCGCACGAGGCGGCGCCCACCAACGCGTCGGCGACGGTCGAGCGGCGCATCCCGGTCCGGTCGCTGGTCGTCGGCGACCGGTTCCTGGTCCGCCCCGGGGAGAAGATCGCCACCGACGGCGTCGTGGTCGAAGGCACGTCGGCCATCGACGCCGCCGTGCTGACCGGGGAGTCGGTGCCGGTGGAGGTGGGCCCGGGCGATGCCGTGACCGGCGCCACCGTCAACGTCGGCGGGCGACTGGTCGTACGGGCCACCCGAGTGGGGGCCGACACCGAGCTGGCCCGCATCGCCGGCCTCGTGACCGACGCCCAGACCGGCAAGGCCCAGGTCCAACGCCTGGCCGATCGGGTGTCCGGCGTGTTCGTGCCGGTGGTGATCGCGCTGGCCGTGGCGACGTTCGCGGGCTGGCTGGCCGCCGGGCGAGGTCCGGCGTTCGCGTTCACCGCGGCGGTGGCGGTGCTGATCGTCGCCTGCCCGTGCGCGCTCGGTCTGGCCACACCGACCGCGCTGCTGGTGGGCACCGGACGGGGCGCGCAGCTCGGCATCCTCCTCAAGGGACCGGAGGTGCTCGAGTCCACGCGCCGCGTGGACACGGTGGTTCTCGACAAGACCGGCACGGTGACCAGCGGGCACATGAGCGTGGTCGACGTCGTTGCCGGACCGGGTGAGGACACGGCAATTGTGCTGCGGATCGCCGGCGCACTCGAGGACGCCTCGGAGCACCCGATCGGACGAGCGATCGCCGCGACCGCGCAGGGCCGGTTCGGCGCGCTGCCCCGAGTCAGCGACTTCGCCGGCCGGGCCGGGCTGGGCGTCGTCGGCACGGTCGACGGGCAGGTTGCGGTCGTGGGCCGCGAGCAGCTTCTGGCTGACGCCGGCCTCACCGTGCCGCCGGCCGTCGCCGACGCGGTGACCGACGCGCAGGCCCGCGGTGCCACCGCGGTGCTGGTCGGTTGGTCCGGTCGGGTTCGCGGCGCGATCGTGGTGGCCGACGAGGTACGCCCCACCAGCGCCCGGGCGGTGGCCGAGCTACGCCGGCTCGGTCTGCGTCCCGTCCTTCTCACCGGCGACCACGCTGCGGTTGCTCGGGCGGTGGCGGCCGACGTCGGCATCGATGACGTGATCGCCGAGGTGCTGCCCGAGGGCAAGGCGGACGTGATCACGGCGTTGCAGGGACAGGGCCGCACGGTGGCCATGGTCGGCGATGGGGTCAACGACGCCGCCGCCCTCGCCCGGGCGGACCTCGGGCTGGCGCTGGGCACCGGCACCGACGCGGCGATCGAAGCGGCCGAGGTGACCCTCGTTCGCGCCGACCTGGCCGCGGCGCCGGACGCCGTGCGGCTGGCCCGGCGCACGCTGGCGGTCATCAAGGGCAACCTGTTCTGGGCGTTCGCCTACAACGTCGCTGCCCTGCCGGTGGCGGCATCCGGACGGCTGAGCCCCGTCGTGGCCGGCGGGGCCATGGCGCTGTCGTCGGTCTTCGTCGTCACCAACAGCCTGCGGTTGCGTCGCTTCCGCTGACCCTCTCCCGGGCATCCCGCACCGGCCCGCGACGCGCGATGAAGATCCACCTGTGCCGGCGGGCCCCGTTTAGGGTGACCGAATGCAGGTACGCCAGCTGTGGCGGTTCCCGGTCAAGTCGCTGCAGGGCGAGCAGGTCCGGTCCGCGGTACTGACTGCGCAGGGCATCGAGGGCGACCGGCGTCATGCCATCTTCGATCTCGACACCGGCTTCGGCCTCACCGCGCGACGCGTCCCCGAGCTGCTGTTCGCCTCGGCCGCCGCCGAGCCGGACGGCGGGGTGCGGATCACCTTGCCCGACGGCACGGTAGCGGCCGACGACGCGGCTTTGTCCAACTGGCTCGGACGGCGGGTGACGCTGCGCTCGGCCGCCGAGGACGGCGCGCGGCGCTACGAGAACCCCGAGGATTTCGAGCACGAGAACACCAGCCGCTGGGAGCCCTTCGACGGCTCACCCGGAGCGTTCCACGACTCGGGACGCACCGCGGTCTCCCTGCTGTCGCAGGGAACTCTCGGGGCGTGGCCGGTGCGCCGGTTTCGCGCCAACGTGCTGGTCGACGGCTCGAACGAGGATGCGCTGGTCGGCTCGCAGGTCAGGCTCGGCGATGCAGCGCTCGACGTGGGCAAGCGCATCGAGCGCTGCGTGATGGTCACCCGACCGCAGCCCGACGGCGTGGAGCGTGACCTCGACGTCCTGCGCACCATCCACCAGGACTACGACGGCTGTCTGGCCGTCGGCGCGGTCGTCACCCGGGCGGGCACGGTGAGCGTCGGCGACACCCTCGCGGTGACCTGAGCCGAACCCGGTCGACGGTCATGGCCCAGCGTCTCCGGCGCGACGCTGTGGCAGAAAGATCAGCCCAGCGGGGATCGGGCGTCAGCGCCCGCCGGGCAGTGTGCGGCTGCGCTGCTCCTCGCCGGGGCCGCCGTACGGATAGTCGGCGGGAGCAGGATCGCTGGCCGCATTTAGGCGTTCGGTTTCCTCGGCGCCCAGGTGCAGCCCGGCCGCGCCGAGGTTGTCCTCGAGTTGTGCGGTGGTGCGGGCGCCGAGAATGGTGGAGGTCACCGTGGGGCGGTCGGTGACCCAGGCCAGCGCTACCTGCGCCATCGACGCGCCCCGCGCCTCGGCGACCGCCTGCACGGCCTCGATGACGTCCCAGGTGCGGGTCTGGGTATTGCGCCGGTCGTAGGCCTCGACCCCGCGGTCGGGATTCTCCCCGAGTCGGGTGGCGCCGCTGGGTCGCTCGTCGCGCCGGTACTTGCCGGACAGCCAACCCCCGCCGAGCGGTGACCACGGCAGCAGGCCCAGACCGGCATCGAGCGCGGCCGGCACGATCTCCCACTCGATCTCGCGGACGAGGAGGTTGTACTGCGGCTGCAGGGTCACCGGCGGCACGAGACCGAGCTCGCGAGCCAGAGCCACCGCCTTGGTCAGCTGCCAGCCGGTGAAGTTGGACAGCCCGTAATAGTCGATCTTGCCGGCCCGCACGAACCCGTCGAGCGTGCGCAACGTCTCCGGCAGGGGCGTCCACGGGTCCCAGGCGTGCACCTGGTAGAGGTCCACGTGGTCGACCTGCAGCCGGCGCAGTGACGCGTCGAGCGCGCGGGTGAGGTGCCGGTTGGACAAGCCCGCGCCGTTGGGGGAGTCGTCCGTCGGGAACCGCCCCTTGGTAGCCAGCACCACGGGCTCGGTCACGTCGGCCGGACGGTCGTGCCACCACCGGCCGATGATTTCTTCGCTGGTGCCGCTGGTGTAGACGTCGGCGGTGTCGACCAGCGTGCCGCCGACCTCGACGAAGCGGTCGAGTTGCTCGAAGGCGCCGGCCTGGTCGGTCTCCGCACCGAAGGTCATCGTGCCCAGAGTGAGGGTGGATACGGCACAGCCGCTGGTGCCCAGGGTCCTATAATCCATAGCTAGGGACGTTACCGAGGCGGGCGAGCCCCTCTCGCACGCGTGCGTCATTCCCACGGCCGTGCGGACGAGCTTCCCATGTATGTGAGGCTGCTATAGGCTTTGGCGGCTACGACGGATAGGAGCCATACGGTGACGGTCGGGCAGGAATCGCTTTACAGCACGCTGGGCGAAGAAGTCGGCATCCGAAAGGTCGTCGAAGACTTCTACGAGCGCGTCTTAGGCGATTCGGATCTGGCCCCGAAGTTCGAGAACGTGGACTTGCCGGCCCTGCGTCGGCACCAGGTGGCGATGATCTCGGCGGCTGCTGGTGGCCCGAACCAGTACACCGGACGCGAGATGAGAGCAGCGCACGCCGGACTGAACATCACCGGTGCGCAGTTCGACAAGGTGGTGGGCCATCTGGTCGCGTCGCTGGGCAGCTTCGGTGTTTCCTCGGACGCGATCGGACAGGTCGGCGCCGCGCTGGCGCCGCTCAAGTCGGACATCGTGAGCGCGTAGGGATACGTTCACGTGGCCGATCTCGACGCCGATGCCCTGAAATCGAATTTCGCTGCGGTCGCCGCGCACGGCGGCGACAACGTGGCACTTTTCTTTTACAGCTACCTCTTCGTCCGTAACCCAGACACCCGGACCATGTTTCCGCCGGGCATGATGCGTCAACGTGACCGCTTGGTCGGAGCGCTTGGTCAGATCGTGTCCAACGTCGATAAGGTCGACGAGCTGGTTCCATTCCTGCAGGACCTCGGCCGCGACCACCGCAAATTCGGGGCAATCGCCGGTCATTATCCCGCGGTGGGTACGGCCCTCATCGCGACCCTGAAGTTTTTCTCGGCTGACGCGTGGACCCCGAAGCTGCAAGAGGACTGGGCTGCGGCCTACGGCATCGTCTCGGACACCATGCAGGCAGCAGCCGAGGAGGACGCACAGAGCCGTCCGCCGTACTGGGAGGGGGAGATCGTCGCCGTCGAACGGCGCACGATCGACATCGCGGTCGTCAGGATCCGCACCGACGAGCCGGTGCCGTACGAGGCCGGACAGTCGTTGTCGCTCGAGGTGAGCGACCTACGGCCGCGGGAGTGGCGCTGGTATTCGCCGGGCACCGGACCAGGTGGAACGGAATTCGAGGTTCACGTC
This sequence comes from bacterium, assembly GCA_040004775.1. Taxonomy (GTDB): domain Bacteria; phylum Actinomycetota; class Actinomycetes; order Mycobacteriales; family Jatrophihabitantaceae; genus JALZBL01. The sequence continues at coordinate 3,489 of JBDUAD010000085.1, read as the reverse complement.
CGTCTCATCAATGGCGGGCCGGTGTCGACCATCCTGGTCACCCGGGCGAAGGTCGGGACGAAGGTGCGCCTCGGCCCGCCGGTCGGCCGGCTCACGCTCGATCGGGACTCCGACCGGCCGCTACTGCTCATCGCCGGCAGCACCGGCCTGGCTCCCATGAAAGCCCTGATCGATCAAGTCGCTGCCGATGGCGGTCGACGGCCCACGCACCTGTACTTCGGTGCTCGCACCGCCCGTGAGGTCTATGACCGGGACGCGCTGGAGGCGCTGGATCGTCGCCACGATTGGCTGACCGTCGTGAGTGCGGTTTCCGACGACGAGTGGGACGGGCGAGTAGGGCTCATCGGAGAGGTCGCAGTCTCCGACGGCGACTGGACCGAACACGACGTCTACGTCTGCGGTTCACCAGCGATGGTCGAGGCGACAATAAAAATTCTGGTCTCCAGCGGGGTACTGGAAGAACGAGTGCGGTTTGACGAATTCGGCCAGAGCTGAATTCGCGGAAGGAGTCCACATGACTACGGGAATAGACGGCAACCAGCGAAACAACGGACGCGCCGGCGCCCCGCTTGACGCCTCCACTCGGACCGTCTCGTTCGGGCACGCCACCGGATTCGGGACCAAGGGCTACAACGAGGAAGAGGTCGACACCTACGTGTCACTCACCAACCGCCAGGTCGAGGAGGTGACCCGCCAGAACGCCGAGCTGGCCGACCGGATCCGCCAGCTCGAGGCGGACAACGCCGACCTGAACGGCCGGGTCCGCAGTGAAGAAGACATTATCAACCAGTCGGTCAGCATCCTGAGCACAGCACAGCAAACCGCCGACGCCACCGTTAGTCAGGCCGACGAATACAGCGGCAAGGTGATGTCCGAGGCGCGCACCCTGTACGACGACTCGGCCCGCCAAGCCCGCGACATGGTCGCCGAGGCTCGTCGCGTCGCCGAGGAAGTCACCGAGCAGACGAGCGCCACGCGCGACGAGGTAGAACGGCAAACCGTCTACCTCCGCACCCTCCTGGACTCCTCGAAGGTGCAGCTCACGAGCTTTCTGGACGGACTGCTCCACCACGTAGCCGCTGAATTCGGCAAGTCCTCCGTCCGTGCCTCGGAGATCGCCGCTCAGTTCCCGTCCTGGGAGGACCGTCGCTAGCGAGACCGCCGAAGCCGGCGAGATCGGCCCGCTGCCGCTCTGGCGTGATCTTCGCCGCAGGACGCGTCGTACTCAGGTTCCGGTGATCGCGCCGTCCGGCGCCAGCATCCCGGGCGCGTCGGGAACCGCCTGGTCGATGTCGGTGTAGTTATCGGGATCGATCGATTCGCCGTACTGCCAGATCTTGGTGGCGGTGCGCGGCGCGCAGGAGGGCACGGTGGGCCTGAACCGGGGCGCGTTGTGCGGGCCGGTGGTCCCGCGTGGCGCGCCCAGGCGCGGCTCGGGCTGGTTCATGTCCAGCACGACGTCGGCGGTGAACTGCGGGTCGCGGGCGACGGCAGCGCAGTAGGCGCGGGGGAAGTCGTAGTTCTGCTGATAGACGTTGCCGTAGAAGCCGGTGCGCCAGTCGGTCTCGCGCAGGGTGTGGTACCAGGCCAGCAGGTACTCCGCCGAGGGTTCCTTCCGGCACGAGGAGATCTGCTCGATGTCCTTGTAGAGCACCGCACCGCGGCCCACGCCGACCTGCTCAGCCGCGCGAATCGCCTCGCGGGCATCGGCTCGGGCCTGGGCGGCGGTCAGGTCGTGGCCGCAGATGTCGATCCCGTCACACTGCGAGCAGTTTTGGTCATTGACGATGAGGTACACGTAGATGCCCCGCGAGCGGGCAAAGGCCAGCTCGGCCCTGCTGACCCCGTAGTCGCCGCTGACGTAGCGGCCCCAGAATTGCGGGGTGGCCCCGCGGTACCAGCCCTGCACGTTGGCCAGCGCGGCCGAGGTAATCGGTCCGGAGGAGTCCACCCCCCACCAGTGGCCGTCGGGCGTGAGTAGCGGCGGACGAGCGGGTCGAGGCGACGAGGACGTCGAGCCGGTCAGGGATGGAGACGCCGACCCCGGGGACGTCGACGCAACGGAACCCGGGGTCGTCGCCGAAGCGGGCGCGGACGTGGTCTCGGCGACCGCCCGGCCACCGGTGTCGGGGCCGGAGGAGCGCACGGCGACGGCCAGGCCGAGCCCGCCGGCCACCACCAGTCCCCCGACCAGGAGGAGCACAACGGACCGCGTGCGCCGCTGGAGCCGGGCGCGAGGTCCGGCTCGGCAAAAAGTCACCGCCAAGTTGTAGTGGATCAAAGCCGCTGACGCCACGAGGAGCGAAGATCAGTGGTCGGCTGCCGGCCTCGATCAGCCCTTCACTCGGAGCCTGATAGCGCTATCGGGTTCGACGCCATCAGTGCCAGTTGGAGATCTTGAGGTCGTACGGCTCGGGTGCGCCGGTACCCGTCTCGACGAGCTGCTTGAGGCTCAGCAGGAACGTTGCCCACTTGGTGCTGCAGTGATGCATGAACTCGACCGGCTCCTTCCAACCCTCGTGGGCGAACAGGACGATCGTGTAGTCGCCCTCCTGCTTGAGGTCCCACCGCACCGTCGTACCGATCCACTCGGCCGGCCCGTCGGTGACTTCCCAGAGCACGCTCTCGGCGGGATTCGACTCGAGCACCTTCATGTCGATGCCGCCGGGCTCGAACCGGAACTCCAGGATCCCACCGACATCGGTCTGGCCCTTCGTGTCCGTCGCCCACCAGCCCGACAGGCCTTCGAGCGTGGTCAGGGCCGCGTACACGTCGTCCGGCGACGCCGCCTTCATCCCGACCCTGTGGAGGATGTCCACCATCTCGATTCCTCTTCTCGCGTAGTCGTTGTTGGAACGGGTCACTTCTGTTGGCTGCGCTGGATCGCCTCGGCGATCCGCTTGATCCGCCGTAGTCGGGCGTCCCAGGTCGCGCCGACGTCGGCCAGCTGGGCGGAGGCAAGGGCGAGCTGGGCCTCGTCGACCTGGTAGCGCCGCTCGCGTCCGGCGGACGTAGCGTGAACCAGGCCCACGCGGTCTAGGACGACCAGGTGCTTCGAGACGGCCTGACGGGTGACCGGCAATCGCTGGCTGAGCGTGGTGGCCGTGCCGGCGCCCTCGGTGAGCAGGAAGTCGAGCATCCGGCGTCGGGTCGGGTCCCCGATCGCCGACCAGAGGTGGTCGTCGACGGCGACGCTCATGGCGTCGACACCAGCCGGAAGATGTAGTCGCCGAGGCTGGGCACGAAGAGGTCCCAGCCCTTCACGTGCTCGGCGTACGCCGCCTCGAGAACCGCGATCTCCCAGCCTTTCTCCCGGAAGCCGGTCTCCGTAACCCGGATCACCGTGCCCGCGCCTGAGGGGACCAGCTCGAAGGTCACCAGCAGCGAGTTCGTTGAGGTGGCCACGGCGGCCCCGTCGTAGACCCACCGGAACGAGAACAAGCGAGGCGGTTGCGCGTCGACGACCGTGAGCGGCTGGATGTGCGGCTC
>JBDUAD010000084.1:0-11408 GCA_040004775.1 bacterium | reverse complement strand
GCGATTCGGGCGGACGCGATTCGGGCGGAGGTGACTCGGGCGGAGGTGACTCGCCCGACCGCTCGGATGCAGCCAGTGCTGATCGACTGGAGGTCGGCCCACCCGCTCGGCTGGCCATGGTGTTGGCCCGCTGGCGCTGGTGGCAGGCGATCGGTCCGCGCGGACGCGCGACGGTAACCGCGTGCGCCGCGCTCACCGCCGTCGGTCTCGCCCTCGGTGTCGCTCGCGTCGTCAACACCCCGCACGTGGTCGAGGTCACCCGGCGCATCGAGACGCGGGTGCCTCAGGGGGCGGACGCGCTCGGGTGCCCGGCCGGTCGTACGTGCCTGGTCAACGAGATGGCCGGCTTCACGCTTCCGGGCGTGGTTCCGTTCCGGGTGGCGCGGGTGATCGCGGCCACCGACACCGCGGACGCGTCCGGAACCTCGGTGTACCGCCGTGAGCTTGTACTGATCACGAACGGTCCCGCCGGAGTATTGCGGGTCGTGTCCCAATGCCGGCCCGACGCCCAGCCCGGCCGCGGCGCCGGCCCGACCGAGCTGCACAACGTCGACCCGGCCACCGGAACGGCCTTCCTCGAGCTCACCTACCGCGTGCTCCACGACCGACAGTGCAGCACTTTGGTCCAGTTCAGCGGCCCGGACCACATTCCGACGGCCACGGTCGACCGGATTCGGCACGCGTTGCCGCGGCTGGCTGCGGGCCCGCCGCTGCGGGCGCACTTGTGAGCGCGATGGAGCCTCCCGTGGAGGGGCCAAAGACGGACCGGTCAGCAGTCAGCGCTGGGGTCCGACCGTCGGCCCGGTGGCCGCTTGCCGCGGCCGTCGCGGTGGCGGTGGCCGTGCTGGTCGCCGGCACGCTGCTGTGGTCCGGTCGGCCGAGGAACCAGGTGCAGACCGTGCCGGTCACCGTGGCTGTGTCGACTCCACCGCAGCGTGCGCTCGACTGCCCCGACGGCATCGAGTGCTTTCTCGGCCCGGCCCAACCGTCCACGGTGGCGCTGGTGCGGCAAGACTTCCCCGGTGCGCGTCTGCGGGACGGTTGGCGCACCATCCTCGGCACCACCGGCGAAACGGTGCGAGAGACGGTCCGGGCCGACACGCCGAGCGGCCTGGTGATCACTTTGCAGGCCCGCTGCGTGCCCGGCGGATCGCCGGTTGCGGCCTCGACCCGCACGTCGAGCGACCGTGGCGGCCGTCGGCAGCTGCTCGTCGTCGTTCCCGGCGATGCCGGCGGGTGCAGTGTGGCCGTCGTGGTCGAGGGTCCGGCCGGAACGTCGTTGCCGGAGGCGGCGGCCACCGCCCTGGCGTCTGCGTCGTCGCTGCAGCTCGGCTGAGAGCCGTCCAGGCTCGGCGCCCGCACACCTGTGCGGGTAATGGGCCGATGGACTGGCCGCCTGATCGCGGACACTCGTGTGGCCGGTCGGCGGAGGAATCGGCCGCACGGTCCGCCACGCGGTCCCGAGTTCTAGCGGTGTCAGTAATTGGCCGCACGTGCGCTTACCGGAGGATCATCGATGTGTGGTCCGTGTCGCCCAGCCTCGAGCGCCGGCCGACGAGCGCGACGACCGCGAGTTGCTGGTCGAGCTTGTCGACCCGGTGCGGACGCCGGCCGCTCCAGGCTCGCCGGGCTTCGGTGACCCGGTCGGCTCCGAGCGGCCACCGACGTTGACGGCGGCTGCCCTGCAGCGGTGGCCGTGGTGGCGTCGTGCGGACCGATTCGCCCGAGTCGTCGCCACGGCAACGGCGGTGGTAGCCGTCGTCGCGGCTGGGGTCGGCGTCCTCGCGGCCCGCGCCAGCCATCCCGAACGGCTGCGCACGATCGTCGTCACCGACGCTGCCCCCGATGGTCCGCCGGACGCGCTGGGCTGCCCGGCGGCCCGCAGCTGCGCGGTGCGCGACCCGGCCGGTCTGCGGTCGGCGCTGCACGCGGTTCGGCCGGACCTCGGCGTCGTCTCGGCCTTCGAGACCTACGACCGCGACACCGGGCGGGTCTATCGGCGCCAGTTCCTCGCTCGTTCGCCGAGGACATCGATGCTCATACGGATGGCCTCGGCCTGCACCGCGTCGGAGGTGGACGTCGCCCCGTCGGCCACCTTCCTCACGCGGCGCTCCTTCGAGTCCGACCGGATGACGCGCGTGGAGATGAGCTGGCAGGGCGGGTCCGACCCCGGCTGCTCGACCACCCTCCACGCCACCCTCGTGGTCCGCACGGCCGATGCCGCATTTGTGGACGACCGGGTGTTGGTGCAGCTCGGGCTCGACCCGGACATCGAGGTGCGGCGATGACGGCGACCCGGGGCCGGTCTGATCTGCACTGGTCCGGTCTGACCGCGGTGATTCGTGGCCATCGGATGGTGCTGGCCCTGCTCGCCGGGGCCCTGATGGTGCTCGCGTCGGGCCTCGTCGCCCTGCACGTCCGCACTGCCCCGGCGCAGGTCAGCGTTTCCGTGCACCGCCTGCCGCTCGGTTCGGTTTCGTCGGTGGCCGGCGACTGCCCGTACCTGTCGGACTGCGAGGAGTTCGACGCCGACTCGCAGGCACTGCGAGCCCTCACCGCGGCCCTGCCCAGCGCGGACGTGGCGGGCAGCTATGCGCTCGGCATCGGTCCGCTGCGCAGTTTTCAGTACGTCGCCGCGGCAACCCCGGACGGAGTCCAGGTGATCGTCCAAGCTCGCTGCGACGGGCGATCGGACACGACCGGGCCGAGCTCGTCCGCCGCAGCCGCCGGCCGGGCGGTGTCCCGTCCGCTGGCGCCGATGACCGGGCGAGGACCGGTACTGGTGTCGGGCCTGCGGGTCACGGCCTCCGGATGCACCGTCGGCCTGGTGGCCCAGGTTCCCCCCGGCGTGGCCGTGCCGCACCGGGCACTGGCCGCGCTGCTGGCCGACCGGCGGGTCACCCTCGACGGCTGAGGCGCCCCAGAACCTCGGTCAGGGCAACCACCGCCACCCTCGTCCAGCGGCGACCACGGGCGAGAACCGCCGCTTCCCGCGTCGACCGCTCGGCGGGGACGCGACCCGCGATCCGCCCGCGGTCGGGGACAATGGACGCGTGCCCGTGATCGCCGACGTCCTGGCCAGCCGCTACGCGTCGAGCCCCATGCGGGCGCTGTGGTCGGCCGAGAACAAGGTCGTGCTCGAGCGGTGGCTGTGGCTGGCCGTCCTGCGCGCGCAGGCGAGGCTGGGCGTCGACGTGCCGTCAGAAGCCATCGACGCCTATCAAGCGGTGCTCGACCGTGGCGTCGACGCGGTCGACCTCGACTCGATCGCCGCCCGCGAGCGGGTCACCCGCCACGACGTCAAGGCGCGCATCGAGGAGTTCGCCGCGTTGGCCGGGCACCAGGAGATCCACAAGGGCATGACCAGTCGCGACCTCACGGAGAACGTCGAGCAGCTGCAGATCCGCTCGGCGATGGGCCTGGTGGCCGACAAGGTGGTGGCCGTGCTCGGCCGCCTCGGCGGACTGGCCACCGAGCACAGCGCGCTGGTGATGGCCGGGCGCTCGCACAACGTCGCGGCGCAGGCGACGACGCTCGGCAAGCGGTTCGCCACCGTGGCCGAGGAACTGCTGGTCGCTTCCGAACGGCTGGACGATGTGCGCGGGCGCTATCCGTTGCGCGGCATCAAGGGTCCGGTCGGCACGGCGCAGGACATGCTCGACCTGCTGGATGGGGATGCCGAGCGGCTGGCCGCTCTGGAGCAGGCGGTGGCCGGCCATCTGGGCTTCGCCCGCACGTTGACCAGCGTCGGGCAGGTCTATCCGCGCTCGCTCGACTTCGACGTCCTCAGCGCTCTGGTGCAGGTGAGCGCCGCGCCGTCGAACCTGGCCACGACCATCCGGCTGATGGCCGGCCAGGAGCTGGTCACCGAGGGCTTCCGGCCGGGCCAGGTCGGCTCCAGCGCCATGCCGCACAAGATGAACACCCGCTCGGCCGAACGGATCAACGGACTGGCCGTGGTGATCCGCGGGTACCTGTCGATGATCAGCGAGCTGGCCGGCGATCAGTGGAACGAGGGCGACGTCTCCGACTCCGTCGTGCGCCGGGTCGCGCTACCCGGTTCCTTCTTCGCCGTCGACGGATTGCTCGAGACGACGTTGACCGTGCTCGACGAGTTCGGCGCGTTCCCCGCGGTGATCGCCCGTGAGCTCGACCGCTACCTGCCGTTCCTGGCCACGACCAAGGTGCTGATGGGCGCGGTGCGGGCCGGCGTCGGCCGCGAGACCGCACACGAGGTGATCAAGGGGCACGCGGTGGACGTCGCACTGGCTCTGCGGGAGAAGGGCAGCGATACCAACGACCTCCTGAGCCGACTGGCCGCCGACTCCCGCCTCGGTCTGGACGTGGGCGCCCTGGCCGCCCTGGTGGCCGAGCCGATCACCTTCACCGGCGCCGCCCGTGCGCAGGTGGCCGACGTCGTCGCCCGGATCGACGCACTGCTCGCCGCGCACCCACAGGCCGCGGCTTACCGTCCCGAGCCGATCCTGTAGCCGTGGACACGGCGTGGAGCGGACTGCAGCACCTGCACCGCGGCAAGGTCCGCGACCTGTACCGAACACCCACCGGCGCGATCCTGCTGGTGGCCAGCGACCGCATCTCGGCGTTCGACCACGTGCTGCCCACGCCGATCCCGGACAAGGGCCGCATCCTCACCGCGATGACCGACTGGTGGTTCGGGCAGTTGGCCGATGTAGTGCCCAACCACCGCATCAGCATCGACGATCCGGTCATTCCGCCGCGGTGGCGAGGCCGGGCCATGGTGTGCGTCCCACTGCAGATGGTGCCGGTCGAGGCCGTCGCCCGGGGCTACCTCACCGGCTCGGGGCTGCTCGATTACCGGGCCAGCGGCGCGGTCTGCGGCGTCGCGCTGCCGCCCGGACTGGTCGACGGTGACCTCCTTCCCGAGCCGATCTTCACCCCGGCCACCAAGGCGGCGGTCGGCGAGCACGACGAGAACGTCTCCTTCGCGGCGGTGGCGGCCGACGTCGGCGCGCCGCTCGCCGACGAACTGCGCGACCTGACCCTCGCCATCTACCGGCGGGCGGCCGGACTGGCCGCCCAGCGCGGAGTACTGCTGGCCGACACCAAGCTGGAGTTCGGCCACGACCAGCGCGGCCGGCTGGTGCTCGGCGACGAGGTGCTCACCCCTGACTCCTCGCGCTTCTGGCCGGCCGATACCTGGCAACCCGGGCGTCCGCAGCCGAGCTTCGACAAGCAGTACGTGCGCGACTGGCTGCTGTCCCCGGCCGCCGGATGGAACCGCTCGGGCGACGTGCCCCCACCGCCACTGCCGGACGACGTCGTGGCGGCGACGCGGGCTCGCTACGTCGAGGCCTACGAGCGGCTCACCGGACTGTCCTTCGCCGACTGGCTGCAGCCGCCGATCACTGAACTCTGAGCGACCGACCGCGGGTCACGCGTAGGGAGGCTCACCGCGGCCGAGCTGGGAGGCCGCGGCGTCGCCGGCGGGTCTGTCAGGGGACAGTTCACGGCGGCGCCTTCCGGCGGCTGGTGGCGGTTAGGCTCGGCGCCCCAGCCAGCAGAGGAGAAGGCGTGGCCAAGGTCGTCGTCGACGTGGTGCTCAAGCCGGAGATCCTCGATCCGCAGGGACAGGCGATCCTGGCCGCACTCGGACGCCTCGGCGTACAGGGCGTGACCGCGGTTCGCCAGGGCAAGCACTTCGAGCTCGAGGTCGAAGACTCGGTTGAGGACGGCACGGTGCACGAACTGGCCGAGACGTTGCTGGCCAATCCGGTCATCGAGAACTTCGAAGTGCACCGGAGCTGACGACAACCGAGCATGGCATGAGATTCAGCGTGAAGTGGCAACCACAAGAGCCGCGTGATCACCTGCTGGATCCGGGTCTGTGAACAGCGTCCGGGTGCGCGATCACTCGGCTGGACCTTTCTGGCTGAGCAGGGTCCGGGTGCGGTCCCGCAGAATCGCGCCGGCGTGCCGCTCGTGGATCGGCAATTCCTCGCCGCGCTCGTCGGCGGCGGCATAGGCGGTTCGGTCAGGATCCGAGATCGGCAGCGCAGTCAGCACGCACGTGATGGCCAGCGTCCGTTCGGTTCCTTCGGCGGTCGCATCCGTCCTCGCGAAGGGACGACCGGGGTCGCGTGGCGGGGTGACGGTCGCGGAGCCGGACCACCCGCTGATCGTCACGGCGTGGGTGCGGATGTGGAGCTCGTCGGCGTCGCTGAACCAGCCGCACTTGATCGCCACGCTTGATACCGGTGTAGCAGTGACCTGCGCAGCGACCGAGCGCACGCCGAAGCTCTGATCGTCGCCTACCCGCTGCATCCACAGCAGCACCTGCCGGGCAACCGGGTCGCCCGCCTGCCTGGCGACCGAGGCACCTGCCTGTCCCGCGACCGGGCTCCCGGCCGCAGCAACCACCAGTGCGGCGTAGGCCGCGACCACCTCGTCGGCGCGGACCAGGACCCGGCCGAAGGACCGGCCGCCGGGTTCGACCGTCCACCGCACGCCCGTGTACTTCCTGAGGCTCTCGAGCAACGTCCCGGCGCCGACTTCGCGCCAGATTTCGACGGTCGGCTCGTTGGCGCTGCGCATGACCGCCGGTTCGGCAAGCTCCCGCCAGCGCCGAGGGTTCGCCTGAAAGCCGGGCTCCCGCGCCACGACCCAGAAGAGCAACGGCTTGAGCAGACTCGCGCAGCGCAGCCGCTGAGGATCGCCGCTTGTCCGCTGCGTCGAGTCCAGGGGTACCGCCTTACCGCGCCCGCTGAGGTTCGAATCCGATCGCACCTCGCGCTCGGGATCTAGCACCCTCGCCTCGGGAGTCATACTTCCCGGCCCGGCGTCCACCGCTCCCGGCTGGGCGTCCGTGACCCCCGGCTCGGGATCCATCGCCCCCGGCTCGGGATCCATCGCCCCCGGCTCGGCGTCCGTGACCCCCGACTCGGGGTTGATTGCGCCCGGCTCGGCGTCGATCGCGAGGGCAATACGACGGACGGCGGCATCGACCACCGCGTCCCCGGCTCGCAAGCGCTGCCTCATGCCGCCTCTGTATCGCTCCGATCGGCGGGATCGCGTCCGCGGTCCATGCCCGCGCCGCCAACCTCGCCACCGTTGACATCGCGGCCGGATTCATGGCCCGGATCGGCGAGATCGCGGCCGATGCACGCGCCACTGTCGCGGTCACCGTGAGGTCCATCGTGGACGCCGTCGTCGGGGGCCGCCGTGCCCGACGACGGATCTCCTAATTCTGGATCTGAAGTCCCTGCGGACGGAATCGAGAAGCGCAGCGGCGGGTGGTGCGCGACGTTGCGCCGCGGTCGCTGTTCGGGGTCCACCCACCGGGGCGGTCGCCACCAGGGAACGCCGTCGCGCATATCGCACGTCCAGCCCGCCGCCTCGAAGCTGCGGTGATGGTGGCCGCACAGCAAGGTCAGGTTGGCCACCGTGGTGGGTCCTCCCTCATGCCAGGCCGCGACGTGGTGAGCCTGGCACCAGGCCGGCGGCACCGAGCAACCGGGAAAGGAGCAGCCACCGTCACGGGCCGCCAGGACACGACGTTGCGCTCCAGTAGCCAGTCGGGGTTGGTCGCCGGACGCAGTTGCCGCACCGTTGCCGTCCAGCGCGACGGGGACCAGCCGAGCCTCACCGGCCAGTCGTAGAAACGCGGAGCGGCTCAGCAACCCGCCGTGCGCCGACCGTGCCAGCCATCCGGTTGACCGGCGAGGGCCGTCGCCCGCCGTCGCTTGGTGCTCGCCCAGTTCCCGCTGGTCGACGGTCAGCAGCACGGTGACCGGGCATCCACCCGATTCCGGCAAGCGGTCCGAGCGCAGCAACCGCATGCCGGCATCATGCAGGCCGTCGTGGCGGCGTTGACCTGCAGTCCGTGAGTCGATTGCGCCCTCCTCGGCCGGCATCGGCCGACTTAGGCTGTCAAGGACCGTCTGCCACACCGCCGCGCACGCCGGGTCGAGATACCCGCTGAGGTCGGCACTGCCGTCACGATGCGGGCGCAGAGTGAGGTCCCGGCGTCGCGCGTGGTCATCGTCCGTGGCCAAAGTGCCGTCGGGGTCGAGCATGTCGCGTACTCGGCGGGCCACACCGGCCAGCTGCCGCGGATCCAGATGGCCTGCCTGGTCGGTCAGGAACGACTCGACCGCGTCGGCGTGCTCGTCCTGGACCGACTCCGGAAGGGCATCCACGGTCGCCATGATCACTCGGGCGGCAGCAGCCGAGATGACGCCCTCGCGCTGGGCGGCAGCGAGGATCGGGAACAGCGCCGGCTGCGGCGCCCCGCCCACGGTGACCCGTGGTCCGAGGTCAGCTGCGGCCCGTACGCGCCCCGTCGCCTCGCTCGGATCGATTCCCAACAGCCCGACGAGCAGCGCTGCCGTCGAGCGTGCACCGAAGTCGCCGGCCGTCCCTCGCCGGTCGAACTCACCCACCAGCGCGTGGTCGACGACCGGCAGCCGTCGCCTCTGCCGTTCGAGCGCGCGCGCCAGATCCAGCAGCTCGTCGCGGCTCAGGCGCGAAAGGTCGAGCGCGTGCAGGTTATCCACCGCCGACGACAGGCGCTCGACAACGGTCGCCGCGACAGAGTCCGCAACTTCGACCATGTGTTCGATCATATGCAGACCGTAGTGGAAGGGTCCGACGAAAAACGGTGAGGAGAACGGACGGCTGACTGGCAAATTCCGTGGCGGTCGCCGTCGCCGTAGTAAACGACGTAGCCGAGTTGCGAGCCCAGACCGAGCGCCAGGCCCCGCCGGGCGCTTGACGAGGTCTCCGGCCAGGTTCCGGCTTGTTGGCGGCCAGCGGGCCCAGCCGTCCTAGGGTTTCCGCATGGACCTGGTCCAAGTCGCCCAGCGCGCCGACGACCTCGATCGCGCGGCCGCGTTCTACACCGATCTGCTGGGAGCCGAACCGCTGGCCCGGTACGAGCCCCCGGGCCTGATCTTCTTCCGGCTCGGCAACGTCCGGTTGCTGCTGGAGGCGGGTGCGCCGTCGGCCACGCTGTACCTCGGTGTGGACGACGTGGCGGCGACGGTCGACCGGCTGAGAAACCGTGCCGTCGAAATCCTCAGCGAGCCGCATCTGATCTTCACCCATGAGAACGACGCCCTCGGCCCGGCCGGTAGCCAGGAGTGGCACGCCTTCCTCCGCGACAGCGAGGGCAACCTGGTCGGCCTGGTCGAGCACCGCCCGGCGTCCCGGAACGGCATCGCCCAGGCGTAGCAGAGTCGCCCGGAGCCGCGCGTCCCGGCCGGTAACCTGGCACCGTGCCGGCGCGCGTGGGAGTCGTGACCTTTCCGGGCAGCCTCGACGATCGCGACGCCCAGCGCGCGGTGCGCATCGCCGGCGCGGAGGCCGTGGTTCTCTGGCACGCCGATGCCGATCTGCACGGCGTCGACGCGGTCATCCTTCCCGGCGGCTTCTCCTACGGCGACTACCTGCGGTGTGGCGCAATCGCGCGGTTCGCGCCGGTCATGCAGAGCGTCGTCGCGGGCGCCACGGACGGCCTGCCGGTGCTCGGCATCTGCAACGGCTTCCAGGTGCTGTGCGAGTCGCACCTGCTGCCCGGCGCGCTCATCCGTAACGACCACCGCACGTTCGTGTGCCGTGACCAGCGCCTGCGCATCGACAGCACCGCGACGGTGTGGACGTCCGGGTACAGGGAAGGCCAGGAGATCGTGGTTCCGCTGAAGAACGGCGAGGGTGGTTACGTGGCGGACGCGCGCACGCTCGACGAGCTCGAAGCGACCGGCCGCGTAGTGGCGCGCTACCTCGACGGCAACCCGAACGGCTCCTATCGCGACATCGCCGGGGTGGCCAACGCGGCGGGCAACGTCGTCGGGCTGATGCCGCACCCGGAACACGCGGTCGAGGATCTCACCGGGCCGAGCACCGACGGGCTGGCCTTCTTCATCTCGGTGCTCGAGCGACTGGTCGCCGCGTGACCACCGCCGGGCCGACCACCGCCGAGCCGACCACCGCCGGGCCGACCACCGCCAAGCCGACCACCGCCAAGCCGACCACCGCCGAACAGACCCACTCGCCGGCCACGCCTCAGGATCGGACCGCCGGCCGAGACTCAACCGGCAACGGCGATCGACGTCCGGTCGACACCGTGACCGCGGCCGAGAGCTCACCCGGCACCATCCAGCCGTTCGCCGAGCTGGGCCTCAAGGACGACGAGTACGTCCGCATCGGTGACGTGCTGGGCCGGCGCCCGACCAGCTCGGAGCTGGCCATGTACTCGGTGATGTGGAGCGAGCACTGCTCCTACAAGTCGTCCAAGGTTCACCTGCGCCAGTTCGGCGAGAAGGCGCCGCCGACCGATGCGCTGTTGGTCGGCATGGGCGAGAACGCCGGCGTGGTGGACGTCGGCGAGGGCTGGGCCGTGACGTTCAAGATCGAGTCGCACAACCACCCGAGCTACGTGGAGCCCTACCAGGGCGCCGCGACCGGGGTCGGGGGCATCGTGCGCGACATCCTCACCATGGGCGCGCGTCCCGTCGCGGTAATGGACGCGCTGCGCTTCGGCCCGGCCGACGCCCCCGACACCGCACGCGTCCTGCCCGGCGCAGTGGCCGGCATCGGCGGCTACGGCAACTGCCTCGGCCTGCCCAACATCGGCGGCGAGCTGTCCTTCGACGAGAGCTACCTGGGCAACCCGCTGATCAACGCGCTCTGTGTCGGCGTGATGCGCACCGACGCGATCAAGCTGGCCAAGGCCGACGGCCCGGGCAATCTGGTCGTGCTCTTCGGCGCTCGAACCGGCGGCGACGGCATCGGCGGCGCGTCGGTGCTGGCGTCGACGACCTTCGACGCCGACGACCACACGGAGCAGAGCGTCGCAGCGAGCGCCAGCGCGCGAGGAGCGGACCCGACCGCGGAGTCGAGCAAGCGACAACGCCGGCGCCCGACCAAGCGGCCGGCGGTGCAGGTCGGTGACCCGTTCGCCGAGAAGGTGCTGATCGAGTGCTGCCTGGAGATCTTCGCCGCCGACCTCGTCACCGGAATCCAGGACCTCGGCGCGGCCGGAATCACCTGCGCGACCACGGAATTGGCTGCGGCCGGCACCGGTGGCATGGACGTCGACCTCGACCTCGTTCCCTTGCGCGACGAGTCGCTCGTGCCCGAAGAGATCCTGATGAGCGAGTCGCAGGAACGCATGATGGCCGTGGTCAGCCCGGACGACCTCGACGCCTTCCTGGCCATCTGTGCCAAGTGGGACGTCACGGCCACGGTGATCGGTACGGTCACCGACTCCGGCCGCCTGGTCATGCGCTGGCACGGCGAGACCATCGTCGACGTCCCGCCCCGCACGCTGGCCCTGCAGGGGCCGGTGTACGACCGGCCGATCGGGCGCCCGGCCGACCAGGACCTCCTGGCCGGCGACGACGCTAACGCCCTGCCCCGCCCGGGCACCG
>JBDUAD010000017.1:0-35330 GCA_040004775.1 bacterium | reverse complement strand
GGCCTCGAGCTCGAGCTCACCGAGGGCATGCGCTTCGACAAGGGCTACATCAGCCCGTACTTCTGGACCGACGCCGAGCGCATGGAAGCCGTGCTCGATGACCCGTACATCCTGATCGTCGAGTCGAAGATCTCGAACGTGAAGGACCTGCTCCCGCTGCTCGAGAAGGTCATGCAGTCGGGCAAGCCGCTGGCCATCATCTCCGAGGACGTCGAGGGCGAGGCCCTGGCCACCCTGGTCGTCAACAAGGTTCGCGGCACGTTCAAGTCGGTTGCCGTCAAGGCTCCGGGCTTCGGCGACCGCCGCAAGGCCATGCTGCAGGACATCGCGATCCTGACCGGCGCGCAGGTCATCAGCGAGACCGTCGGTCTCAAGCTGGAGAACGCCGGCGTGGAGCTGCTCGGCCGGGCCCGCAAGGTGTCGGTCACCAAGGACGAGACCACGATCGTCGAGGGTGCCGGTGACGCCGACCAGATTCAGGGTCGCGTCAACCAGATCCGCGCCGAGATCGAGAACTCCGACTCGGACTACGACCGCGAGAAGCTGCAGGAGCGGTTGGCCAAGCTGGCCGGTGGCGTTGCCGTCATCAAGGTCGGCGCGGCCACCGAGGTCGAGCTCAAGGAGCGCAAGCACCGCATCGAGGACGCGGTCCGCAACGCCAAGGCCGCAGTCGAGGAGGGCATCCTGGCCGGTGGCGGCGTCGCGCTGGCCCAAGCCGGACGCACCGCCTTCGACAAGCTGGACCTGACCGGCGACGAGGCCACCGGCGCCAACATCGTGCGCATCGCGCTCGAGGCTCCGCTCAAGCAGATCGCGATCAACGCTGGTCTCGAAGGTGGCGTGGTGTCGGAGAAGGTGCGCGGCCTGGAGATCGGACACGGCCTCAACGCTGCCACCGGCGAGTACGTCGACATGCTGGCCGCGGGTATCCCCGACCCGGCCAAGGTTGTCCGCTCGGCGCTGCAGAACGCCGCGTCGATCGCCGCGCTGTTCCTCACCACCGAGGCCGTCGTGGCGGAGAAGCCGGAGAAGAACCCGGCCCCGGCCGGCGGCGGCATGCCCGGCGGTGACATGGACTTCTGATCCGGCCGCCCGCACGCGGGCAGCGGATGGGATGTCCGGCAAGACCGGAAACCACGAAGGGGCGGGCCCATTGGGTCCGCCCCTTCGTAGGCCCGCGGGTTGGCGGAGCCGTCCAGGCCGATCTCCTGTGGGTCGGTGACCAGCTGCAGTACCCGGGGAGCTCCGGGCATCCAGTGGCCGTGGGTGCCAGTGTTCTGATCGAGGTCGCGGGGTTCGTAGTAGTCGTGCGCCGAGACTTAGTCGACCGCGTTGGAACCGTCGTAGCCGGCGTCACCCGGCAGCGAGTGCAGCTTGTTGTTGAAGTCGGTGCAGCTCCACTTGACCGCGTGTCGATGCCTTCGGTGGCGAAGCTTCACGTCACCCGCTGGCCGGGTTGGACGATGTCGCGGTTGGGAGGTACGCCGAACCAGCACGGCGAGCCGTCGGGGTTGGACGCCGGCTGCTTCCAGTGCCGCTAGTTCATCAACCACGTGTGCGAGCCGGCCCCGTCGAGGGTCCAGGTGTAGGGCGTGTTGTTTACGAAGGTGTAGTCGTAGACGCTGTCGTCGGATCGCTCGCAGGCGGTGGCAGGGTGGCGTCGCCGAGGCTGGTCGACACGGCGCCCTTGGCCGGTACGGCGCCGCGACTGGCCGCCGTGGTCACCGACGGGGCGAAGGGGTTGCGGACCGCCGGCTTCGTCAGGTTCTTGTTGGCCTGCGGCCTGCGCCGTCCCCGGCGGCATCGACGTGACTCAGGCGCCGACGTCGGCGGCGTGGTGCACGACGTCGTGGGCGAAGTAGCGGGCCAGGGAGTCCACGGTGAACACCGAGCCGTTGCTTCGGCGCCCGGGCCGACTCCACTCGTCCCCGGCCACGCCGCGCAGGGTGGTGGCGGCGTCAGCCGCAGCGACGAGCAGCTCGGCGGCGACCACGGCCGGATCCTGGCTCCAGTAGCGGTCCTCGACCGCGGTCCGGTCTTGATCCCAGTTGGCGAACTCCGGGTTGTCATCGGTGAGCATCAGCCGCAGCCGCCTGTCCATCATCCGGCACACGTCACGGACGTGGCAGCCGTACTCCAGGGCCGACCACACCTGCGGCGCCGGTCGCCGGGCGGCGTCCGGACGAGCCAGCGCACCGGCCAGCCGGGTAGCCGAGTCCTCGACCAGAGTGGCCACCTGCGGCGCCGCTACCGCAGCCGCGTCGAAGCCGCACGCCGGGCACGGCGCGCCGAGCACCCAGGTCCAGTCCTTGGTGTCCGGCGGCGAGGGATCCGGGTCGGTCATCACCGGCCCGACCCTACGGAGGCCGGCACCCTTTCGCCGACTGAGGCTGTCCCCGCGCCGGACCGCGGCCTCGCTTCCCCGCGACGATTTATCCGACCGCGGGCGTGGCGGCCCGCGCCCGGGCGGCCTGGCGAATCAAGTGGTCGCGCTCGACGACGTCGGTGGCCCGACGGGCGGCCTCGGCGTACGCGCCGGCGGCGGCAGGGAGGTCGCCGCTGAGTTCGTAGAGGTGACCGCGGACGGCGTGCCAGCGGTGCCGCTCGCCGATGACTTCGCGCAGCCGATCTGTCTCGTCCAGCCCGGCGGTGGCGCCCAGGACGTGACCGACCGCGACCGCGCGTCCGAGCACTCCCGCGGGGTCCTTGCGCACCGGGTCGTCGGTGAGAGCGACCAGGTCGTCGTACCACGCGAGGATCTGCGGCCAGTCGGTTTCTTCGGCGCTCGCGGCGTCGTCGTGCACGGCGGCGATGGCGGCCTCGATCTGGTAGCGGCCCGGACGCTGATCGGCCAGCGCCGACTGCAGGACGCGCACACCGTCGGCGATCTCCTGGGTGTTCCACCGGCCGCGGTCCTGTCGGTCGAGGGAGATGATCCGGCCATCGGGGTCCAGCCGCGCCGGAAGGCGGGCATGATTGAGCAGCATCAGGGCGAGCAGCCCGCGGGCCTCCGGCTCGGCGGTGGCGAGGGTTAGTTGGCGGGCGAGCCGGATCGCCTCGCCGGCCAGATCCACCCGGCCCGCGTGGCCGGCGGTGTAGACGAGGTAGAGCACCCGAAGCACGACGGCGAGGTCGCCGGGCTGATTCAGGGAGCGTCCCTGCAGGGCGCGCTTGGCCCGGCTGATCCGCTGCGCCATCGCCGCCTCCGGTATGTAGAACGCGTCGGCAATCTCGCGGGTCGTGAGGCCGCCGACCGCGCGCAGGGTCAGCGCGACCTGGGCAGCGGGCGCAAGGTCGGGGGAGCAACAGCAGAAGAGCAGGAACAGGGCGTCGTCACCCTCCTCGGTGGTCCCGGGCCGCGGCTCGGCGAAGGTGGCTTTCTCTCGGCGGTCTCGGGCGGCCTCGCTGCGGCGGGCGTCGATCAGCCGCCGAGCTGCGACCGTGGTCAGCCACGCTCGCGGGTCGCGGGGCGGATGGCCGGGCCACACCCGCAGCGCTTCCAGCAGCGCCTCCTGCAGCGCGTCCTCGGCGGAGTCGAAGTCCTCGCCCCGCCGGACGAGGTTCGCCAACACCCGAGGGACCAGGGAGCGTAACCCGCCCTCGTCCAGGTGTCCCAGAAGCTGGTCCACCACGCCGGTTCAGTTCTGCGAGGGCGCGTCGGACATGACCTCGCGGACGTCGATCCACTCGTACAGCGGCTCTCCGCCCGGGCCGGGCTCGGAGGAGACGTACGCGGCCAGCTCCACCGCGCGCGCGTGCGACTCGACGTCGATCATGTACCAGCCGGCCACGAGGTCGCTGATCTCTGGGTGCGGGCCGTCGGTCGTGACCGGCGCGGCATCCGGGCCGCCGTAGCGCACCCAGGTGCGCGCCGGCGTGAGCGCCTGCGCATCGACGAACTCGCCGTTTTCCTGCAACAGCTCGCTGACGTGCCTGAGGAAGGCCATGTGCGCCTCCACGTCCTCGGGAGCCCACTGGTCCATCGAAGGTACGGGGCGGTGCGCTTCGGGGCCGCCGCGGTAGTGCTTGAGGAGCAGGTACTTCGGCATGATGTCTCCTGGTGTCGTGGGCCGTGCCGGTCGCGGCCCTTCACCTGGTGAGCGGAGCCGGTCAGCGCTTCTCGACAGGATCAACCGGGCTGGTTTCGAGGCTGGCCCGCCTCGGACACGAGCATGTTCGCACGGACGCGGCGGTCGGACTGCGCGTCAGCCGTGAGCCGACACCGGGAAGAACGTCACCTCGAACGTCGTCGGCTCCGCCCACAGGATGTGCTGGGGTAGCGGCCCCGGTCCGCACGCCGCCGTGCCGACCCCAGTCTGGGCAACGTCGACATTGACGTAGACCCGGTCGCGCGCCCGCAAGTCGTAAGGATGCCGGGCCGCGGCCAGGTCCTCCGACGTCCACCGCCGCACGGTGAGGGCGAACGTCGGCCCGCCGATCACCCGCAGGCCGCCGTCCGCGCCGGTGAGACTGGCCCACCGCACGTCCAGGTGGTTGCCGTTTTCCTGCGGCCGCAGGTACGGCGTCTGAAGGGCTTCGATCGGCTTCCGGAACCGGCCGAGGTGCGCTGCGGCGCGGGCGTCACGGTAAGACTCACCCGGCCCGAGGCCGTACCACTCGACGTCGGCGATCGTCGCCGGCAGCTCCATCCGCAGACCCAGCCGCGGCAACGGCACGCCCGACCAGTCGCCATCGGGCTCCACCTCGAGGCGCAGCCGCAGCCCGCCACCGTCGGCCCGCGACCACGTGTACGTGGCAAAAAGGCCGAGGTCGCTGGCCGCCGGCGCCACCCGGGTCCGCACCTGCGCGCGGGACTCACCCAGGTCGACCGAGATGGTCCGGTGCCGCATACGGTTGAGCCCGAGCGAGTACCAGGTCGGCGCCACCTGCGGGCCGTGCTCGCCCCGGTCGTTGTCGGTAGGCGCCCGCCACACATCGAGGCGGGGACCGAGCAGTGACAGACCGCCGAGCCGGGTCAGCCGCCCGGTGCGCGGGTCGACGTCGAAGTCGGGCTTCGACTGGATCCGGGCCCGCGGCGCCTCGGCCTCGGCCAGCCGGCCCTGGCCCCACGCCACCTCGTGTCCGGCCTCGGCCCAGGCCGTGCCCTCGGCCAGCACCGCCCGCACGGTGACCAGCAGTTCGCCGTGGCCACTGGCCGGCTCTGGCCGCGCGGGCAGGTCGACCGACATCTGCTCGCCGGCGGCCACCACCGGCACGGACAACGGTCCGGAAGCGGTCGGTGCGCCGTCGTCGGCGATCGACCACTCGAAGTGCAGGTTGGACGTGTCGGTGAAGTCCCGCAGGTTGCGCACGGTCACCGCGGTGCCGGTGACGTCGATACGGACCGGCGCGATGATCCTGGCCAGCTCGAGCAAGCCCGGGGACGGCGTGCGGTCCGGGAACAGCAGTCCGTCGGCGATGAAGTTGCCGTCGTGCAGCTCTTCGCCGTAGTCGCCGCCGTAGGCGAAGAACTCGGTGCCATCGGCGGTGTGTTGGCGCACGCCGTGGTCGATCCACTCCCATATGAAGCCGCCGGCCAACCGTGGATACTTCTCGAACAGCTCGGCGTACTCCACCAGCCCGCCGGGGCCGGTGCCCATGGCGTGGCCGTACTCGCACTGCAGGAATGGGATCGAGCGCCGGTGCGCGTCGGCGCCGACGTCCACGGTCGGCGCCTCGTCGGAACGGCCGATCGCGTCGACCTCCTCGTGGGTGGCGTACATGCGGCTGTAGACGTCGACGTAGCTGCTGTCCCAGTCACCTTCGTAGTGCACCGGACGGTCGGGGTCGCGCCCGTGGACCCACTGCGCCATCGCAGCCAGGTTCTGCCCGTGACCGCTCTCATTGCCCAACGACCACATGATCACCGACGGGTGGTTCTTGTCGCGCTCCACCGTGCGGCGCATCCGGTCGAGGCAGGCATCGGCCCACTGGGGGTCGTCGCTCGGGTTGCGCCGCCAGCCGTTGGGCTCGAAGCCGTGGGTCTCCATGTCGTTCTCGAGAATCACCCAGAGGCCGTGCTCGTCGCAGAGGTCGAGGAAGTCGGGATGCGGCGGGTAATGGCTGGTCCGCACCGCGTTGACGTTGTGCCGCTTCATCAGCGCGACGTCGGCCAGCATCGTCTCGGCGTCCATCACCCGCCCGTGGTCGGGATGCCACTCGTGCCGGTTGACCCCACGCAGGTACACGGGACGGCCGTTCACGGTGAGCACGCCGTCGTCGGTGCGCACCGTTCGGAAACCCACCGGCACGGTGACCGTCTCCTCGGCGGTGCTGACGCGCAGCTCGTAACGGTGCGGGGTCTCGGCGGTCCAGGCCTGCACGTCGGGCAGCTCGACGGCTTCTGCCGTGGGGGCGTCGGACAGGTGCAGTTCCGGGCAGCTGATCGTCGCTGCGGCCGACGTCTCCACCCGTAGCCGGCCGGTGCCGGTGGTGTGGTCAAAGCCGGCGTGGATGAACACGTCGTCGAGGCCACCGACCGGGCGGGCCAGCAGCGTGACCGACCGGAAGATCCCGGACAGCCACCACATGTCCTGGTCCTCGAGGTAGCTCGCCGCTGACCACTGGTGCGCGCGTACGGCCAGCACGTTGCGTCCCGGCTGCAGCAGCGGGCCGACGTCGAACTCGGTGGTGAGGCGGCTACCGGTGGACCAGCCGAGCGACGTGCCGTTGAGCCACACGGCGAAGATCGAGTCCACTCCGTCGAAGCGCAGCACCACGGCGCTGTCGCCCAGCGAGCCGTCGTGGTCGAAGGCCACCCGGTACTCACCGGTCGGGTTCTCGTCAGGCACGTACGGAGGCTCCACCGGGAACGGGTAACGCACGTTGGTGTAGGCCGGGCGCCCGTAGCCGGAGAACTGCCACAGTCCGGGTACGTCGATCTCGTCCCACTGGCGGTCGTCGAAGTCCGGCGCCTCGAACCCAATGGTCGGCTGGTCGGCGCGCTCGCTCCACCGGAACCGCCACCGTCCGTCGAGGGACAGGCTCGGTGCGTCGGACCGCAGGCGTGCCCGGGGGCTCCGGCGGCCCTCGCCCGGCGCGACGTCGGCCAACGGAGGAAGGACGGACGCGGGAGTCGACACAAAGGTCCTCTCGGATCGGTCCGGGCCGCGGCGACCGGCGACGGTGTCGGTGACGCGCAGGCACAAAGCTCAGCCCTCTTGGTCCTAGATCAAGGTCAACGACCCACGGCCGGCCCCCAGGCCGGGGGTCACGACCCGCCCAGCTCGCGGTGGCCGACCCAGACTGTGTGCCGGGTACGGCCGGCGCGACGTCAGCCCTTGCTGCCCCCGAGGGTCAGACCGGCCACGAATTGGCGCTGCAGGGCGAAGTACACCGCGAGCGTGGGGATGACGGTCATCATCGCGCCGGCGGCAATGAGATTGTAGTCGTTGAGGAACTGACCCTGCAGGTTGTTGAGGCCGGTGGTGACGGGCAGTCGGTCACCGGTCTGGATGAACAGCAGGGCCCAGAAGAAGTCGTTGTAGATCCAGATGACTTCGAGGGTGGCCAGGGCGGCCAGGGCCGGTCGGCACAGCGGCATGACGATCTGCCGGTACATCCGCCACACACCAGCGCCGTCGACCATCGCCGCCTCGGTGAGTTCGGCCGGCAGCGCCTTCATGTAATTGCTGAGCACGAACGTACAGAACCCCAGCTGGAACGCCACGTTGACCAAGATCACGGCGTAGTAGGTGTTCAGCAGGTTGCCCGAGTCGCTCACGCTGTACGGCAGGGACGTGTGCTTGAACATCTCGAATAGCGGGGCGGCCAGCACCTGCGGCGGCAGCATGTTACCCGCGGTGAACACGATCAGCAGCGCGATGTTGAACTTCCAGGTGAACCGGGACACCGCGAAGGCCATCATCGAGGCGAGCAGGATGGTCAGGAGCACCGTCGGGACGACGATGTAGATCGAGTTCATGAAGAGCTTGGAGAACCCCGCGCGCCGCCAGGCGTCGGTGTAGTTCGACAGCGTCAGGCTGCGCGCGATGCTGAAGTACTTGTGCTTGTCCGTGTCGGCTTTGGGCCGCAGCGATGTGTAGAGCGTCCACAGCAACGGGATGAGCCAGAGCCCGGACATCGCGATGAGGAACAGCTGTGTTCCCCACCGCTTGCCGCCGCCGACCTTGTGCGCGGTGCTGCGCTCGACCGCGATCGGGTCGAGGCTGCTGGCCGAGGGTACTTCGACGGCGGTCATGCCCTGTCCTCCTTGCTGAAGGTGCGGGACAGGTAGATGACGATCGGGATGAGCGCGACCACGAGCAGGATGACCGCCAGTGCCGAGCCCACGCCGATGACCTGGCCCTCACCGATGAGGTTCTGGACGACCAGCGCACTGATCAACTCCAGTCCGTTCGTACCGCGGTTGAAGATCCACACGATGTCGAACGCCCGCAGCGACTCGATGATCGTGATGACCACGACCACGATGTTGATCGGGCGCATCGCCGGGAAGACCACCCGGAAGAAGATCTGGCGTTCGTTGGCGCCGTCGATCGCTGCGGCCTCCTTGATCGCCGGATCGACGCCCTTCAGACCGGCCAGGTACAAGATCATGATATAGCCGACGTGTTTCCACGTCGCCGCGACCAGGGCGGCCCAGATGTTGATGCTCGAGTTGCCGAGCCAGTTGACCGCGTTGGGCTTGCCCGCGGTGCCGAGCACGCTGTTGATCAGGCCGGAGTCCGGGGAGTACATGAGCTGCCAGATGATGCCGACCAAGGCCAGGGACAGCATGACCGGCAGGAAGAACACGGTCTGATAGATCTTCGATCCGCGCAGCTGTTGGTCCAGCAGAACCGCGATCAGCAGACCGAGCGGCGTGCCGATAAAACCAAGGAACAACAGCCACAGGAGGTTGTGCCGTACCGCCGGCCAGAACGGTGGGTAGTCGTTGACGACGAACCGGTAGTTGTCCAGCCCGTTGGAGCGGATGTTGGACAGGTCCAGGCCGTTCCACTTCGTGAGGGACAACAGCACCGACAGGATCGTCGGGATCCAGATCAGCAGCGCCTCGACGATGACCGGTACGGCCACCATGATGCCGAGCACGAGCTTGTCGCGGCCGGTGAGACGCTGCACCTTGCGCTTGCCCCGGCGCACCAGCTTCCCCGTCGGTATGGACGGGGAAGCCGGTGCCGGGCCGCGCTCGGTGGACGACTCGGCGACTCCGACGGTGGGGACATCGGTCATGACACCATCCTCACTGTGCGGCGTATAGCGCCTTGGCTTGCGCCTCCAAGTTCTTCGTGTCCACGTTGCCGCTCTTCAAGAAACTCTGCAAGGCCGGAATCATGACGTTGTTGGCGAAGGCCGGCAGCGCATCCCGGTCGAGGAACTGGGAGATGTACTTGGCGTCCCCGATTACCTGCTGCGACTTCTTCTGCAACGGGGTCAGCACCGACAGGTCGGCCTTCTTGTTCGTCACGACCTGGTTGGCGTCGTACTTGGCGTAGGTGTTCTGGCCCTCCGGGCTGCCGAGGAACTCCAGCAGGTCCTTGGCCGCGCTGTTATTACCGCCCTTCTTCGACAGCATGAAGCCGTCGATCGGGGCCTCGACCGCCTCCTGCCCGTTGGCCTCGACCAAGGTCGGGAAGGGGAAGAAGTCGACGTCGGCGCTGACCGTCTTGTCGGTGAACTGCTGGGTGACGAAGGAGCCGAGCAGATACATGCCGGCCTTCTTGGCCCCCATCTTGTTGGCCGACTCCTGCCAGGTCAGACCGAGGGCCTGCGGATCCTGCAGCGGCAGGATGCTCTTCCAGTTGTCGAAGATGTCCTTGACCTTCTGCTGGTCCCAGCTCTCCTTGTGGGCCATCAGGTCGACGTGGAACTGGTAACCGTTAAGGCGCATATTGAGATAGTCGAACGTGCCCATCGCCGGCCAGCCGTCCTTGTCGCCGAAGGCGAACGGGATCATGCCGTCCTTCTTCATCTGCGCGCCCAGCGACTTCAACTCGTCGAAGGTCTTGGGCACGTTGTAGCCCTTGGACTGGAAGACGCTCTTGCGGTAGAAGATCGCCCACGGGTAGTTGTAGTTCGGCACGAAGTACTTCTTGCCGTCGTCGCCGGTCGAGGCGGTGACGATGCCCTCGCCGAAGTTGTCGGTGCCGAGCTTTTCCCATACGTCGTCGAGCGGAGCGACAAGGCCCTTGGCCGCGTAGTACTTCATGCGGTACCCGGCGAACCAGGTGAACGCGTCGTCGGGGCTGCCCTGCAGGTAGCTGCTGATCTGGTTCTGGAAGTCGTTGTGCGAGACAGTGTTGATCTTGACGGTGTCGCCGGTCTTCTTCTGGAAGGCGTCCATGGTCATCTGGAACGCCTTCTTCGGCGTCGGGTCGGAGCCGCCCGAGCCGAAGGTGGTCGACTTCGACTGCTTGGTACTGCCGCCACTACTGCCCTTGCTGCCTCCGGTACAGGCCGCCAATAGCGGGAACGCGGCCACGCCGGCGGCGCCGGCGGCCATGCCCTTCAAGACGGTGCGGCGACCGGGCGCCAGGCCCTCCGTGGGGAATGTGTCGTTGTCTGCTACGGGCATGTGCGCTTCTCCTCGAGAGGGACGTGGTCGGTGTGACGGGATTGCAATCCGTACAGAAGTTCTCACAATCCAGCAGAACCCAACGCCGGAGTCAAGGCCCGCAGCCAAACCGTGACCGAGAAGCGCCGCTCGCCGTGAGCGTGCCCCCGTCGCGTCCTGCTGTCCGATTGGTGCCGGTTCGCTGCGACTGGATAGGATCTGGGCTCAACAAATAGGGACCGAAACCGACACGTTCCAAGCGGATCCAGGTGCGCACGCAGAGGAAGTGTCGATGACCGCGACCGACGAGTCCGTTCCCAGCAGCATCGCCGAGCCGGTCGTTGCCCTGCACTCGCCCGCGGCCGACGGGCTCGGGACCGCGGTGGTGGTCGCGAGCCCGGACGGTGAGCCAGCCGCCCTGGTCTGGTCGGGGGCGGCCGCCTATCCCCCGGACGCGGTGCAGGTCCTGCAGGCCGTGGGCCCCGGCTCCGCGGTGGGCTCCAACCGAGCGGTGACCGTCCGATCGGTGCCACTCGTCCCGACCACCGCGTACTCCTGGCTCGGCCGGCCCGGACTGGCCGGCCACCGCCTCGGCGAGTCCGCCGGCTCCGGCGCACCGCCCGCCGGCCGGGACTGGTCGCCGGCGTTCGCCACCGAGCAGATCGTGGCCGAGACCACCTCGGTGGTCGTCGAAGCGATCGACGAGCAGGAGGACCTGCGCCTGCGCACGGAGATCGAAGCGCGGCCGGGCGGCTCGGTGCGTATTCGCCACCGCCTGAGCAACACCGGCACGGCGCCCTACGTCGTCGACGCCCTCGAGGTCACCGTGCCGGTGGCCGACCGGGCCGACGAGATCCTCGACCTCACCGGCCGGTGGGCGGCCGAGCGCACTCCGCAGCGGCACCCGGTGGTCGACGGCGTCTTCCTGCGGGAGGGCCGCACCGGCAAGACCGGCCTGGAGTCGGTGACCACCCTGGTCGTCGGTCAGGCCGGCTTCGGCTTCGAGCACGGCGACGTCTGGGCCCTGCACGTCGCCTGGAGCGGGAACACGCGTTCCGCACTGGAGCGCCAGCCGTCCGGGCTGACCACCCTGGCCGGCGGCGAACTGCTGCTGCCCGGCGAGATCGTGCTCGGCCCCGGGGAGGACTACACCACGCCGTGGGTGTACCTGGCCGCCTCCGACCGCGGGCTCGACGGGCTGGCCCATCAGTTCCACGACCACGCCCGCAGCCTGCCCGCCCACCCCCGATCGCCGCGCCCGGTGGTGCTCAACGTCTGGGAGGCGGTGTACTTCGACCACGATCTGGACCGGCTGAGCCGACTGGCCGAGCTGGCCGCCGAGATCGGCGTCGAGCGTTTCGTGCTCGACGACGGCTGGTTCGGCGCCCGGCGCAATGACCGCGCCGGCCTCGGCGACTGGGTGGTTTCCGAGGAGGTCTGGCCCGACGGGCTCGGCCCGTTGGTCGAGCGGGTGAACGGCCTAGGGCTGGAGTTCGGCCTGTGGTTCGAGCCGGAGATGGTCAACGCCGACTCCGAGCTCTACCGGGCCCATCCGGACTGGGTGCTGGCCGTGCCGGGCCGCCCGATCGCCGAGTTCCGCAACCAGCTGGTGCTCGACGTGAGCCGAGCCGATGTGCAGGAGTACCTGTTCTCGCGGATGCACCCGCTGCTCGAGCAGTACCCGATCGCCTACGTCAAGTGGGACCACAACCGCCCGCTGATGGACGGTGCCGCCACCGAGCACGGCCACGCGCCGGGCGTGCACCGCCAGACCCTGGGTTTCTACGCCCTGCTCGACCGGCTGCGCGCGGCCCATCCTGAC
The DNA here is from genome assembly GCA_040004775.1 of bacterium. GTDB lineage: Bacteria > Actinomycetota > Actinomycetes > Mycobacteriales > Jatrophihabitantaceae > JALZBL01. The sequence goes on along the minus strand of JBDUAD010000017.1, from coordinate 22,992 downwards.
GTGGAATGGGAGAGCTGCGCGTCCGGCGGAGGCCGCATCGACCTCGGCGTGCTCGAACGGGTCGAGCGGGTGTGGACGTCGGACATGACCGACGCACTGGCCCGGCAGGGCATCCAGCGCTGGACCGGTCAGCTGCTGCCGCCGGAGTACCTCGGCGCGCACGTCAGCGCGCCACGCAACCACCAGACCGGGCGGGCGCTGTCGCTGGACTTCCGCGCGGCTACGGCGTTCTTCGGTGATCTCGGCGTCGAGTGGGATATCTCCTCGGCCATCCCCGAGGAGCTCGCCCGGCTGGCCGGCTGGATCGAGCGCTACAAGGAGCATCGGGCGCTGTTGCACACCGGCCGGGTGGTGCGCTTCGACTCGCCCGAGGCCGGTCTGTGGACCTACGGCGTGGTCTCGGCCGACCGCAGCGAGGCGGTGCTGGCCTACGTCCAGCTCGGCGAGTTCATCCGCGATCCGCTGCCCTGGCGGGTGCCGGGCCTCGATCCGCAGCGTACCTATACCGCGCGCCGCATCCGTCCGGACGGCGACGACGGAACCGAGGGGCCGCCGCCGGCCTGGCGCGGGGACGGGATGAGCCTGTCCGGTGCGGTTCTTGCCGCGGTCGGTCTGCCGGCCCCTCCCCGCCGCCCGCTCACCGCCGTGCTGATCCACCTGACGTCGAGCTGATCAGCCGACCTCGCGCAGGCGCTGGGCCGCGGCCTCGGGCAACACGTCGTTGATCCAGACCGCCGCACCGGACTCCGAGCCGGCGAGGTACTTCAGCTTGCCGCTGGCCCGGCGGATGGTGAACACCGACGCCGATAGGTGCCACGAGTCGCGGTCGGTGTGCACGGGCGCCTGCTGCCAGGACGCGATGTACGGCGCCGGGGTCTCGAACAGCCCGTCGAATCGCTGCAGCACCTGCAGGTAGACCGAGGCCAGGTCGTCCAGTTCGGCCTCGTCGAGGCCGGGCAGGTCGGGGACGTGGCGCTTCGGGGCGACCGTCACCTCGTACGGCCACCGGGCCGCGAACGGCACGTAGGCCAGGAAGTGCTCGGACTCCAGCACGACGCGTTGCCCGTCGGCGCGCTCCTGCTCCAGCAGGCTGCACTGCAGGCAGCCGCCGTGCTCGGCCTCATAGGCCGCGGCGGTGCGGGCGGCCACGGCCAGCCGAGGTGGAACAAACGGGTAGGCGTAGATCTGGCCGTGGGGATGGGACAGGGTGACGCCGATCTCCTCCCCGCGGTTCTCGAAGCAGAAGACGTATTCCACGCCGTCGATGGCCGACAGCTCGAGGGTGCGGTCCACCCAGGCGTCGAACACCGTGCGCACCCGCTTGGGTGGGAGCTGGGCGAAAGCGGTGTTGTGGTCGCTGGTGAAGCACACGACCTCGCAGCGCCCGACGCCGGGTCGGGTGCGGAACGGCCCGTCGTCCACCACCGCAACCGCCTCGGCGGCGCCCACGGACAGGGACGGGAAGCGGTTCTCGAAAACCACGACGTCGTAGTCGGGCGCCGGGATCTCGGTCGGCCGCCCGGGCCGGCTGGGATCCAGAGGGCACTCGTCGGTGGGTGGCTTGTACGTGCGGCTCTGCCGATGCCCGGCCACCACCGCCCACTCGGCGAACAGAGGGTCCCAGCGGATCTGCGAGGTGCTGGCCGTGGCGGGCAGGTCCCGGGTGTCCGGCGCGCTGCGGTCGGTTCCGGGAACGTCGTCGTAGTAGATCAGCTCGCGTCCGTCGGCCAGGAGGGTCCGCTGCCGGTAGGCGCTCATCCGCTGGCCCACTGGGCGGAGTCGGCATTGGCCACCCGCAGGGAGCCGACTTCCTCAGAGAGCACCGCGGCCGCGTCGGCCGACAGCCCGGAGTCGGTGACCAGGATGTCGGCGGTGGACAAGGGAGCAAACGAGGCGAGGCCGACGGAGCCCCACTTCGTCGCGTCGGCGCAGATGATCACCTGACGGGCGCCGTCGATCAGCGCGCGGTTGGTCTCGGCCTCGGCCAGGTTAGGGGTGGTGAACCCGGCGGTGGCGTCCATGCCGTGCACGCCGAGGAACAGCTGGTCGACGTGCAGGCTGCGCAGGGCCAGGTCGGCCACCGGGCCGACCAGGGCCGCACTCGGAGTACGCACCCCACCGGTGAGGATCACCGTCTGCCCGGGCGCGCCGGCGCCGGCGGCGATCATGTCGGCCACCGCGGTCGAGTTGGTGACAATGGTCAGGTCGGGCACCGTGCAGATGTGGCGGGCCAGGTTGTACACCGTGGTGCCGGCCGAGAGGGCGATGGCGCTGCCCGGGCGGATGAACGACGCGGCCAGTGCGGCGATGGCCATCTTCGCCGCCTGCTCGAGCTCGGACTTGACTGCGAAGCCCGGCTCCTCGGTGGCCGCCGTGGTGAGGACCGCGCCGCCGTGGACCTTCTGTACCGCACCGGCGCCGGCGAGGGACTCCAGATCGCGGCGGATGGTCATGTCGCTCACGCCGAGCAGGTCGGTCAGCTCGCTGACCCGTGCCGCCCCGGTACGCCGGATCTCCTCGAGGATGCGCGACTGCCGTTGGGTGGCCAGCACGAGACCTCAGCGCTCCTGTCTTGACCGGGTGCGGCGGGGGGACTCTTGGGAGCCTTCACCATGGCCAAACACGAGTCAACAGGCTCGCTCATTTCCCACCAGGCGGCGATTCCCACGTTGTAAGGCCGCGATACTCTCGAGCTTGATCGCGCGGGCGTGAGCGCCCAGTGGCTCAAGTACCCCACTACCGACGTGATCTATTACGCCCAGCACGTCGGGCTGACCACTCCCCCACGCATTCGCGAGGACAACGGGGTTCGCGTGAACCCGGCGCACCCCCTCCACATCGCGTGGCTGAACCGGCGGGTCTGCTGTACGAATTGGTGACAGGTTCGGTTAGGCCGCCTGGGTGGCGGTTGGGGTCATGATCGCTTCGTGTTCGATGGGGGTCAATCGGGCGAGCGGTGCCTGTCTGCGGCGTCGGTGGTAGGTCTTCTCGATCCAGGTGATGATCGCGATGCGCAGCGGCTCGCGGGTACGCCAGGGCTGCCGGTTCAGAACGTTCTTTTTGCAGCAGCGAGAAGAAGCTCCCCATGGCGGCGTTGTCGGCGGCGGAGGCGACCTTGCCCATCGATCCCACCAGGCGGTGGCGGGTCAGGGCGCGGTGGAATTTCTGTGATCGAAATTGCGATCCGCGGTCGGCGTCAACGATGCAGCCGGCCACCTCGGCGCCGGTGACGGCGCGGCGGGCGAACGGCGTCCTCGAGTGCCGCGACAGCGCGGCGGGCCTTCATCCGGTCGCTGATCGAGTAGCCGACGATCCGGTTCGAGTACACGTCCTTGATCGCGCAGAGGGAGAGCTTGCCCTCGCCGGTGGCGTGCTCGGTGATCTCGACCAGCCCCAACGTGTTGGTGCCTTCGCCGTGAAGTTCCGTGTCACCAGGTCGCCGAACGCCGCCGTGCCGGGCTTGCGTTTCCGCTTCCCGTTGCGCCCGCGCTTATGACCGAAGCACGACCACCAAGCGTTGGCTGAACAGATCCGCGACGCGGTCCGCTCGGCCATCGCCAGACCCTCGTCACGGGCCTCGTCGACCAAGAACCGGTAGCCGAACTCCGGGTCGTCGCGGTGGGCGTCAAACAGCGCGTTGCCTCGATGCGCCTCGATCCATTCAGCCTCGGTCACGGGGTCGGCCAGCCAGCGGTAGTAAGGCTGCCTGGCGATCGTGAGCACCCGACACGTCACCGTGACGGGGATACCGTCGACGGCCAGCTCGCGGACGAGCGGGTACATTTTTTCCCGGCAGGTTCGCCTGCGATAGGTACGCCGCCGCACGGCGCAGCACCTCGTTCTCCTGCTCCGGCAGCGTGTTGCGCTTGCGCAGCTCACCCAGCTCGGCGGACTCACTCCCAGCCATACCCGGCCGCTTGCCCTGCTCGACATCATTGATGGCCAGCCAGCGGTGCACGCAGGACTCGGAGATCCCGAAGTCCTTCGCGATCTGCGACACCGGCGCATCGCCGCTGCGAGCCACCCGGACAACGTCCTCGCGGAACTCCTTGGGGAACGGTTTCGGCACGATCGACATCCTTCCAGCGGAGATTCCTGTCTCCACAGATTTGATGTCACCTATCCGTGCAGCAGACCCCTACCCCAGCTGGCCGAGGTCGGTCTGGATGCGATGTGTGTACGGACCTTTGCGTGACCGGGGCAGTGTGCGTGGTCCGAATTTGGCGTGGAGTGCATGTGTTGGCTGGTCATGCCAGCCGTGATAGGTGACGGGTCGCTGCGGCGTGGAAGTTCGCGGCGGCCGGCAGCAATGGCCGGTCGGCGGAAACGGCGATACCGATCTGGCGGATCGCGTCGCGGTCGGTAATCGGTAGGTAGCGGACCGACGTAGCCGCCCCGGCAACTGGGCGGGGCAACGGCACGACTGCCACGCCGAGTCCAGCCGTAACGAAACCGATCAGCGTGTCGATCTCGCCACCTTCGAACGCCACAGTCGGGGTGAATCCGGCCTCGCGGCACAGTAGGTCGGTGACACGCCGCAGCTGGTAGGACTCGCGGAGCGCGACGAAGGTGGCGTCGCGGAACTCGGCCAGTCCGACCGACTCGCGGTCGGCCGCTTCGTGATCGGCCGGCACCGCAACGCCGAGCCGCTCAGTGGCCAGTGGCCGCCAGCGCACTGAGCTGAGGCGCGGCCGGATCGTCGTGATCTCGAGGTCGATCTCACCGGTGGCGACGAGGCGAGCGGACTGTTTGTCGCGTACCTGCCGCAGGTCGAAGCGGACGTCCGGATGCTCGCGACGGAACACGCTGACCAGCGTGGGCACGAGCCACGCGCCCAACGACGGCTGGAAGGCAATGGCGACCGTGCCGGACTCCGGCGAGGTCTGCTGCGACACGGCGGCCAAACCGTCGTCGAGGCTGTGCAGGGCCTTGTCCACGTACGGCTTAAAGGTTGCGCCCGCCCGCGTCATGCGCAGCGTGCGGCCCGCGCGCTGTAGTAGCGGCATGCCGACCTCCGCCTCCAACCGGGCCAGTGCCCGCGATACGCCGCTCTGGCTAGCACGGTCGAGATCGCTGACCTCCGTGACGGTCACGCCGTCGGCGACGTGCGTAAACCAGCGCAGCTGATTGAGATCCATGACTCATGACGCTAGCGCATCAGAAGAGTACGAATACCTCATTGGACGCATCGGTTGTGGACGTGGAGCATGGACATCGACCAAAGGAGAACGAACATGACCGACGACATAAGTCGCCCCTCTATCTGCTCAGTTGAAGCGGCGCTCAAGGCGCGTCACGACCGGCGCGCGGCTCGGACGGCGCTAACGCGGGACCTTGCGACGTTCGACACGCGCAGCGACCTCACCGATCTGGCCGCAATTCTTGACCGCCATAGCGACGCCGACGCGTCGGGCGTGCGCGCAATCATTGACTGGAGCCGCTCAGCGTGAGCTGAGCGCATTTTGAACCGGGCCGCCGGCCAGCACACTCGACGACGGCTTCACGTTTGCGCGAAGCCATACCCGGCCCGGGACAGGCCGCTGCGAAAGACGGCACTCCAGCAACGACCTGCTGGGCCCTTAACTGGGAGGGGTGGCCTCGCTCATCGCTGGGCATGCGGGTCGGTGTAGGTAGGCCATGTCAGTTCCGGGAGTCGGCTGGTGTCTGCTCGGCGGGGGTGGGTGGTTGGAGTGTCGTTGCGCCGGTCATGATGGCGACGGCTTCGGAGGGCGTGTGGGATTGGGGGGTGATGACGCCGGCGCTGCGGCCGAGGCGTTGGATTTGGATGCGGTCGGCGACGTCGAAGACGTTGGGCATGTTGTGGCTGATCAGAATGATGCCTAGTCCGCGTTCGCGTAGTTCGCGGATGAGCCCGAGGACTTGTCCGGTCTCGCGCACGCCGAGCGCCGCGGTGGGTTCGTCGAGGATGACGACTTTGCCGCCGAAGGCGGCGGCGCGGGCGACGGCGACTGCTTGGCGTTGACCGCCGGAGAGTGTCTCGACGGCCTGGTTGATGTTCTGCAGGGTGCTGATGCCGAGTTTGTCGATCTCTTGTTTCGAGTGCTTGCGCATGCCGCCGGTGTCGAGTTTGCGGAATACGGTTCCGAGGATTCCGGACATGCGTTGTTCGCGGGCGAGGAACAGGTTGCTGGAGATGTCGAGAGCGGGTGCGACGGCGAGGGTTTGGTAGACGGTCTCGATGCCGGCGGCGCGGGCGTCTTGTGTGCTTTTGAAGCTGGCCGGCTGCCCGTCAACGGATATCTCGCCCTTGTCGGGGATCATCGCCCCGGACAGGCATTTGATCAGGGTGGACTTGCCGGCGCCATTGTCACCGATGATGGCGAGGACTTCGCCCGGGTAAAGCGCTACGTCGACGCCGGCGAGGCCGACGACGTGACCGAAGGTTTTGATCAGGTCGCGGGCCTCGAGCACGGGTTGGGTCGTCGATTCGGTCATGATTTGACGCTCCGGATCCACTGGTCGGCGGCAACGGCGGCGATGACGAGGACGCCGACAGAAAGGACTTGATAGTTGGGGTCGACTCCGGCTAGTTGCAGGCCGTTGTTGAACACTTGGACGATGAGTGCACCGATCAGGGATCCGACGACGGCGCCGCGCCCACCGAAAAGGCTGGTGCCCCCGATGACGACGGCCGTGATGCTTTCGAGGTTAGCGTTTGTGCCGCTGTTGGGGTCCGCTCCGGTGACTCGGCCGACGAGGATCCAGGCTGCGACGGCGATGACGGCACCGGCGACGACGTAGGCGCTGAGGAGCACGCGGTTGGTGCGGATTCCGGCCAGGCGCGAGGCTTCCCGGTCGTCGCCGGTGGCGTAGAGGTGTTTACCCCACGCGGTCTGTTTCAGTGCGTAGGCGAACCCGGCGTAGAGCAAAAGCATGAGTATGACGCCGTAGGTCAGATCGAAGCTGCCGATGGAGATCGTCTTGCCGGTCCAGGTGAGGAACGTGTTCGGCTCAAGGGAAATCGTCTGGCCCTTGGCGTAGATCAGCGTGATTGCAGTGAAGATCGACAGCGTGCCGAGGGTGACGATGAATGGGGGCAGCTTGATCCGGGTAACGAGTAGACCGTTCACAGTGGCGGCCGCGACCGCGACCAGAGCCCCGATGATCAACGCCAGTGGACCGGGCAACCCGTTGTCGGAGACGAGTTTCGCCATCACCAGCGAGCCGAGGACCAGGATCGCTCCGACGGATAAGTCGATGCCGGCGGTCAGGATGATCAGAGTTTGTCCCACCGCCAATGAGCCGACAACGGCGACCTGTTGCAGAATGAGCGAAAGGTTCGCCGGTTTGAGGAACCGGTCGCTGGCGAAGCTGAACACGATGCAGGCCAAGATCAAGACGACAAGCGGGCTCAGAGCCGGCTGGCGGTGCAAAACTTCGTGTATCCGCTGGCCGACGGTGTGTTTGCGTTGCAGGATGTCCTCTGCAGGCCCTGGTTCTTCGAGGATCTCGCGGGTGGTGGTCATTGGGGCGTCCTTTCCTCGGACTTGATGCTCGTGGCGTCGCCGCCGCGAGTGGTGCGCGGTCAACGCGACCTGCGCGGTGGCGCCCGCAGATCGGATCAGCGGATCAGCGGATCAGCGGAATGTAGCCGGATCGGGTCGTGTCGGCGGGTGTCGTGGCCGCCGGCGCGGGTTGGGGTTTGGTGCGCCGGCGGCCACCGCCTAGTGGCTGACGGGTAGGTCAGCTGCCCCAGCAGTCGGGGGTGGCGTCGCTGACCGTTTGGCTGGTGACGCCGGACAGCGGATCCTTTGTCACCAGGTTTGTGCCGGTGTTGAAGAAGCTCAGCCCGTTGGAGGTGGTGGGCTTCGCGCCGCCGGTCGCCAGGGCGGCGATTGCCTTGACGCCTTCGCTGGCCATCTTGCCGGGGTACTGGGCGGAGTCGGCGGCGAACTTGCCGGTGCCCACGTAGTCCTTGAGGTACTTGCAGCTGCCGTCGATGGTCAGAATGACGACGTCCTTCTTCCCGGCGGCTTGCAGGGCCTGGTAGGCGCCCTCAGCCGCGGGCTCGTTGATCGTGTAGACGACGTTGATGTCGCCGTTGCTTGACAGGCAGTTCTCCATCGCGGTCTTGCCGTGCGGAATGTCGCCCTGCGTGGGCTGGTGGCAAGCGATCTGGTAGTCCCCGCCCGAGCCGGCGGTGTATCGCCCGGACTTCTGCTCCTGGGCGTTCTGGGTCTTGCTGCCCGGGTCGATGCCCATGCCCTCGAGGAAGCCGTGGTCGCGTTGGACGTCGACGGACACGACCTTATCGTTGAACAGGTCGAGCATTGCGATGGTGGCCTTCTTGCCGCCGAGCTTCGCGGCGCCGTATTGGCCGATAAGTTTGCCCGCCTGTTCGTTGTCGGTGGCATAGGTGATGTCGACGGTGCTCGTCGGTGTCGGTGCGGTGTCCAGGGCGATGACGAACAGGCCGGCTTTGCGCGCCTTGGCGATCTCGGTATTGACCGCGTCGCCGTTGATGGTGATCAGGATGCCCTTGTCGCCGCGGGAGATGGCGTTGTCGATGGCGCTGATCTGGGTTTGGGTGTCGCCATCAGCCTTACCGGCGGCGACCGAGAGCTTCACGTTGGCGCTGGCGGCCGCTGCCTTCGCGTCGTTCTCCATCGACACGAAATAGGGGTTGGTCAGCGTCTTGAGGATCAACGAGACGCCCACCTTCTTGCCGGCGCCACCGCTGCCCGTGCTAGCGGTCGAACCGCTGCCGGACGAGCTACACGCCGCCAGCGTCAGCGCGCCTGCGGCGAGGACCGCCGGGACGGCGACCCACCGCCCGCGAAACGCTTGCGCTCGAGCGTTTCCAAACGGCGTTGCTCCCACCATGAGATGGCTTCCTCTCCTCGATGCTGCCGACCACGGTGGTCAGACAACGTTGTCTGATGTTATAGCTGGGGGGTGGCGATAAGTCAATCCCTGAGGCGTACATTGGTGCGTAACGATTCGGAAAAGCCGGGACAGGAGAGACAACGATGTCTGAGTCATTGTCGACGAATCTGGCGGTTCTGGGACGGCCCACCATGCGTGACGTGGCAGCGCTCGCCGAAGTCGGGCTCAAGACCGTCTCGCGGGTATTCAACGACGTGCCAACCGTCGATCCCCTGTTGGTGACTCGGGTTCGATCAGCGGCCGCGAAACTCGGATACCGCCCAAACCTCAACGCGAGCAGCCTTCGGCGCGGCGACCGGCGCACCGCCACGATCGGGCTGCTACTCGAAGATGTCGCGAACCCGTTCTCCGGAGTGCTGCACCGGGCGGTCGAGGATGTGGCTCGGGCCCGCAACGTGCTGCTGCTGACCGGCAGTGTCGACGAGGACCCCATCCGCGAACAGCATCTAGCGCAGGCGCTCATCGACCGACGCGTGGACGGATTGATCATCGTTCCGGTCGGCCACGACCACAGCTACCTGATCCTCGAGCAACGCGCCGGGACCCCGATCGTCTTCGTCGACCGGGAGCCGTCGCTCCTAGGCGGCGACGCCGTCGTATCAGCCAACCAGACCGGAGCCAGCGACGCGGTCAGGCACCTGCTTTCCGCAGGCCACCGCCGAATCGGGTACTTGGGGGACCTGATCAAGATTTCGACCGCCCGCGACCGGTTCCGCGGCTACTGCGACGCACTAGCTGCGGCCGGCCTGCCAGTCGACGAAGCGATCGTGCGACACGGCCTGACCACCGTCAAAGACGCCGAACAAGCCAGCAACGAACTACTTAGATCGGACAAACCACCGACAGCCCTTTTCGCCAGCCAGAACCTCGTCACGATCGGTGCCGTCCGCGCGCTGCGCGACACCAGAACGCAGGACCGAACCGCACTCGTCGGCTTCGATGACTTCCTGCTCGCCGACCTGCTGCAACCCGCCGTGACCGTCGTCAGGCAAGACGTATCCGAAATGGGCAAGCAAGCTGCTCTAATGCTGTTCGACCGCATCGACGGTGTCACCCACACACCTCAATCGCGCGTCCTGCCCACCACACTGATCCCGCGCGGATCGGGGGAAATCGCTGGCCCGTGACTCAGACTCAGCCGAGCTGCTCGTCGGCGTAACACCAGCGCCAGGCCTCTCCCGGTTCGACGCTGCGCATGACGAGGTGGTCGGTCCCGGCGAAGTGCCCGGACGCGTGCCGCCCGACCGAGGAGTCGCAACAGCCGACGTGCCCGCAGGTCAGGCACAGCCGCAGGTGCACCCACTTCGTCCCCTCGCGCAGACAGTCCTCGCAGGCGCCCGGCGTGCGGGCCGCCGCGATGCGCGGAGCTTGGCGCAGGTGCTCACAGCCGCCGTTGTGGGACGGCGGCGCTTCGAGCTCGTTGTCCATCCGGGACTCCGCGTCCTCGATGCGGTCCAGCAGCGATTCCTCGACGTCGACGGCAGCCAGGGCGGTGCGCAGCACCTCGTCGTCGACGGTTCCGCTGTCGCGCGCGGCCAGGATCGTGTTGCGCTCGGCCGAGAGCATCTCGATCCGCAGCCGCCGGTAGATGACCGACGGCGGCTCCAACTCGGTGTGGGCGCGACCCAGCCGTTCCCAGGCGTTGTTGCTGCGGCGCGAGGACCGCTGACGCAGTTGGTCGATGACCTCGTCGGGAACGTCGTCACCGATGAGCTGCTCGAGGCGTTCCATCCCGGCCCGGGTGGCCTGGGTGACCAGGGCCGCCGTCTGCAGGGCGTCCTCGGCGACGTCCGGATGGGGCAGGTTGAGGCGTCGGACCAGCGGCGGCAGGGTGAGGCCCTGGCCGACCAGGGTGCCGGCCACCACCACGAAGGCGACCAGTTGTAGCACGGCCAGCTGCGGGGTGTCACTCGGCAGGAGGAACACCGCGGCCAGGGTGACCACTCCGCGCATGCCGGCCCACGACACAACGATCCCGGCCGGCCAGCTCCAGGCGTTCTTCCGCATGCGCCGGGTGCCGTAGTGGTACAGGGCCACCGTCGCGTTGACCCAGACCATGCGGGCCAGGACGACGGTGAGCAGGATGACCGCGCAACTGGTGGCCGTGCCCACCATCGATACCGGCAGGTCGCGGACTGCGCTCAGGATCCGGCGCAACTGCAGGCCGATGAGGAAGAACACCAGGTTCTCGAGCAGGAAGGCCACCGTGCGCCAGTTGGTGTTCTCGGCGATGCGGGAGGACGCCGATTGCAGGACCGGCGACTTGTGGCCGAGCACCAGGCCGGTCACCACCACGGCCAGCACCCCGGAGGCGTGGATCGACTCGGCCGGCAGGAAGGCGGCGAACGGGGCGACGAAGGACAGGGTGGTGTCGAGCACCGAGTTGTCGATCTGGCGGCGGACCAGGGCCAGCACGAAGGCGACGGCCAGGCCGACCAGCACTCCGCCGCCGGCGGCCACCAGGAAGTCCCAGCCCAGGCCCCACACCGTCAGGTGCGAGTCCGGCTTCAGTGCGGCGATGGCGGCGTTGAGCGCGACCAGGGCGGTGGCGTCGTTGACCAGGCTCTCGCCCTCGAGGATGGTCACCATCCGCCGCGGCAGGCCCACCCGGCGCCCGACCGCGGTGGCCGCGACGGCGTCCGGCGGCGCGACCACGGCGCCGATGGCGAACCCGGCCGCGAGCGTCATCGACGGGATCACCCACCAGGCGACCAGCCCGACGACCACGGTGGTGAAGGCGACCAGCCCGATCGACAGCGTGGCGATGGCCTGGCGATTGGCCCGGAAGTCGACCAGGGAGGTGCGGATCGCCGCGGCGTACAGCAACGGCGGAAGGAATCCGAACAGCACGACGTCCGGGTCCAGGTCCAGCTGCGGCACCCCGGGCACGAATGACGCCGCCACGCCGACGACGACCAGCAGCAGGGGAGCGGAGAAGCCGTACCGGTCGGACAGTCCGGCCACGGTGGCGACCAGGATCACCATGGCCACGATGGGCAGCGCTACGTGCACTCGGTCAATTATCCGGGACGAGCGCGACCTTCCCGGCCCGCCCGCCGTCGACCAACCGGTAGGCCTCGTCGGCCCGCTCGAGGTCGTAGCGGTCGGTGACCACCACGTCCGGGTGCAGGTCCCACACCGGCAGCCGTTCCACCAGCTCCGTCATGCGTCCGATGCTGGTGACCCATGATCCGGCGATGGTCAGCTGCCGGTGGATGACCTGTTCGCTGACGTCGAACTCCATCGTGGCGCCCTCGCCGACGAGAGCCAGTCGGCCCCATCGGGCCAAGGCGGCCAGCGCGGTGGACCGCCCGGCCGGCGCTCCGGAGGCGTCCACCGCGGCGTTCACACTGAGAGCGGCCGCGTCGCCGGCGCCTACCACGTCGTCCACGGCTCCGAGCTCGAGAGCCAAGGCAGATCGTTCCGCGCCGGGGTCGGTGCCATAGATCCGGGTGGCACCGAGCGCCCGCCCGAGCAGGCCCACGGCCAGCCCGACCGGCCCCAGCCCGGTGACCAGCAGGCTGTCCGCGCCGGTGACGTCGATGCGCCGCAGGGCCTCGTAGGCGGTGCCGAAGCCGCAGGCCACGCAGGCCCCGTCGGCGAAGCTGACGGTATCGGGCAGCCGTACGCAGCTCACCTCCTCGGCCAGCAGGTAGTCGGCATGCCCGCCGTCGCGCTGCCATCCGTACGCCGCCCGCGCCGGGCTCTCGCAGCTGATGAAGTAGCCGCGCACGCACTCGGGACACTGCCCGCAGCCGGTGATGTGGTAGATCGCCACCCGTTCGCCGACCGTGATCCGGCGCGCGCCCGGACCGACGGCGACCACTTCGCCGGCCGGCTCGTGGCCGGCCACGACGTCGCGGTAGGCCTCCGCGCCCGAGCCGAGGTGCTCGCGGTAGATGGCGCGCACGTCGCTGCCGCAAATCGTCGACGCGCGGATGCGCAGCAGGACCTGGCCCGGCCCGGGCGTCGGCACGGCGAGGTCGCGGCGCAGGTCGGTGCGCCGCCCGCCGGGCAGGTAGACCCCGCGCATCACCTCCGGAAGGGACGGGGCAGCGGTCACCGCGGATTCAGCAGGTCGTCGGCGTCGACGATGGTGTAGGCGTAGCCCTGTTCGGCCAGGAACCGCTGCCGGTGGGCGGCGTATTCGGCGTCCAGGGTGTCGCGGGCCACCACGGTGTAGAAGTGGGCCTGGCGTCCGTCGGCCTTGGGGCGCAGCACCCGGCCTAGGCGCTGAGCCTCCTCCTGGCGCGAGCCGAACGTCCCGCTGATCTGCACCGCCACCGCGGCCTCGGGCAGGTCGACGGAGAAGTTGGCCACTTTGCTGACCACCAGCACCCGCTGCTCGCCGCGCCGGAACGCGTCGTACAGCCGCTCGCGCTCCCGGTTCGTGGTCGACCCCTGAATGATCGGCAGGTCGCCCAGGTGCTCGGACACCTCGGCAAGTTGCTCGAGGTAGGCACCGATGACCAGGATCTGGTCCTGCGGGTGGCGGGCCACGATCGACTCGATCACCGGCAGCTTGGTGCGGGCGGTGGCGGCCAGCTTGTACCGGTCCTCGGGCTCGGCGGTGGCGTAGGCCATCCGTTCGGCGTCGGTCAGCGTGACCCGGACCTCGGTGCACTCAGCCGGGGCGATCCAGCCCTGGGACTCGATGTCCTTCCAGGGAGCGTCGTAGCGCTTCGGGCCGATGAGGGAGAACACGTCGCCCTCGCGGCCGTCCTCGCGGACCAGGGTGGCGGTAAGGCCCAGGCGCCGGCGGGACTGCAGGTCGGCGGTCAGCCGGAAGATCGGCGCCGGCAGCAGGTGCACCTCGTCGTAGATGATCAGACCCCAGTCGCGCTCGTCGAACAGGGCCATGTGGCGGTACTCGCCCTTCCGCCGGGTGGTCATCACCTGGTACGTGGCGATGGTGACCGGGCGGATCTCCTTGCGCTCGCCGGAGTACTCGCCGATCTCGTCCTCGGTCAGGCTGGTGCGGGCCAGCAGCTCGCGCTTCCACTGCCGGCCGGCGACGGTGTTGGTGACCAGGATGAGCGTGGTCGCCTGGGCCTCGGCCATGGCCGCCGCGCCGACCAGCGTCTTGCCCGCGCCGCACGGCAGCACCACCACCCCGCTGCCGCCGGCCCAGAAATTGGCCACCGCGTCGGACTGGTAGTCGCGCAGGTGCCACGCGGTCTGGTCGAGGGCGATGGCGTGGGCCTCGCCGTCGACGTAGCCGGCCAGGTCCTCGGCCGGCCAGCCGGCCTTGAGCAGAGCCTGCTTGAGCCGTCCCCGTTCGGACGGGTGGACCACGACGGTGTCGGCGTCCAGTCGTTCACCGAGCAGCGGCTGGATCTTCTTCTGCCGCAGTACCTCCTCGAGTACCGCGCGGTCCAGCGAGATCAGCACCAACCCGTGCACCGGGTGCTTGGTCAGCTGCAGGCGGCCGTAGCGGTCCATGGTGTCGGCGACGTCGACCAACAGGGCGTGCGGCACGGCATAGCGGCTGAACCGGACCAGGGCGTCCACGACCTGCTCGGCGTCGTGGCCGGCGGCGCGGGCGTTCCACAGTCCGAGCGGCGTGAGTCGGTAGGTGTGTACGTGCTCCGGCGAGCGCTCCAACTCGGCGAACGGCGCGATGGCCGCGCGGGCGGCACCGGCCTGAGGATGGTCGACCTCGAGCAGCAGGGTCTTGTCGGACTGGACGATGAGCGGGCCGTCATTCACAACCGACCATTGTTCCAGGCGCACCCGACGGCGCACCCGACGGCGCACTCGACGGAGCGGTCGATGCGGCGTGAGTGTGGTCGGCGAGGCGGTGTTGGATGGCGGCATGAGCCCCGACAAGCCCGTCATCGACCGCCCCGAGGGCGAGCCGCCCGCCGACCTCGACATCCTCGACATCGTCGTGGGGGAAGGCGCGCAGGCCAAGCCCGGCGACACGGTGCGGGTGCACTACGTCGGCGTGAAGTTCCGCGACGGCCAGGAGTTCGACGCCTCCTGGAGCCGCGGCGAGTCGATCGAGTTTCCGCTGCAGGGCCTGATCCAGGGCTGGCAGGAGGGAATCCCCGGCATGAAGGTCGGCGGCCGGCGGCAGCTCACCATTCCGCCGGAGAAGGCCTACGGCCCGGCCGGCGGCGGCCACCAGCTCTCCGGCGAGGCACTGGTGTTCGTCATCGACCTGCTCGAGGTCGGCTAGCCCGCCGCTCCGGTGCCAGCTGAGCTGAGTCAGATGGCGCGGTCGGCGCCGAGCACGTTGACCGAGGTGATCCGGTGCAGGGCGATGCTGCGAAAGGCCCCGGACTCCACGTCGTGGCCGCGCAGGAATCCGCCGCCGAGGGACAGCGGAGAGATGATCTGGGCCACCCGGAGGCCTGAGGCGTCGACGTAGGCCACCCAGACCCGGGCGTCGGCGCGGATGGCCTGGCGCAGCACGCCGAGGGTGGTGGCCGAGGTGACCCCGGGGACGTCCGGTCCTCCGCTGACCGGATGCGCGGTGCGCGCCAGCTCGTCGGTGCGGCGCATCCGCCGCACGGACTCGGCCAGCTGCTCCTCGCGCACACCGGCGGCCGGCACCGACCGGGCCGACTCGGTGCGCCGCGGCCGGGCCCGCGGTGGTGCTTCGGCCAGCCGCACCGTGCTGCCCTGACCGTCCTCGGCCGCCGGCGCGTACCCGGCCGCGCGCAGCACCTCGAGCACCCGGGCCGGCTCCTCGTCGGTCACGGCGACGGTCGGGGCCAGCCGGTGCCACCTAAGTGCGCTCGTCGCCCGGTCGCCGAGTACCCGGTCCAGCAGGCCGGCGTCGTCGCAGCGCAGGTATGCCCCGGCCTCGCCGGTGCGCAGCACGCCGTGGCGCCGGGCGAGATCGTCGATGAGGTAGCTCAACGCCTGGGGCATGGGCGTGCGCGAGCGCCGGCTGAGCATGGATCGCAGGTCTGTGGCGGTCAGCCCGGCGTCGAACGCCCGACGCAGGGAGGCGTCGCTGATCCGGTAGACGCTGGCTCCGCCGGCCGATTCGAGATCGGCGACCAGGGAGACCTCGCGGGCCAGCTCGCGCGTCGGCGGTCCGGGCACGACCAGCGTGAGGTCCGGCTGCAGCAGCAGCTCGGACACCTCCGCCGGCAATGCTGCGGCAAGGGCCTCGACCGCCCGGGCCGGTGCGCCGGTGAGCACCGCCCGCCCGGTCGACGTCAGGCCTCCGCCGCCGGTGATCCCGAGCACCTCGGCCTCGGCGAGGGTCGCCGCAGCGCCGTCGCGGGCGGCCGCCATTCGTCGCGGCATCGTCCAGGCCAGCCGTTCGAGGACCGCCTCCGGCGGACCGGTGGCACCGGGCGGGGCTTCGAGCAGCACGGCCAGGACGTCGCCGCGCAGGCCTGGTGCCCCGGCCCGCTCGATCTCGTAGGACAGCGCCGCCCGGGCCTTGCCGCGCTCGTCCCGGCTGCCGATCAGATGCGGCTGGCGGGTCATCGTGCGCCAGGCCTGGGTCAGTCGTACCCACCGCACCGCAGGCTCGCGCTCGGCCCAGGAGTCGTAGTCGGTCGTGGGCAGCCAGGGCACGTCGCGGCCCATGGGCGCCGAGATCAGGTCCGCGGCCACCGCCACCTCGATGAGCAGCGCGGTGTGGTTCTCCTCGACACCGAGCTCGCGGGCGGTCCGGCGCAGGTCGCGCACGCCGAGGCCGCCCGAGCGCAGTTGAGCCGCCGGCTCGCGCGTCCACGACTCGGCCAGCGCGCCGACCAGGCGCAACGTCTCCAGAACGGCTACCGAGCCGGTGGCGTCGACCGCCTCGGGCGCGCGAGCGACGGTGAGCGCTACGGGCGCGGTGACGGCCACCGTGCCGTAGGGCCGGTCCCCGCGTAGCGCCCGGCCGACCTCGCGCGGCAGTTCCACCGAGGCCGGCCCGGTCGGGGCCAGCAGGCCGCGGCGCAGCAGCCGGGCGGCGGGGGAGTCGGCGCGGTCGTCCTCGGCCGGTCGGGCGTCGGCGTCGGCGTCAGCGGCGAGCACCGCGTCGCCGGCCAGCATGGCCTCGGCGTCGGCTGCGGACAGCCGTCCGGCCGGCGGTCCGGCGGCCAGCCGGTCGAGAACCGCGGTGTCGGCCGGATCGCATTCGGCCAGCAGCTCGGCCAACGTCTCAGGATCGGCGAGCCGGTCGGCGATCGTCGCGCCGTCCTCGGGCTGCCCCCTGGGCTCGAGCCCGGCCGCCCGCACCACCATGGCGACCAGCGGCGTGGGGACCGACGCGAACAGGTCGGCGGCGGTCTCGCCCAGCCCGGCCGGATAGGGACCGAGCAGGTCGACGAGGCTGCCGGCCAGGTGCGGACGCTGCGGGTCCCCCCACAGGAGGGCCCGCTCGTAGAGCCGTTGCAGTGCAGCGTCGACGTCGGCCGCAGTGGGCCGCGGGTCGCCGGCCCGGCTCAATCCGTCCGCGACCGCCTGCGGGCCGGGCTCGGGCAGCAGGTCGACGACCTCCAGCACGCGTAGGGCAAAGGCGTCGAGGGTGTCCAGGGCGCGGGCCAGCGAGGTCCGCACGCCGAGCCGAGTGGCCAGGGTGGCCAGGTCCGGTGGAGCGGGAGCGGCCAGGTCCGGGCGCAGGCGCAGCAGTGCGACCAACTGCTCGTCGGTGCGCTCCCGCAGCCAGGTGGGGAGGTCGCTGGAGGCGCTCGCAGACGGCAGGTTGGCAGACGGCAGGTTGGCAGGCGGCAGCGGAGAACCCGAGGTCAGGAACGCGGCAGGTTGGGACGGTCGGCGTCGCTCGGGTGCGCGTAGCGGATCCGGTCGGTCGGCAGCGGAAAGACCTGATCGTCCCCGAAGGGCGACTGGGCGCCGGTGTTCTCCGCGGTCAATTCCGACACGGCCAGCTCCGGGAACTCCGTGGGCCAGCTTTCCTCCGGGTTCTTCGGTGCCTTGCCCGCCATTGCCCCACCTCCGCTTTCCGTTCGCGTGATCTGGTCCCCACCGGAAAGCCGGGGCCGGGTCGCTTCGCTCGCGAAAGTCATTCTGCCACGTGGCTACCGTTGACCCATGGCGGTACTGACGTCGCTCAACCTCGCCTCCGGGGAGCTGACGGTGGTGCGCGGCGCCCGCGGTCGATATACGCAGACCGGCATCGACAAGCGCCCGGTGGAGGGACCGGTCGAGACCGGCCACGATCAGCTGGTGGGCGACACGATCGTGCACAGCTACCACGGCGGGCCGGACCAGGCCGCGTACGCCTACGCCGGCGAGGACGCCGCCTGGTGGGCCCGGGAGCTGGATCGCCCGGCGCCTTCGGGGGCGTTCGGCGAGAATTTCACTACCGACGGGCTTGACGTCACCAACGCGGTGATCGGCGAGGTCTGGCAGATCGGTAGCGCCCGCTTCGAGGTGTCGTGTCCGCGCATCCCCTGCCAGGTGTTCGCCGCGTTCTGGGACGTCCGCGATCTCGTCAAACGGTTCACCCGCGCGGGCCGGCCGGGCGCCTACCTGCGCATCCACGGCCCCGGGCGTCTGGCCGCGGGCGACGAGATCTCCCTCATCAGCCGTCCGGACCACGGCGTGACCATCGGCGAGACGTTCCGAGCCTTGACCGGGGACCACAGCCTGGCCGCCCGGCTGCTCGAGGCCCCTCAGCTGCCGGCCACCGCGCACGAGACCGCGCGTCAGTGGCTGGCCACCGCCGCGCCGACCGACTGAACCGACACCGACACCGACGCGGGCGCCGCGCCGCGGGCGGGCTCCGGCTCAGGCGTCCAGGTTGTCGGCCACCGCCCGAAGCACGGCCGCGACCTTGCGCGAGTCGGTCCGCTCTGGGTACCGGCCGCGGCGCAGGGAGTTGGACACGCCGTCCAATAGCTTGATCAAATCCTCGACGATGGGGGTCATCTCGTCGGCGGGCTTGCGGGTGGCGCGCACCACCGACGGGACCGGGTCGAGCACCCGCAGTGACAGCGCCTGGTTGCCCTTGCGGCCTTGCACCACGCCGAACTCGACCCGCGCGCCCGGCTTCAGCTCGGTCACGCCGTCGGGCAGCGCGTCACGGTGGACGAAGACCTCGTCGCCGTCGTCGTCGGCGAGGAAGCCGAAGCCCTTCTCCGCGTTGAACCACTTGACCTTGCCGGTGGGCACTGCGGTCACCTCATGCACTCGTTGTCGGGGGCCGCCGTGTAGCCGGTCGGCCGGTGCTCGCAGGGTGCGAGCATGAATGAAGGCACCGCACGCGGTGCCTTCGACCGACCAGATTACCGTCTACGGCGTTAGCCGCGCACCTGCGTTGGTGGCGGCTGGACTCCATGCGGCGGGGCGGCGGGACGCGGGGACCGGCTCAGGAGGGGTGGCGCGGGCATGCCTGGTGCACCCGCCGCCGCGCGGCGCGACCGGGTCGTCCTGGTCGGGCTGGGCCTGTTCGCGGTGGGCGTGGTGGCGGTCGTAGTCACCGTGATCGGCTTCGCCGTCGGGGACGGCAACCGGCCGCTGGTGCAAAACCTGCTGGCCATGCTGGCGCCGGTGGGATTCGTGGTCGCGGTGGTCGGGGCGGTGCGCCGCGGCCGGGCCGACGCCCGTCGCAACGCCGCCCTGTACCCGGCCGTGCCGCTCGAGCCCAGCGGGCGGGCACCACGCGTTCGCCCCGGACGGTGGGAGCAGGCGCTGCGCATCGTGGCTTTGATCGAAGCGGTGTCCTGGCTGCTGCTGATCGCCGCGACCGTGGTCAAGTACGCCGCCGAGCGCCCGCTCGCCGTGCAGATCCTCGGCCCGGTCCACGGCGGCCTTTTCATCGCCTACCTGGTGCTGGTCGTCCCGGTGTGGGCTCGGAGACGGTGGTCGGTGCCGACCGTCGCGCTGGTGGTGCTGGAGTCGGTCCTGCCCGGCGGCGGACTGCTTGTATATCGGCGCCGCGACCTGCAGTCGGAACGCTAGCCGCGGGTGCGTACGCGCAGGGTCCAGCCGCCGGACTGCGTGGTTCCCCGCAACTCCACCACCTGCAGGTAGTACTCGCCCACACCGGCCGGCGCGGTACTGACGCGAGTGGTGTGCTGGTCGGTGAGCGCACCGGCGCTGCCCGCACCGGCCAGCGGAGCGGTTTTGCCATCGGCGCCGAGGGTGAAGGCGGCGACCAGCCAGGTCTGCGTGGCCACGCGGCGGGGAACGTCGACCAGAAGCTCACTGCCCGCGGCCACGGAGATCGTCGGCGCGTCGGCGTAGTCCTGGTGCTGGGTTCGCAGGGCCCCGCCCGGTAACTGGTAGGCGTTGGCGTCGACGACGACCGACCGTCCGTCGCCGTAGACAGTGATCGTGGGCAGGGGCCGGTTGCAGGCGGTCAGGACGACGGCCAATACGGCGCTCAGAGCGAGCGCGACGGCGTGTTGCCTCCTCCGCCTCGACACGCTCACACGGTACCGGGCGCCGTCCCCGGACTCCGGCGGGTGGCCCGCCCCATGGCCCGGGAGCGGAGGATCACGAAGATCGTGGACCCGCCAAGGAACGCGGCCGCGACCGACAGACCGAGCTGGCCGCGGTCGGCCGGGAGCAGCAGGGCCACGGTGGCTCCGACGACCCAAGCCAGCTGCAGGAACGTCTCGCTGCGGGCGAAAGCGCTCGACCGCAGGGTCTCGTCGACGTCGCGCTGCACCACCGAGTCCAGAGCAAGCTTGCCGAGGCTGTTGGCCGCGCCGCTGACGAGCATGCAGATCATCGCGGTGACGATGCTGAACGTCAGGGCGGTGAACACGCACACCGCCGCAGAGGCGCACGCGCAGGCCATCACCAGGACGTCCGGGTGCGGAAAGCTCAACCGCGCCCCGGCCGCGGTGCCGACCAGGCTTCCCAACCCGACGGCGAAGGCGATGCCGCCCAGATCGATGGCCGCGTCCAGCCCGTGCGCCGTCCGCTCGATGTAGAAGGCCAGGAACATCGTGAGGAACCCCGAGGCCCAGCGCAGCAGCGAGGCGCCCTGCAGGGAAGTGATCAACTTGGGGTCGAACCCCCGGCCCGCCCATTGGCGGATCCGCTCGATGGACCCGACGCGCTGCACCCGGCGCGGGCGGTCGGGCTCCTCCGGGTGACGCCGAGCCGGTGTGGCCGAGTCCACCTGCGCGGGCAGGCGCAAGGCGTAGAACGCCGTTACCGCGAAGGCCACCGCGGTGATCCAGAGCCCCAGTGAGTACGAGCCGGTCAGTTTGATCACTGCGGCGATGAAGCCGCCGCCGAGAAAGGCGGCACCGAGACCGAAGATCGACAGCCGGGAGTTGGCCGAGACCAGGCTCATCGCGGGCGGCACGACCCGCGGCGCGGCGGCCGCGCGGACGACGCTGTAGGCCTTGGAGAGCACCAGCGAGCCGAGTGCGAGAGGGAAGAGCAGCAGCAGGTTGGTGAAGTTCTGGGCCATCAGGACGGCCAGGATCGCCCGGCCCAGGGCACTGCCGGCCATGGCCCACCGTCGCCCGTGCTGCAGCCGGTCCAGCGCCGGGCCGATGATCGGCGCGACGATCGCGAACGGGGCCATCGTGATCAACAGATAGCCGAGGACGTTGCCCTTCTGGTCGCTCTGCGCGGCGGAGAAGAACACCGTGCCGGCCAACGCAACGGTGATCATCGCGTCGGCGCCGAAGGACATCACCTGGTTCCAGATGAGCGGGGTCAGGCCGGAGCGATCAGCGCCGTCGGCCCGACTGGCCGCCACCACCTTGCGGGCGACGGTCGAGACCGCCTGCTGGCTGCGCTGAGCCACCGCCCGGGTGACCGTGACCTTCGGCGGGTCCGCTCCAGCAGAGGCACCTCCTGCGGTGGCATCGGCGTCGACCGGTATCCCGCGGGTCGGGTGCGGCTCGCGGCCTGGAACGGCCGGTGCTCGCGTCGCCCCTAGCGGCAACGGCTGCGGGCTGTCCGCCCGGCGCAGGGGCCCGGTGGTCTGGCCCGGAATCTCCGAGCGGCCGTTCCAGGACCGCTCGTCCCAGCCGGACTCCGCGGGGGCGGGGTGACCGCCGCCGGCGTAGAGGCTCGGCGCCGAGTAGCCGTCGTCCTCGACCGGGCCGGGCCCGGACGAAGGGGGAGGCGGATCGTCGTTGCGTCGGTGCGGGCGGGAGTGGCCGGTGCGCGCGAAACGCCCGGTGCGCGACTCATCCGGTCCCCGCGGGCTCACAGTGTCATCCTGCCGCACGGCGACTCCGCCGGTCGGTGCCGAACCGCGCCCCGGGCGGTGTCGATTTCGGACTCGACCCATCGCTGGTCGACGGGCGCCGACGCAGCGGGGAGACTGGCGGCGTGAGCTCCGACGCGCCCGGCGAGATCCTCAGCCAGCCGCCCTCTCCTGAGCTCGGCGGCGCAGTGGCCGACCCGGCCGCACCCGCGGGCGACGACGCCGTCACCGCGGAAGCCCGCCCCGCCCGGGTGGACGCCGTGGCCGGCGCCGCGGTCGAGCTGGCCCGGGCCGGGGCGGTCGAGGTCGGCGGCGATCAGGTCGGCGATTACCTCGGTCGCAGCGCGATCGCCGAGCGGGTGGTCGAGCACACCTTCGCCGCGACGGTGCCCGGCTACCGCGGCTGGTACTGGTCGGTGGTGGTGGCCCGGGCCTCTCGTTCGCGGTTGGCGACTGTCGACGAGGTCGTCCTCCTGCCCGGTGGTGAGGCGTTGCGGGCACCGGCCTGGCTGCCGTGGGTCGAACGGATCCGGCCGGGCGACCTCGGCGCCGGTGACCTGCTGCCCAGCGCACCCGACGACGACCGGTTGGTGCCCGCCTACGTCGACGACGCCGACGACGACATGATCGAGCTCGCGTTCGAGGTCGGCCTCGGCCGCCCGCGCGTTCTCTCGCTGCTCGGCCGCCTCGACGCGGCCGACCGCTGGCTGTCGGAGGGGAACGGGCCGGAGACGCCCATGGCTCGTCAAGCGCCCGGCCACTGCGGCACATGTGGATTCCTGGTTCCGTTGACCGGTTCACTGCGCGCCGCGTTCGGCGTCTGCGCCAACGCCATGGCCGCGGCCGACGCTCAGGTGGTCGCCGTGGACTACGGCTGCGGAGCCCACTCCGAAGCCGCGCTCGACTCGAGCGGGCCGGCCGAGGGACCGGGTGTCGTCTACGACGATGCCGAGATCATCATCGAGAGCCAACCGAGCGAGCTGCCCTAGTCC
>JBDUAD010000083.1:0-11564 GCA_040004775.1 bacterium | reverse complement strand
GGGCCGTGGCCGGTCGCTGGGCCGTGGCCGGTCGCCGGGGCACGGCCGGTTGGTCGCTCGGGCGCGGCCGGGGGGTCGTACGGGACGCTGAGGGCGGCCGGGGCGTCGTCGGCCTGGCCCGGGGAGGCGGCCCTCCCGGTGGCCGACCGGGGCGTGCGCCAGCAGGTGGGCCGGGAGGCGGACCGGGACGGCCGGTCATCGCGGACCTCCGGGAAGCGTGACGGTCGGGAGGCGCGTCGGTGTCGGCGTCTTCGCAGGGGTGGACGTCGCGGCCGGACGGCCACGCGTCGCAGGGGCTGCGGTGGTGGCGCCGGTTCGGGCGGCGGTTGCCCGGGCAGTCGAGCCGGAGGAGCGGGCGGTGCTCTGAGTGGGCGTGCTGCGGGCCGGCGTGGTCACCGCTGTGGTACCGCGCGCCGTTGACCCGAGAGGCGGATCCGGCGCCTGGGCGCTCACGCGGGCCGGAGAGCCGAGCACGGTCACTTGGCCGTCGGGGCCGATGCGCAGGAAGGCTGGCGCATCGGCCGGCACCAGCCCGAGCGCGGCCGCCCGGCGGGCCAGGGCGCCCGGGGCCTGGAGGCCGGCCACTTCGCGGGACAGCTGCTGCTCCCGGTCGGTGAGAGCGTCGTTGGCCGCGTCGAGGTTGCGCTCGCGGACCTGGCTGGCCGCCACGGCAGTGTTGAGGGCGAGCAGCGCGCACAGACCCCCGCCGAGCACGGCCAGGATCAGCGCGGCGTAGGGCACCCGCCGGGGAAGTGGGGCTCGAGCAGAGGACGAACCGGTCCCTTCGGGTTCGCTTCCGTCCGTCGACTCCGGCTGCTCCCTCGAGGCTGACTGCACCCTCGACCCTGCCTGCACCCTCGACTCTGACCGCACCCTCGACTCTGACTGCACCCTCGACCCTGACTGCACCCTCGACTCAGACGGCACGGCCGGCCGCGTAGTGGTCCGGGCGCGGCCCGGCGGAGTGGTTGCGCTCATGCTCTCCCCCTCGAGCGCGGTGCCGACGTGCCGCGGTGAGCGTTGCCGGGGCTGCTGGCGCTACTACCGCTGCTGTTGCCGCGTCCCCCGGTGTTGGCCCGCCGTCCGGCCGGGCGCGCGGGAACCGGTCCGGCCGGCCGGATGCGCTCGGCCGCCCGCAGCCGGGCCGACCGGGCTCGCGGGTTGGCTTCGACCTCGGCCTCGCCGGCCCGCTCGACGCCGCGGGTCAGCACGCGCAGCTGCGGACCGGCCGCCTCGAGGGCCACCGGCAGACCGGGTGGAGTGAGATCCACCGCCCGCTCGTCGAAGGCGTCCTTGACCAGCCGGTCCTCCAGTGAGTGATAGGCCAGGACGACGATCCGACCGCCGACCCGTAGAGCGTCGAGGGCAGCCGGAACCGCACCCGCCACCGCGGCCAGCTCGGCGTTCACCTCGATCCGCAGCGCCTGGAAGGTGCGGCGGGCCGGATGGCCGGTGCCGGGCGCTCGGGTGGCGGCCGGAATGGCGTCGCGGACCAGGTCGGCCAGTTCGTCGGTGGACGTGAACGGGGCTTCGATACGCCGGGCGGCGATCGCGCGGGCGATGCGCCCGGCGAAACGCTCCTCGCCGTACTCGCGCAGGATGCGGGTCAGCTCCGGAACGGGATAGGTGTTAACCACGGCCGCTGCGGTGAGCTCGGTGTCGGTGTCCATGCGCATGTCCAGCGGGGCCGGGCGGGCGTAGGAGAACCCGCGTTCAGCGGCGTCGAGCTGCATCGAGGACACGCCGAGGTCGAAGAGCGCGCCGTCGACCGCGGTGACCTCGAGCCGGGCCAGGACCTCCGGCAGCTCGTCGTAGACGGCGTGGACCAGCTGCACCCGAGCGCCGAACCCGGCCAGGCGCTCAGCGCTGTGCCGCAGCGCCTGTCGGTCGCGGTCGAGGCCGATGAGCCGGAGCGCGGAGTGGGCGGCCAACAAGGCCTCGGCATGGCCACCAAGTCCCACCGTCGCGTCGACGCACACCGCACCGGCAGCGGAGACGGCCGGAGCCAGCAGCTCCAGCACCCGCTCCCGCAGCACGGGCACATGCTGGGCCGACTCGGCTGGGCTCACGGCCTACCTCTCTGCTGCTGATCGGTCGAGTGGGTGGTCGGGAACATGCGTGCGTGAGAACGTGCGGTGGGTGAGAACGTGCGTGGGCGAGGACGGCAGATCCGGGTCCCCGCCCGCCGGACCGCCTGGCGCCGGGGAAGGTGCGCCAGGTGGGGCGGGAGGAGGCCGGGGCCTGTCGGCCGCGGGTGGGACGGGTGGGTTGAGGAGGCCTTGAGGTCAGCAGCAGCGGGTCAGTTGAGCCCGGGCACCACCTCGGCTTCGGCGTCGGCGAAGGCCGGTTCGGTGGCGGCCAGGTACGTGGCCCAGGCGCCGGCGTCCCAGATCTCGACCCGGGTATTGGCCCCGATGACCACGCAGTCCTTGGCCAGCCCGGCGTAGGCCCGCAGTGGCGGCGGGACGGTCACCCGCCCCTGACCGTCCGGGGTCTCCTGTGACGCACTGGCGAAGAACACGCGTGCGTTGTCACGCCCGGCTCGCTGCGAGCCGGCCGGGGCGCTGCGGATCACCTCACTGACCCGCTCGAATTCGTCCAACGGAAAAGCGAAAAGGCACCGGTTCTCGCCCTTGGTGAGCACCAGACCCCCCGCCAGCTCCGGCCGAAATCGCGCCGGAAGCGCGAGGCGGCCCTTGTCGTCCAGGCGGGGGGTGTGCGTTCCGAGGAACACTGCGACCTCCCGACCGTCGTGCGCCGACCGTACCCCACTTTCCCCCACCGTACCCCACAATCCACCACAAGTGCCTCGGGCGTGGCGCATCGACGGCCGTTCACGCCATCGCGGGTTTCGGCCTGCGCCGAACCGTCGCCGCAAACAGTCGGCCGACCGGCCAGGACCGCCGCGCGGGAGGCGGATTGCCGTCCACCGCCCCTGGCGATGTGGCGGAACCGGGCCGAGGCACGCGTTCGATCGACGGCGGCGAGCGCCGCAACCGCCGGGGCGGCAATAATCGACACCGAACGCCTTGAGGCCGACGGACCGGCGGGAGCCGGTACGCCTCAGGGCGCGCCAGCGCGACAGTGATCCGGCGTTGGCGACAGCGGCAGGAGGCGCAGCGTGGAGAGCCCGACGTGGTGAACGAGCGACCGAGCGGCGCAGTGCGTTATGACCGGCGCGCTGGCCAGGACGCTCCCGCCGGTCGGGACGGGCACCCCGGTAACGGCACTGAGGCGACCGGAGTGGCCGTTGCCGATCCGAACCCGGCCGACCCGCAGTCGAGTGACGCCGAGTCGGTGGCCGACGCGGTCGAGAGGATCGCCACCAACGTCGAGCGGGTGATCGAGGGCAAGGCGCAGATGATCCGTCTCGGCCTCACCGTTCTCCTGGCCGAGGGCCACCTGCTGATCGAGGACGTCCCCGGCGTCGGCAAGACCAAGTTCGCCCGAGCGCTGGCGCGGTCCATCGACTGCTCGGTGCGGCGCATCCAGTTCACGCCGGACCTGTTGCCGAGCGACGTGACCGGCGTGAGCATCTATTCGGTCGATACCCACGATTTCGAGTTCAAGCCGGGCCCGGTCTTCGCCAACCTCGTCGTCGGCGATGAAATCAACCGCGCGTCACCCAAGACCCAGTCCGCCCTGCTGGAGAGCATGGAGGAGCGGCAGGTCTCGGTCGACGGCGAGACGTTCAAGCTCGAGTCGCCGTTCATGGTGCTGGCCACCCAGAACCCGATCGACATGGAGGGCACCTATCCGTTGCCCGAGGCCCAGCTCGACCGGTTCATGGCTCGGCTGTCGATGGGCTATCCGGACCGGGCGGCCGAGATCGAGATGCTGTCGGAGCAGGACGAGCAGGACCCGCTGGACTCACTGCGCCCAGTGGCCGACGCCGAGCAGATCCGCCGACTGATCGCCACCGCCCGTCGCGTGCACGTGGCCGATGCGGTCAAGTCCTATGCGGTCGATCTGGCCAACGCGACGCGGACGTCGCCCGAGATCCGCCTCGGCGCGTCTCCTCGTGCCGTGCTGCAGCTGGTGCGGGCGGCCAAGGCCTGGGCCGCGCTCGACCGGCGCGATTACGTGGTGCCCGACGACATCCAGTTCCTGGTCCATCCGGTGCTGGCCCACCGCCTGATCGTGACCGGTGAGGCTCAGGTGGCCCGGCGGGGGCCGACCCACGTGCTGGCCGATGTGCTTGCCCGCACCCCCGTACCCGGCCCGGGCGATAGCCCGGTCCGCGGCGCGGGCGGTGGAGCGCATCCTTCCAACGGACGCCTCGGCGGCGGCCTGTCGCCGGTCGGTGGAGCCGGCGCCGCCTACTCGGCCTCGTGAGCCAAGGCAGCCCGCGACTCGGGCTGACCACCCGCGGCAGCGCGCTGCTCACCGCCGGGCTGACGGCAGCGGTGTGCGGGCTGTTGCTCGGTCAGCGCGACCTCGTCCGGGTCGCGGTGCTGCTGGTCGCTGCTCCCCTGGTCGCCTCGCTGGTCGTGTCCCGCTCGCGCCTGTCGGTCAGCTGTGCCCGTGCCGTCGCCTCACATCGGCTCCCGCCCGGCGTGCCCGTCCTGGTCCAGATCACGCTGAGCAACCAGTCCCTGCTGCCCACCGGCTCCCTGATGCTGCAGGACACGCTGCCGCCGTCGATCGAGCAACGCGCCCGCTTCACGCTGGACTCCCTGCGGGGCCGGGAGAGCCGCGCCTTGGCTTACCAGTTGCCGTTGCCCGGGCGGGGGCGTTACCGCACCGGCCCACTCAGCATGCGGGTCAGTGATCCGTTCGGCCTGGTCGAGCGCACTCGCGCGTTCAGCTCGGTCAGCGATCTGGTCGTTCTGCCCGAGGTGGAGGACCTGCCCGGCACCCGCCTGCCCGGAGCGTGGGACGCAGTGCAGCAGTCCGGCAGCCACCAGATCGGCACCCACGGCTCCGACGACGCCTCGGTGCGCACGTACCGCCACGGCGACGATCTGCGCAAGGTGCACTGGCGCTCGACCGCCCGGCACGGGGTGACGATGGTCCGGCAGGAGGAGCGGCCGTGGCACGGGCGCACCACCGTGCTGCTGGACACGCGGGCCGTGGCCCATCGCCACCGTCCCGCCGACGCGACGAGAAACGGTGATCGGCCGCTCACCGGCGCCCACGGCACGGCCGGCGCCACCGGTCGGGTCGACGTCCGCCACCGCGACAGCTTCGAGTGGGCGGTCAGCGCCGCCGCCAGCGTCGCCCACCACCTGCAGCAGCTCGGCCGTGACCTCGACCTGGTGACCGGTCCCGGCGCGCACTCCTCCGGCAGTGCCGCGGCGATGATGGACGCGCTGGTCGATCTGGCCCGGTCACCGGAGGCTGACCTGCGCACGGCGCTGACCACCACGGAACGGGCCGGTGGCGAGGCCAGCCTGCTGGCTGTCCTGGGGCATCTGGACGAGGCCAACCTGCGGTTGTTGACTCGGACCAAGCGCTCGCCCGGGGCGGCCAGCGCGTTGCTGCTCGACGTCGGCGGATGGTCCTTGCGCAGTGACGAGCTCGCGGCGCGCCACGATGTCGAGTTGCGTTACGCCGAAGTCGCCCTGGCTTCGGCCGGATGGCGAGTCGTGCGGGTCACGCGCGGAGAGTCGGTCGCAGACGCCTGGGCCACGTTGACCAGCCGGACGGCACGGGAGGTACGGGTGTGAGCGTCGAGGTCGACGCGCGGTCCTGGCAGGAGGACCTCGAGATCGACGACATGCGCCGCACCGTCGCGGTCGGCGTCGGTTCGATGCTGGGCACTGCTCCTTTGTGGGTGGTGTTCAACGACAGCCAGTGGGTCATTGAGGCGCTCGGCGCCGCGCTGTGCGTGCTGGTGCCGGCGGTGATCCTGCGCGCTCGGTCCGTGCCCCGCGCGGTGCAGCTGCTTCCCGGCCTGGCCCTGCTTCTTCTCTACGCCACCGCGCTGTACCTGCACTCCTCGGCGTTCGGCGGGTTCGTGCCCGGTCCCGCCGCGTGGCAGCGGATTCAGCACCTGCAGGCCGACGCCTCGACCCAGGTGGCCGAAAACATCACGCCTCTGGCCTCGACCACCGCGCTGCGGCTCTTCGTCATCCCGGCCATCGGCCTGTTCATCGCCACGGTCGACTGGTATGCGGTGGTCCGCCGGGCTCCCGCCCTGGCCGGCATCCCCCTGCTGGCGGTGTTCACCGTGTGCGGCGCCATCTCCGGTGAGCCAGTGGGTTGGCTGCCATTCACGGTGGCCGCCGCCGGATTCCTGCTTATCCTGTCGGCTAACTCGCGGGTGATCCTGCGCTCGTGGGGCCGGGTGGTTCCGCGGCGCACCGGCGACCGCAGTGCCCGCCCGCGTCTGGGGCTTTCCGGCCGGCGCATCGGCGTCATCGCCCTGGTCCTTGCCGTGATCGTGCCGTCGTTCCTGCCCGGCCTGTCGCGCAATGTGCTAGCCGATGCGTTCCAGTCCGGGTCGGGCTCAGGCACAGGAGGCGAAGGGCGCACGCTGTCGCCGTTCGCCTCCCTCAAGGGCGAGCTAAGCCGGGGCCAGGCCATCTCGCTGTTCGACGTCAAAGTGGCCGGCGTCAACCAGCCGTTCTACGTCCGCACCAAGGTCCTGGACGAGTTCGGCGACACCGGATGGCGCCAGAGCCAGGGATTCCAGGGCGACCAGATCTCCTCGCAACGCCTGGCCCAGGCCGCGCCGGACGAGAGCGTCACGACCCGGCGCTACACGGCCCGCTTCGCCATCCGCGCGCTGAAGGACGCCGCGCCGATGTTCGCCACTGCGCTCGACTTCCCTGGCCTCAGCAGCCGTTGGCGGTTCAGCCCGAGCGACGGAACGCTTGGCAGCTCGACCACCCACCGCGGTGATGAGTACACCGAGATCGTCAACGCACCGGAGCCCACGCTCGCTGAGTTGCGTCGCGCGGTCGGGCGACCGGACTCCGTGCCGGACAAGTGGTTGGAGCTGCCGACCAAGTTCCCGCGGCAGGTCCGTGACCGCGTCGAAGCGCTGGTCTCCTCGCGAGACACCCCGTACGAGCGGGCTACCGCGCTGTCCAACTTTTTCGCCGACCCGGCCAACGACTTCCGCTACAGCCTGCAGACGCAGAAGGGCGACTCGGGCAACGACCTGGTCGACTTCCTGCAGAGCCGCGCCGGCTATTGCCAGCAGTACGCCGGCGCACTGGCAATCATGTTCCGCGCCGCCGGCATTCCGGCCCGGGTCGTGCTCGGCTACACCCACGTCTCCCCCGGCGCGGATGGGTCATTCACCGTGACCAGCCACGACGCCCACGCCTGGGTCGAGGGCTACTTCGACGGGGTCGGATGGCAGAGCTTCGACCCAACTCCCCTGGTCGGCGCCGACGCCCCCCGCCGGGTCCCGGTGCCTGGACTTCCGCGGCCCCGCGGTACGGCTGGAGCAAGTTCCAGCGCGAGTGGCAGTGCCGGCAGCGAGGTGCCCACCACCCGCAACGTCCGCGACTCCCTCGAACACCCGAGCGACGAGGCCGCGGCCGGAGCCGGCTCCGGGCGCTCAGGGCCGCCGCGGTGGCTCCTGCCGACCGCCGGACTTCTGGCCGCGGTGGTCCTTCTGCTTTCCGTGCTGCCCGGGTCGCGGGTGTTGGCCCGGCGGGCCCGGTTCCGTACCGCCCTGCGCACCGGGCGGGTGGAACCCTTGTGGCAGGAAGTCCACGCGACGGCAATCGACACCGGGACCGCATGGTCGCCGGCGACGACGCCTCGCCAGGTGCCGGGCTGGTTGACCCAGCACGGACTGTCGGCGACCACGGCGGTGCAGACCCTGGCCGGTGATGTCGAGCGCGAGCGCTACGCGCCGGCCGGGCCGGATCAGTCGAGCGCGGCGTCGACCGGGCGGATCAGTGACGCCATCGAACGCGTACGAGTCATCACCCGATCTCTGCAGGAGAACCGCGGCCGGCGCACCCGACTGCGGGCGATCCTGATTCCGGCGTCGGTGGTCGTGGCGGTCCGCCGACGACTGACCCGAGGGTTTGCCCAACCGGGCGAAGGCTGATCGCAGTCGCGGCCGAAGGGGAACGAGGAGTTCAGCGGCCGGCTCGAACAGGACGCTGAGCGCACCGGCTACTGAGGACCGGCTGCTGCGCGGCCGCGGATGTATCAGTTACTGCTCGTCGAAGCGACGACGCAGCCGGTCCTCCATGCGCTCCTTCATGCCGGACTGGCGCCGGGCCCGGGTGCTGCCACCCGAGGAGTCGACGATGCCGAAGGGTCCGTTAGGTGTGCGATTACCGAGGCTCAGGCCGAGGGCGTAGGCACACGCGGCAACGATGACCACGAAGCCGACGACGGCCAGGACGATGACTTTCGTGACGAGCGCCAGGAGAACGAGCGCCAGCCCGAGAACTACTCCGAGCACCGCTATCGCAACCCGCCGGCGTTGACCCGTGCGGGCTCGCACCTTGCGCACCGTGGATGCAAACTTGGGATCTTCGGCGTACAAGCCCTGCTCGATCTGCTCGAGGAGGCGCTGTTCGTGTTCGGAGAGCGGCATCAAGCCCTCCTCTTCCTGTCCGGCAGCGGTGTCGGCGGTTTGTTCGGGCCGCTTTCCATCGAGCATACGAGCCGATTCCTACGGAGGAAAGCGGGGTGGGACCGGTTGTGGTTACGGACTGGTATCAGTCCCCAACTGGTCGCCGGTCGGCCCCCGTGGCAGGCTCGAGCAGGCTGGCCGGCGTTACCGCCGCGGCGCCGAAGCGGGTGCGCAACCCATCGGCGACCCGGTCGAGCGCCCGCTGACCGGACGGCTGCGGTTCGCCGGCAGCCGCGTGGCATCCGTTCCGGGACGCCGGCGCGACCCCACCGGCAGTCGCGGCACCGCCGGCCGGGACATCGTCGCCACTGGTCGCACCGGTCGCGCCGCGGTCGAGGATGTCGTCGAAGCTCAGCTGGTGCACCGCCTCGGCGGCCGGGACCAGGCCCTCGGCCCGAACGCCGAGCAGCCGGACCCGTGGACGGTCCAGGCGCAAGCTGCGGTAGAGCTCCACCGACGCCACATGCAAGGCGGCGGTGGTGTCGACCGGGCCAGGCAGGGTGCGTATCCGGCTGAGGGTGGTGAAGTCGGCGAAGCGCACCTTGATGCCGACCGTGCGGGTCAGCAGGTCCCGCCGGCGCAACCGGGCGGCCGTCTCCTCGGCCAGGCGCAGCAGCTCCCGTTCCACGTCGGCGGCATCGAGCAGGTCGACGTCGAACGTGCGGTCGGAGGACACCGACTTCTCCGCGCGACCGGTCTCCACCGGCTGGGGATCGTGTCCGGCGGCCAGGGCCGAGAAGTGCGCGGCACCGGCCGCACCCAGGCTGCGGCTGAGGACGTCGAGCGGGGTCTCGGCGATGTCACCGACGGTCCGAAGCCCGAGGCGTTGCAGCCGCGTGGCGGTGCTCGGGCCGATGCCCCACAAGGCAGTCACCGGTAAGGGGTGCAGGAATGCCAGCACGTCCGCTGCCGGAATCACCAGCAGGCCGTCGGGTTTGCAGCGGGCCGACGCGACCTTGGCCACGAATTTGGTCGGCGCCACCCCGACCGAGCAGGTCAGCTGCAGCCGAGCAGTGGTCTCGGCGCGGATCCAGCGTGCGATGTCCGCCGGCCGGCCCATCCGCCGCCGAGCGGCCGAGACGTCGAGGAACGCCTCGTCCAGCGACAGCGGCTCCACCAGCGGCGTCACCTCGTGCAGGATCGCCATGACCTCCTGCGACACCGCCGAGTACGTGGTGTGGTCGACCGGGAGCACCACCGCCTGCGGGCAGCGGCGTAGCGCCAGGGACATGGGCATCGCGCTGCGCACTCCGTACCGACGAGCTTCGTAGGACGCGGCCGACACCACGCCCCGACCACCTCCGCCGACAATGACCGGACGCCCGCGCAGGCGAGGATCCCGCCGCACCTCCACGCTGGCGTAGAACGCGTCCATGTCGACGTGCAGGATCGGGCACCCGCTGTCGTCGCCGTCGGTCTGGCCGGACGAGCGCGGCACATCTGCACTACGCCCCACCTAGCTCACCGCCGGCTCTCCATCCGCCCGGCGCACGCACAGCAGGTGCAGCGATCCGGCGACGTCCCGGTAGGGCGAACGGCCGGCGGCGCTGCGATCGAGACGGTCGAGATCCTGCGCGGCGCGGGGGCGCGGACTCAGCACCGTGCCGGAGACGGTGGCGCTGAACGCCCCAATCCCCTGCGCCAGGACCACGTCGAAGCCGAGCTCGGCCGTGATGGCTGAGAGCCCGTCCAGCGACACCGGTTCGGCGTCGGCGTCGAGGTCGGCCTGCGCCGCCTCGAGTTCGCCGCTCAGGGCTCGGGCCAGCACCGCAGCCACCGGGTTGGCGGCCAGCACGCTGAGCTGTCCCCCCGGGCGGACTGCGCGTGCCGCCGCGGTCAGCAGGCCGCGTGCGGCCGGGCCGGGCACGACGACGCCGTGAAGCAGCACCAGGTCCATCGAGGCCGGCTGGACGACATCGTCGAGACCCTCGATGTCACCCTGCACCGCGAGCACCTGCCGGTCGACGCCGGCCTCCCGCGCCCGCCGTTGCAACGTGGACAACGCGTCGATGCTGGTGTCGACCACGGTGACGTGACATCCGGTCACGGCCAGCGGAACGGCCAGGCTGCCGCTGCCGCCACCGCAGTCGAGCACCCGCACCGGCCTCGAGGGCTGGGTCCGCAACTCGGTGACCGCGGCCAACAGGTTTTCACCCAGCAGCCCCCTCAGCCCGTCGCCGGCGCTGCGTTGCCCCGACTCACCGGCCGGGCTGTCGCCGGCCGCGATCGCCCCCGTGGCGGTTACGGTGTCGGGCGGCGCAAGGTTGCCGGACATGCTTGCCAACCTAGTGCTCCGATCCGACGGTCTCTGGTCCGACCGACGGCGCGTTCACCAACCCGGGCAGGCATCCCGCGCGGGCGCGGTGACTCAGCGCGACGCCGACGCCGCGACCGCACGATCAGCCTGCACCGGCGCGGCCGGCGGCGGGATCACGGCCTGGTCGACCGGCCCGTCCGCTCTCACCTCTGCGGCGACCAGGAACAGGAACAGCTCAGCGGCGTCGATGAGCTCGGCCGCGCGGGCCGGCGTCACCGCATCGCGCAGTCCGGCCTCGGCCGCTGCGCGCGCCCGGGCACCGGCCGCGAAGTACGCGGCCCATTCGTGAAATCGCGGAACACGCGCCTCGATGAGGGTCCACGCGCTCTGCGGGCGACGGCGGCTGGAGCCGGCCTCGGCGTGCACGCTGAGCAAGGCGGCGGCCGCCCGCAGCGCAGCCAGGTGAGCAAGCCGAAACCGGTCCGAGGCCTGGACCTCGCGGCGAGCGTCGGCGAGTAGAGCGCGCGACTGCGCCAGAGCGGATGCGGTAACGCCCGCCGACGACCGGGCGCTGCGGGTGGGAGCAGCGGTGGCCGGGACTAGGCCGGCTACGCCGCTCGGGCGCACGCAGCCCCGCCGAATCTCATGGCGCGACGTTGCCGGCCGGCGTCGAACGGGAACTGGTGCGCCTCCCCGCTCAGGACGCTCGCTTAAGGGCACCCGAGCCGCTGGGCCGGCGATCTGCATCGACGTTGC
>JBDUAD010000082.1:0-11735 GCA_040004775.1 bacterium | reverse complement strand
CCGTCGACACCACGTCCGTCGACACCACGTCCGTCGACACCACGTCCGTCGACACCAGTCCGGCGGTCCGCTCTACGGACAGCGGCCCGCCCACCGCGGGCGCGGATGCCGCGCTCGCCCGCGCCGCCTCGGCACCGATTGCCGAGATCGCGGCGACGCTCGGAACATCGATCACCGTGGGCGCCCCGCCGTCGCTACTGCGTTCCATCGCGCTGATGACGCCGACCTCGTCCGCGGCCCTCGCCGCCGCGCTGACCTTGCCCGGCCTTAGTGCAGTGCCGCTGGCCTCCGGTTCGGCGACCTGCCAGCCTCCCGGCAACGGATCCAGCCGGCTGCGGCTATTACGGCACAGGGTCGACGGATCCGACGTCGAAACCTGGATCGACGTGCCGATGCATGAGCGCACAGTGCCCTCGGCCCCCTTCCGGCCCACCGCTCCCGGCGGCGGCTCGCCCAGCCCGGCCAGCGTGGTGTCCAGCAGCAACGGTGGTGCGTCGGCGTCCCCGTCGTCCCGCGACAGCGGTTCGGTCGCCGTCCTGCCCTTCTCGGCCACGTCGGCCGACACGCTGCGCTCCTGGCTCAGCCGGTCCCACGACGCGATCGTGGTGGCGAACGACCTCGCGCTGACCAGCCAGCGACCCGACTAGAACCGAACCCACACCGGCCTTCCGTCGACCGTTTCTCGGCCGATCGGGCCCTGACCGCTCTGCGGTCGAGTCATCCGCGCGCACACGGGCGGGTGCAGGGCGAGGCCGGCAATCCCTGCTCCATGACCACGTCGGTTCCGCGGCCCGTGCCGCGACCGAGTCCGAGATTTCCCTGCCCGGCGCAACGCGTCGCCGAGGACAGGGTCCGGATACCGGGTCGGGACGGGGATCGGGCGTTCGCCTCAACCCGAACGTCCGACCCGGTCCGGTATCACCTTGGGGGGGATCGAGGGGCGCGGCCGAAACGTCCGGCCGCGTCCCTCGACCCCGAGCACGGCACGATGAGGCCCCATGCGCGCCCTCGTGTACGACGACTTCGCCGCACCGCCGCAGGTCCGCGCGGTGCCCGACCCCGAATGCCCGTCGGGTGGTGCCGTCATCGCGGTCCGCTCCACCGGACTGTGCCGCAGCGACTGGCACGGCTGGGTGGGCCACGACCACGACATCACCCCACCGCACATCCCAGGCCACGAGCTGGCCGGGGAGCTGGTCGCGGTGGGACCGCGAGTGACCGGCTGGACGATCGGCACCCGGGTCACCGTGCCGTTCGTCTGCGCCTGCGGACAGTGCCCCACCTGCCGGCGCGGGGAGGGCCAGGTTTGCGACGTGCAGTTCCAGCCCGGATTCACTGCGCCGGGCTCGTTCGCCGAATTCGTGGCCATCGACCACGCCGCCGTGAATCTCGTGCGCATTCCCGACGAGGTCGGCGACGACGCCGCGGCCGCCCTGGGCTGTCGGTTCGCCACGGCCTACCGAGCGGTGACGCACCACGGCCGGCCGGCACCTGGGCAATGGGTGGCCGTGCACGGCAGCGGCGGGGTGGGCCTGTCCGTGATCATGATCGCGGTGGCCGCTGACGCGCGGGTCGTTGCGGTGGACGTCAGCCCCGCCGCCCGGGAGCTGGCCCGCGAGCTCGGCGCCGAAGTGACCCTGGACGGCGCCGATCCTGGCGTCGCCGAGCAGATCCGTGCGATCACCGGTGGCGGAGCGGCGGTGTCACTGGATGCGTTCGGCTCTGCGGGCACCTGCGCCGCCTCGGTACGCAGCCTGCGCAAGCGGGGCCGCCACGTGCAGATCGGGTTGCTCCTGGGCGCGGACAGCGCACCGCCGGTGCCGATGGCCGAGGTCATCTCGAGGGAGCTGGAGCTCTACGGCAGCCACGGCCTGGCCGCGGTCGACTACCCGGCGCTACTGACCGAGCTGACCACCGGCCGGCTGCAGCCCGATCGATTGATTCGCCGCCATCTGACCCTGGACGAGGCCGGACCGGCTCTGGTCGAGCTCGGGACCCCGGACGGCGCCGGCCCCGGCGTGACGATGATCCATCCGTAGCAGCACCACAACCGCGCGCGACCCGGGTACGAGAGGGGCTCGCCGCTCGGGCAGCTGGCCGCTCGCGCGGCCGCGGCCGGCTCAGACGCCCGCCGGATGAGGCGCGGGGCCGGCTACCGCCTCGAAAGCTGCGGCGATGCGGATGAGCGTCGCCTCGGTACCTCCGCCGGCGGTGAGCGCCAGACCCACGGGCAGCGGCCCGTCCGGACCCGCCACGGTGCCGCACGGCACGCTGACCAGAGGGTGGCCGGAGATCGCGGCCAGTGTGGAGCATCCGCCGACCGGGTGGTCGCCGTTGACCAGATCGATCGACCAGGCCGGCGCGAAACTCGGCATGGCGACGGCGTCGAGACGGGCGGCGCGCCGGGCCTCGTCGAGTTCGGCGGTGACCTCGACGTAGGTGGCCTTGGCCGCGCGATAGGCCGCGGCCTCCAGGCCGGTGGTCGCCTCGGCGTCCAGGAGGAACTCGTGACCGAACCACTCGAGCTCCCGCTCGGCGGAGGCCTCGTTGAACGCGATGACGTCGCCCAGCGACCGTGGACCGTCACCGCCGCGGCGGGCGAAGTACTCGGCCAGGCCGACCTTGATTTCGTGGTCCAGCACGACCTTCTCGGCGTCGTCCAACCGGTCGACGTCGGGAAACGTCACGTCGTCCACGATCACTGCGCCCAGATCGGCGAGAACGTCGATCGCGGCCAACGCGGCCGCGTCGGCGCCCCGGTGGTAACCGAAGACCGAGGATCCGCGCGGCACGCCGATACGCACGCCGTCCAGGCGCCCGGGCTCGGCGGCGGCGACGTAATCGATGCCCGTCCCCGTGCCTGCCGCGGTGTCACCGACGGCGCCGGACCCCGCGAGCACGGACAGCAACACCGCCGCGTCGTACACCGACCTGGCCATCGGTCCGGCGGTGTCCTGGGACGCGGCGATCGGCACAATTCCCGCGCCGGGCACCAGGCCGACTGTCGGCTTGATACCGACGACGCCGCACAACGAGGCCGGGCAGCTGATCGAGCCGTCGGTCTCGGTGCCGATGGCCAGCGGCGCCAGCCCGGCCGCGACCGCGACGCCGGAACCCGAGGAGGACCCTCCGGCCGAGCGCAGGCGGTCATGCGGATTGCGGGTCAGCCCGCCGACCGCGCTCCATCCCGACGACGATCGCGGCGAGCGGTAGTTGGCCCACTCGCTGAGGTTGGTCTTGCCCATCACGAGCGCCCCGGCGCCGCGCAGTGCCCGAACGATCGGCGCGTCGCCGGCGGCGAAGGTGTCGGCCAAGGCGAGTGAGCCGGCCGTGGTGCGCAACGGGGCCGCGGTGTCGACGTTGTCCTTCACCAGGACCGGCACCCCGAGCAACGGGCCTCGGACGCCGGCAGCCCGTGCCCGGTCGGCCGCCGCGGCGTCCTCGGCCACGTCCGGGTTGAGCGCGAGGACGGCTTGCAGCCCGCCCGGCCCGGCGTCGATCTGCCCGATCCGCTCAAGCAGGGCCGTGGTCAGCTCTGTCGAGGTCAGCTCGCCACGCTGGAGCGCGCCCGCGAGGTCGGCCACGCCTCGCCAATGCATCTCCGCCACGCCGACTATCCCACCACGGCGACGTCCCGTTCAGCTGACGGTGGTCCCGCCGGTGAGGTCGTACACAGTGGTGCCGCCGATCGTGGTGGAGGCGAACGTCGAGGTGACCCACTCCTGGATCTGGTACGCGGTGGTCGTGCCGCCCTGGGTCGAGCCGATGAAGCTGCCGTTCCCGCCACCGATGAAGTAGTGGACCTTGCCCGCACCATCGCGTGACAGCTCAGCGTCATGAAAAGGACGAGCAGGGCGTCCGGGTTGTTGAAGCGGAACTTGAGAGCCGCCACCGGCGTCACGGCCAGTAAGCACGAAGACGGCGAGCACGACGGGTCGAGCGAGCCGAAGAACATCGCCGACCAGCTCTTGGTCCCGGCCTGGACCGCGGCTGAGTAGTAGGAGTTCGCCCAGCCCGAGGACGCCCGGTTCCACAGATACATCAGTCCGGTCGCGCCGAGCAGGCCGACCAGCCCGGGACGCACCCACGCGGGGTCGGCCGGTCGGCCGCGCACCAGCCCGCGCCAACGGGCGGCGGTCGCGGTTGTCGCCGGTGGCGCCACAACGGGGCGGACGCGTCAGGAGCAAGGGTCGTGGTCACGGGATGAGGCGCAAAAATGCGCCGCTGAATCGCCGCTGTGGATCGACTGCGTCGTCTCTGTGCGAGCCGGCGGGTCCTCACTGTCGGCGGGGGTCCACTCACCGGGAACGGCGCTGCATACCGCGATCGCGCGCTCACCGTGGCGGTGGCGCGGTGGTGGCTCGCATCTCCAGCCGGGTCGGCAGCAGGATCCGCCGGGCCGGTCGCTGCTCGTCGTCACGGTCCAGGAGCAGGGACGCGGCCCGGTGTCCCTTCTCGTGGGTCGGCTGGGCCACGGTGGTTAGCGCCCGTGCGGCGGCGTCGGGTACATCGTCGAAGCCGGTGACGCTGATCCGACCGGGAACGGCGATGCCCCGCTCGACCAGCTCGGCCAGCACCCCGAACGCCAACGCGTCGGACGTGCACATCACCGCGGTGGCATCCGAATCGGACTGGGCCAGCTCCCGGGCCACGGCCCGCCCGACCTCGACGCTGTTCACCTGCCCCGTCCGCAGCGCCACGCGCACCGGCCGGCCGAGCTCGGTCACGGCGTCGCCCAGGCCGAGGACCCGCTCCCGGAACACCGCGTGCACCCCCAACGGTGCGGTGGAGAAGTCCGACCACTCGGGTTGGTGAGCCAGCCCGGCGCCCATAGACACCACCACCACCGACCGGTGCCCGAGGCCGAGGACGTGCCGGCTCAGCTCGCCGAACGCCTGCCGGTCATCGATACCGACGAAGTCGATGCCCTCGATCCCCGTCGGGGAGTCGACGACGACGGCCGACTGCGGCCGTCCGAGCACCGTCTCGACATGCGGGTCGTGGTCGGGCATGGAGTAGATGAGGAAGCCGTCGACCGCGGCCCGGCTGACCAGTGCGGTGTTGGCCGCGTTCGGACCGGCCGGGATGAGCAGCAGCGACCGGTCGCGCTCCTCGCAGGCCTGGGCCACCCCGTGCAGGAACTCGACCGCGGCCGGGTCGGAGAAGGCGTGGGACAGCTGCGCGCTGAATATGAGCCCGACTGCGCCGGCCGAGCGGGTGCGCAGGGAGCGGGCCACCGGATCTGGCCCGGCGTAGCCCAGCTCGGTGGCCACCCGCAGGACCCGTTCGCGCTGCGCCGGCGAGAGCTGGTCGGGCCGGTTGTAGGCGTTGGAGACCGTGGTGCGCGAGACCCCGGCCCGGCGGGCGACGTCGGCCAACGTCAAGGTCGTGCGGGCCGTCGGCGGGTGGTCCTGCACATCGCGAGACGGTAGTCCGGCCCGCCCGCCCGCAGCCCGGTTGACCGCCCGGAAACGGTGCGCTGACCGCGGCGTCATTGACTCCCGACCACCTGGCGAGGTGGAATGGCCAGTACCCGACCGCGATGCCGGTCGTCGACGCCGCCTGCACTCGGTAGGGCGGACCCTCCGTCGGCGGACGGAAATCCGTGAGGTGGGCGTGGTGCGCTGAGCCGGCGTATCGGGCCCTCCCGTACTCGGTGCGGTCACCCAACCGAAGGAGGCTCGGCAATGGCTGAAGTGCAATTCAAGGAAGCGTCACGGATCTATCCCGGATCGAACACCCCCGCGGTCAACAAGCTCGACCTCGACATTGCCGACGGCGAGTTCATGGTCCTGGTCGGACCGTCCGGATCGGGCAAGTCGACCGCTCTGCGCATGCTGGCCGGGCTCGAGGACGTCGACCAGGGCGCGATCTACATCGGTGGTCGCGACGTGTCGCGGATGCCCCCGAAGGACCGCGACATCGCCATGGTGTTCCAGAACTACGCGCTGTACCCACACATGTCCGTTGCCGAGAACATGGGCTTCGCCCTGAAGCTGGCCGGTGTGAACAAGGAC
This sequence comes from bacterium, assembly GCA_040004775.1. Classification (GTDB taxonomy): domain Bacteria; phylum Actinomycetota; class Actinomycetes; order Mycobacteriales; family Jatrophihabitantaceae; genus JALZBL01. The sequence continues at coordinate 5,718 of JBDUAD010000082.1, read as the reverse complement.
GAGCGGGACAAGAAGGTCCGCGAAGCCGCCGGCCTGCTCGACCTCACCCAGTACCTCGAGCGCAAGCCCAAGGCGCTGTCCGGTGGCCAGCGCCAGCGCGTGGCCATGGGCCGGGCCATCGTCCGTGACCCCTCGGTGTTCCTCATGGACGAGCCGCTGTCCAACCTTGACGCCAAGCTGCGGGTGGAGACGCGGGCCAACATCGCCGCGCTGCAGGCCCGGCTCGGCACGACCACGCTCTACGTCACCCACGACCAGGTCGAGGCCATGACCATGGGCCACCGGGTGGCGGTGCTGAAGGAGGGTGGCTTCCTGCAGCAGGCCGACACCCCGCGCAACCTCTACGACAAGCCCAGGAACGCCTTTGTGGCCGGCTTCATCGGCTCTCCGGCCATGAACCTGGTCAAGGCGCCGCTGGTCGAAGGCGGGGCCAAGCTGGGCAACGTGGTCTACGCCCTGCCGCCGGAGATCATGGCCTCCGCGGCCAAGGCCAACGTCAAGGAGGTCATCGTCGGCATCCGGCCGGAGTCCTTCCACGTCTCCACCACCGGCGAGGGCCTGGTCGTCAAGGCCAACGTGGTCGAGGAGCTCGGTGCGGACGCCTACGTTTACGGCGACATCCCCGGCCACGAGCTGGAGAAGCAGTTCGTCGCCCGTTTCGACGGCCGCACGCCGCCGGCCACTGGCGACATGATCAAGCTGGACATCCAGCAGGCCGAGCACCACGTGTTCGACCCGGCCACCGGCGAGCGGCTCGGCTGAGCTCGCACCTGTTCCTTCCGAGGGGCGCTCCGGCTTCGGCCGGGGCGCCCCTCGGCACTTCTGCGGTCCAGGACCAGGAATGTCCCGCCGCGACGCCCGGTTGGCCGGGCATGACAACCATCGGATTCATCGGCAGCGGTTCCATCGGCAGCACCTTGGCCCGGCTGGCCATCGGCAGCGGGCACGACGTCGTCCTCAGCAACTCGCGCGGACCCGAGACCCTGAGCGACCTGGTCGATCAGCTCGGGCCGCAGGCCGCCGCCGACGCCGCCCCGGGTGCAGCCGAGCGCGGGGACGTCGTGGTGGTCACGATCCCGGTAAAGGCCATCGGCCAGGTGCCGGTGGAACCGCTGGCCGGCAAGGTTGTGATCGACACCAACAACTACTACCCGCAGCGCGACGGCAACATCGCTGCGCTGGACAACGACGAGACCACCAGCAGTGAACTGCTGGCTGCCCACCTGCCCGGGGCGCACGTCGTTAAGGCCTTCAACCACATCTACGCCGCCGACCTGGCCACGGACGGTTCACCGGCCGGCACACCGGGACGCCGGGCCCTGGCCATCGCCGGCGACGACCCGGCGGCCAAGAAGACAGTCGCCCAACTGCTCGACGGCTTCGGTTTCGACGCGGTCGACGTCGGGCCGCTGGCCGAGGGACGCCGCTACCAGCCGGACACCGCACCCTACGGCCCGCGCCAGGACGCCGACGAGCTGCGTAAAGCCCTCGGCGTCTAGCCGCGGCCAGGCTCGAGCTAGCGTCCGGACGAGGCGCGGCGGCGGCGGGCAACCTCGGCCAGCGTGACCGCCGCGGCCACCGAGGCGTTGAGCGACTCCGCCGCCTGGTCCATCGGGATCGACACCGTCAGGTCGCAGGTCTGGGTGACCAGCCGAGTCAGGCCGCGGCCCTCCGAGCCGACGACGACCACCAGCGGGTCCAGCGCGGCGTCGAGACTGTCCAGCGACGATGTGCCGTCGGCGTCGAGGCCGGCGACGATCAGGCCGGCCTGCTGACACTCCCTGAGCGCCCGCACCAGGTTAGTCACCTTGGCCACCGGCAGGCGGGCGGCCGCGCCGGCCGAGGTCCGCCACGTGGTCGCGGTGACGCTGGCCGCCCGTCGCTCGGGGACGATGACGCCGGCGGCGCCGAAGGCCAGCGCCGAGCGGATCACCGCGCCGAGGTTGCGTGGATCGGTGACGCCGTCCACGGCGACCAGCAGCGCCGGCGACGGCCCTGCGGTGGCGGCGGCCAACAGATCGGGCAGCGCGGTGTAGGTGAAGGCCGGCACCTTGAGGGCGATCCCCTGGTGCAGGATGCCGCCGGTCATGCGGTCGAGCTCAGCCCGGCTGACCTCGAGCAACGGCAGCAGGCGGTCACCGGCCAGGCGCACCGCCTCGGTCACCCGCTCGTCGGCCTCGATGCCCAAGGCGACGTACAGCGCGGTGGCCGGAATGTCCATCCGCAGTGCCTCGGCCACCGGGTTGCGCCCGACCAGCAGCTCCGGGCCCTCGCCGGGACGCGGGCGGCGCCGGTTCGACTCCTCCTCCCGGCGGGACGACGCACGCGCGCGGCGGGCGGCCGGATGACCCGTGCGCTCCTCGGCCCGGGGCGTCGGGCCCTTGCCGGCCAACCCTCGCCGGGCCTGACCGCCGGATCCGACGGTGGGTCCCTTCTTGGCCTTGCGGATGGCTCCGCGCCGGGAGGAGTTGCCGGCCATCAGCTACCGCCGCGTCGCTGGGGTGAGGTTCGTGGTGCGCAATGCTCTGTTAGCCGTGGCGAGGACTGGGCCGGGGGTCGCACCGACCACCGTGCACCGGAGGACGTGTCCTCCACCTCGACGCCGGCGGCCAGGAGCTCGGCCCGCAGCGCGTCGGCCGCGGCGTAGTCACTGCGCTCGCGCGCCGCGCTCCGCTGGGCCAGTACCGCCTCGACGAGAACACGGACCGTGTCCGCCTGCCCGGCCCCGCCCGCCTGCGCGCCGACGGCACTCCAGGCCCCCGGATCCAGACCCAGCACACCGGTCATCGCCCGGACGTCGGCCAGCGCGGTCCGGACCACCGCATCATCGCCGCGGTCGAGAGCCGAATTGCCGGCCCGCACCGTCGCGTGGACGACGGCCAGCGCCGCCGGGACGCCGACGTCGTCGTCCATGGCCGCGGCGAACGCAGCCGGTACCTCGGCCGCCGGTTCGGTCGAACCCACTCGATCGGCGGCGCGCAGCAGGAAGTTCTCGATCCGGCGGTAGGCCTCCGCCGCATCGGTCACGGCGGCCTCGGAGAACTCGATGGTCGAGCGGTAATGCGGCGCGCCGAGGTAGTAGCGCAGCTCGACCGGCCGCCAGCGGGTAACCATCTCTGAGACCAGGAGCCCGTTGCCCAAGGACTTCGACATCTTCTCCCCGGCCGTCGTCACCCAGGCGTTGTGCATCCAGTAGGAGGCGAAGGGGTCACCGGCGCCCACGGACTGCGCGATCTCGTTCTCGTGGTGAGGAAAGACGAGGTCGATGCCGCCGCCGTGGATGTCGAACGCCTCGCCCAGGTACGCCGCGGCCATCGCCGAGCACTCGAGATGCCAACCCGGCCGGCCGTCGCCCCACGGCGTGGGCCAGGACGGCTCGCCGGGCTTGGCCGACTTCCACAGGGCGAAGTCGCGCGGATCGCGTTTGCGGGCCTCGCCGGCGGAGTCACCGGCCGGCTGCATCGCGTCGAGCTGCTGACCCGACAGGCGCCCGTAGGCCGGGAAGGACCGCACGTCGAAGTAGACGTCGCCGTCGGAGTCGTAGGCGTGGCCGGCCTTCATCAGCCGATGCATGAGCGTGGTCATCTCGGTGATGTGACCGGTGGCGCGGGGAGACAGGGTTGGGGGCAGGCAGCCGAGGGCGGCGTAGGCCTCGTCGAAGGCACGCTCGTTCTGCGCGGCCCAGGCCCACCACGGCATGCCGGCGTTGGCCGAGCGGGCCAGGATCTTGTCGTCGATATCGGTGACGTTGCGCAGGAAGGTGACGGCGTAACCGCGATGGCTCAACCACCGGCGGACGAGGTCGAAGGACAGGCTGGAGCGCACGTGGCCGATGTGCGGCGCCGACTGCACCGTGGCCCCGCACAGGTAGATCGAGGCCTCTCTCGCGCGCACGGGCACGAAGTCACGCAGCGATCGCGACAAGGTGTCGTACAGGCGCACGGTCACCGCGCCATCCTAATGAGCAGGGTCGGCCGGATCCGCCGTTCCCCCGGGCCGATCGAATCGCACCGCAGCCCGTGGAGCCGCGTCCGCGCTTCGGTTCGGAAGGGGCGCGGTGCGCCTTATTATCGGGTAATGGCGGCCTTCTTCCGGCACGACTCGGCACCGGTCGACCCTGCGGTGGCGCAGGCCCAAGCCCAGGCCCGGTTCCGCCGCAAGATCCTGCTCGGCGTGCTGGCCGCGGTGCTGGCCATCGTCGGCTACTTCGTCGGCGCGGCCTTCCTGCCGCGTTGGTGGGCCCGGCGCATCGGGGACTGGGTCAACGACAGCTTCACCACCGGCCTGCTGCTCGGGCTGGCCTTCGGTCTGCTGTTCACCCTGATACCACTGGTGATCGCAGCGAGTGCGCTGTCCCGGCGGATGAACCGCCAGGGCCGCACCGCGGTCATCGTGCTGGCCATAGTGGTGGCAGTGCCCAACCTGCTCACCCTCGGCATCTCGACCGGCACCGGCAGCGGCGCGCACGCCGGGGGCCGGATCATGGACGACCGGGCGCCGTTCTTCCAAGGGGCGACGCTGATCGGGGCCGTCCTGGCTGCGGTGATCTTCGCGCTCGGAGTGTGGCAGTTCCGGGCCGGTCGCCGGGTGCGTTCGGCCAAGCGGGATGCCAAAGCCCGTCGGGAGGAGTCGGCGGCGCCACCGCCGTCCACCGCTCCCCCCGCCGCCGGCTGACCGGTGCCCGACTGAAGCCCGCGCCTGGCTGACCCGCTAACCGGCCGACCGGCCGACCGGCCGACCGCAGTCGGATCGTTTCAGCCGTCCGGTCGAATCCGCGCGACCGGCACCACCAGCGCGGTGGCGAAGGCAGCACGGCCCTCGCCCCGCCCGGTGAGGCCGAGGCCGTCGGTGGTCGTGGCGCCGACCGTTACCGGCGCGCCGACCGCGTCGGACAAGACCCTCTCTGCTTCGATCCGGCGCGGGGCGAACACCGGCACGTTGGTCACCAGCTGCACGGCAACGTTGCCGACGGCGTACCCCGCCTCGGCCAGCAAGCCCGCGGTCGCGATCAGGAAGTCGATTCCCCGCCCGTCGGCCCAGCGCGGGTCGGCCGTGCCGAAGACCGCGCCGATGTCACCCAGACTTGCCGCGCCGAGCAGGGCGTCCACCGCAGCGTGCGCGACCACGTCGCCGTCGGAGTGACCGGCGCAGCCGCCGACGTCCGGCCAGTGCAGACCGGCCAACCAGCACTCGCGATCGGGCTCGATCGGATGGACGTCCACGCCGACGCCCACGCGGGGCAGGCTCACCGGCCCGGTCCCGACGCGGCGGCCTCGCGCAGGACGAGCTCGGCCAGCTGCAGGTCACGGGGAATGGTGATCTTGAAGGCATCCGGCGAGCCGTCGACGACCACGACCCGGCCGCCGTGCCGCTCGACCAGCGCGGCGTCATCGGTCACGTCGCGTAGGCCGGCGGTGCGGGCGTAGCGGTGGGCCGAGAGCAGCGCGTCGAGCCGGAATCCCTGCGGAGTTTGCACCGCCCGCAGCTCGCGGCGATCGGGTGTGCCCAGCACGTGACCGGCCGAATCCACGCGCTTGATCGTGTCGGCCACCGCCAGGGCTGGGACGACGGCGTCCGCTCCGGCGACCAGCGCGGCCACCACGCGATCGACGACCTCGACGGGCACGAGCGCGCGAGCGGCGTCGTGCACGAGCACCCACACCGGACGGTCGGTCGGCTCCGCATCGGCCCCCGCGTGGACCTCCGGGTCGGCATCCG
>JBDUAD010000081.1:0-11868 GCA_040004775.1 bacterium | reverse complement strand
CCGTCGCCGGTGAGCAGGTTGATGACTCCGGGTGGAAGACCGGCGGCTTCCAGCAGGGCCAACGTGTAGTGGGCGGCCAGCGTCTGGGTGGGCGACGGCTTCCACACCACGGTGTTGCCCATCAGCGCGGGAGCGCTCGGCAGATTGCCACCGATGGCGGTGAAGTTGAACGGGGTGATAGCGAGCACGAAGCCCTCGAGCGGGCGATGATCGGTGCGGTTCCAGACCTGCACGGCCGAGATCGGCTGTTCCTCGAGAATCTGCCGGGCGAAGGTCACGTTGAACCGCCAGAAATCGGCCAGCTCGCAGGCGGCATCGATCTCGGCCTGCTGCACGGTCTTCGACTGCCCGAGCATGGTCGCCGCGTTGAGGGTGTCGCGCCACGTCGTCGACAACAGGTCGGCCGCACGGAGGAACACAGCCGCCCGTTCGTCGAACGGCAGGTCGCGCCATGCCGGTCCGGCGGCCAGCGCCGCTCCGATCGCCGCCTCCGCGTCGGCCGTGGTGGCCTGTGCGCTGGTTCCGAGGACCTCGGCGTGGGCGTGCGGCTGGACCACCTGGAAGGCCGCACCGCCCCCCATGCGCCGGCGGCCGGCGATGGTGCAAGTCAGCTCGGCTACTTCACCGGCCATCACGGACAGGCGTTCCCGCAGGGAGCGGGTCTCGAATGCCTCGGGCCGATAGGTCTTCACCGGCTCGTTGACGGCCGCGGGCGGATGGGTGATGGCGTCCATGGACTCCAGCCTAGGACGGTTGCGGCGGGCCGGCGCCTGAGGATTGGTGCCCTGCAGGGCGCCGTTCAGAGGCCGCCTTCCGGTCGGGTTCAGAACTGCGCAAGCAGCGCCGGCAGTTCATCGGGGGCGTACCACGACAACTCGAACCCCTCGGCGTCGTCGACGCTCTCCTGGGCCGAGGCGCTGCCGAGGTCGGCTTCGAGAACCACCGCGGCCGCCCGCGCAATGACATCCTCGGCGTCCTCGTCGTCGATGTGCAGGGCCGCCACTGCCCTGACGGACACCGGTTGGGAGATACGCACCGCTCCCCGGTCGAGATCGTCCCGGATCTCGATCACATCCTCGTCGACATCGGCGGCCACGACGACCCGGCGACGCGCGGCCCGCGGATCGGCATCCACCATGCGAAGGGACGCGCGTACGGCCTGGCCGCTGGCGGCGTACTCCAGCTCTTCGGGATCGTCGTCGAGGTACCACTCGCGGATCGCGGGTGTGACCGCGTACCCGGTCAGCGGCGCCGGGCCGAGCTCGCCGGCGGTGCCCAGGTCGGCCAGCTGGACGGTGGTCGCCGGTAGATAGACCCGCATCATCGAGCGCCGGCACCCACGCCGGGGTCCTCCTCCGAGCGCACACCTGAGGGCAGACCCATGTGCGCGCCCGCATCGGTGAATGCGGGGGCGCCGGCTCCTGCCGTCGCCGCCGCCCAGACGTCGTCCGATGAAGACTGCACCGCGGTCGAGGTCGCTTGGCTCGAGGCCGCGCCGGTGGACGCCTCGTCGTTGAACGCCTCATCGTTGAACGCCTTGTCGGTGGACGCCGCGTCGGAGCGGATGCGCTGTTCGCGCAACTCGCCGGTCGTGGTTAGCAGGGACGTGCGCAGGACCGCGGTCCGCCGGCGCGGGTTCATGAGGTTCGGGCCCATCACCTCGAGATCCCGTAGTCCCGGCGTAAGCAAGGTGACGCGGGCGCCGGCCGCGGTGAGCCGGGCGACGTCGGACTGCAGGCCCCGAGTGATCGCCTTGCGGACCACGCGCTCCAGGCGAGCCATCGGCGTGCGCGGATGGTCCGGTTCGACCGATGCCATGGGGGCGAGGACGTAGACCTCGCGGATCGTGCCGTCGACCACGAGCGGCAGCACGACGTCGGCCGAGGCGTTGGAGACCGTTCCGCCGTCGATGTAGGACCGGCCGGCGACCTGCATGGGCGAGTACCAAGCCGGGATCGCGCACGAGGCGCACACCGCGTCCGCGAGACTGATCGGCACGTCGTCGCGGCCGAACACCACGCGCGCTCCGCTGTCGTAGTCCGTGCCCACGATCCAGGTGCGCGGCCGCTGCGGCCACGACTGCCCCGACAAGCCCTGCTCCGCGGCCGCACTGACCACGGCGTGGATCGGGGCGAGCGTGCCCCTTCCGCGGGGCAGCAGTCCGGACAGGGCCACCGCCGGGGAACCGGCCTTCGGATGCAGCATCGCCTCGAGCAGCAGCCGTGGTGAACCGGGCACGAAGCCGGGCAGCGGCGGGAGGGCGCCGCCACTGTCGGTGTCGTAGTTCCAGTCGATGGCGGGATCAGCCGGCAACGGCATGCCCTGCTGGTGGCGCAGGATCACCCCGAGGTCGACGCCACAGCCGAGCAGCCCGGCCAGCATCGAGCCGGCCGACGTGCCGACCACCAGCCCAGCTCGAACCGGGTCGATCCCACACTCGGACTGCACCGCCCGCAGCGCACCGAGGGTCCAGGCGAAGCCCAGGACGCCGCCCCCGCCGAAGACCAGGGCACGCTCGGAGTCGGCGACGTCGCTCATTGCCCGTCTGCCCGGGACCGTCCCCGTCCTGGTCCGGACCGCGTCCGTGAACGCCCGGACCGCGTCAGCGGCAAACCCCCGCGTTCCGGCCGCAGATGCGCCTCCGTAGTCCGGCCCGCCGCCGGCCCCGCCTCGCGCGAGGAACGGCCCCGGTCGCTCGACCGCGTCGTGCCCGCCTCCTCGCCGGCGTCCGCACTGACCTCGCGCGGGGACGCCCGCCGGCGCCCGGGCCGGCGCGGCGGCGTGGCCGACTCGGCGACGAGGCCGACCAGTTCGGCCAGCGACTCCTCGATCATCGAAGCCAGCATGTCGACATCGCCCATGGAGTCCCAGTCGGCGTTGAGACCGAAGTAGACGCCGCCGTTGTAGGACGTCAGCCCCACGCTCAGCGCCTGACCGGAGGCCAGCGGAACGATGGGGAACATCTCCCGCATGCGCGCGCCGGCGGCGTAGAGCGGGAACTGCGGCCCGGGCACGTTGGTGACGACCAGGTTGAACAACCGTCGGGTGAAGCCGCTGGCCGCGCGCGCACCCAGCGCGTGCAAGGTCGGCGGCGCGAAGCCGGACAGCATCACCAGGACATCGGCACCCACCGACTGCCCGGACTCCTTGTGCGCGGTCATCGCGTAGCTGACCTGGGTCAGGCGCACCAGCGGGTTCGGCTCACCCACGGGCAGGTCGACCAGGAAGGACGACACCCGGTTGCCGAGCGGGGCATCGTCGCCGCCGCGCACGCTCAGCGGCACCATGGCCCGCACCGTGGTCGACGGGGTGACGGGACGCCCGCGGGCCAGCAGCCAGCTGCGCAGCGCGCCGGCCACCGTGGCCAGCACGACGTCGTTGACGGTTCCGTTGACGTACTTGCGCACCAGGCGGTATTCGTCGAGGTCGGTCCGCGCCACCGCAAAGCGCCGTTGGGCACCGATGGTGGTGTTGAGCGGCGTCGACGGCGCGGCGCGCACCGCGACCCGGGCCGCCGACAGCAGTCCACCGGTCGCCGCCATCACCCGCGCGGCCGTCGAACGGGCGTCGTTGATGCCCATGCGCACCGTGTCGACCACCGCGCTCGGCCGGTGCACCAGATCCAGGACCGCGTCGGAGACCAGTTGCACACCGCCCGGCTCGGGATGCGGGCGCCAGGGCGTGCGGTCGGTGTCGCGCGGCGTGGGCGAGACGTCGAGGATGACCTGGGCCAGATCCACGGAGCTGATGCCGTCGACCATCGCGTGGTGGGTCTTGGTGATCACGGCGAAGCGGCCGTGGGCCAGTCCCTCGACGATGTTCATCTCCCACAGCGGACGGTGCCGGTCCAGCGGTCGCGATTGCAGGCGGGCCACCAGCTCCCGCAGCTGCCCGTCAGTACCCGGCCGCGGCAGGGCCGATCGGCGCAGGTGGTAGCCGATGTCGAACTCGGTGTCGTCGACCCACACCGGGTTGCCGATGTTCGCCGGCACCCACTTGATCTTCTGCCGATAGCGCGGCACCAGGGCGATCCGAGCCTCGATCAACGCGACGAACCGGTCGAAGTCGAAGCCGTCGGCCGGTGGGTCGAACACTGCCAGACCGCCGACGTGCATCGGGGTGGACGGGCCCTCCAGGTAGAGGAAGGAGACGTCCAGGGACGACAGGCGATCGCTCACCGCTGCCCTCCTTCCCGCCCGTGGCCATGGCCGCGATCTCATGGAGCGCGTCACAAACGGCCCGAAGCGCCGCCGCCGTGCCCACCGAGCCGAATCGCCCCCGCCCGCCCTCCACTCCAGCGGATCCACCGACCGTACCCAGAACGCTCCAGCCTACTGGCCGGTAACCGCTGCGGCTCAGCGACGGTGCCGGCGCCGTAGCCCTCCATCGGCACCCGGGGCCGACGGACCATCAGTGCGCCACCGGCGTCCCCGCCGACCGTTGCCGGAACCGATGGCCGAACCGCTCGCGGCCGCGACGGAGCTTCCGTCCGTCGACGCCCCACCGGCCGGGCCGGCTCCGGATCCGGCGGCGGCGGCGGCGGCGGCGGCGGAGTATTGCCCGGACAGCGCACCGGCCAGCTCACCGACCGCCGCCCGCAGCCGCGAGCTGGGCCGGGCCTCGGCCAGTGTGCGCCCGGTGGTGAGGGCGGCATCCAGGGCGGTCGGGTCGAACGGCAAGAAGGCGGCCGGTGTGTGCCCGGAGAACCGCCGCAGGGCCGCGGCCAGCTCGGTCTCCGGCCGTCCGGGAACCACCTCACCGCGGACCTTGTTGAGCACCACCCACAGGGGAGCGTCGATCTCGGCCTCGCGCAGGTCGGCCAGGGCTCGAACCAGCCGCTGCAGGCCGATGGGATCGCCGGCGCCCACGACCACGACGATGTCGGCCGCGCTCAACACGGCGAGAGTGGCGGCATTACGGCGGGGCGCCAGCGTGTCGAAGCTCAACTCCTCGTCGGTCTCGATGGCGAATCCGCAGTCCACGACGGTCAGCTCGGCGAGATCGCGCGCGGTGGCCAGCACGGAGTCGACCCCGCTGGGGCGCAGCTCCGGCCACCGCTCGGCCCGCGATATGCCGGTCAGCACCCGCAGTCGTGGCCCGAGCTGCCAGGCCAGTCCGGCCAACGCCGCCGCGTCGAGTCGCGACGTTCCGGCCGTGCGACAGGCCGCGGACAGACCCGGCGACTCATCCAGCAGGCCGAGTACCGCAGCGATGACGCCGCCGTAGACGTCGGCGTCGATGAGCAGCGTGGAGTGGCCCTGTCGCGAGATCTCGTCGGCCAAGGCGACCGCCACCGTGGTCCGGCCGGGCGCTCCGGTTGGTCCCCACACCGCGATCACGGCGCCGGGGGGGGCCGGCCCGCCGACTGCTTGCGCGGTTCCGGTGGGCGGCATCACTGGAGAGCTGGCCGCGCCGGGGTCGGCGAAGCCCCGTTCCGTGCCGGGCTCGGATCCCTCGGCGATGGCCGCGGTGATCACGCCGAGGACGACCTGCGGATCGGCGTCGAACGGCACGACGTGGCGCACACCGATCACCGTCAGGCGGGTCTCGGCCTCGGCGTCGCCGCGGGCGATGACGCCGACCGGCGTGACCTCGGCCGCCCGCAACCGGTCGACCGCGTCGACGTCGAGGCCGCGCAGGTCGGCCGCGAGCAGTGCGGCCCGGGCCTGGCCGGTGGCGGCCACGGCCAGCAGCTCCACCACGTCCACGCACCGGCGAGCGACCTCGATCCCCGGCGCTCCTTCGAGCGCGGCGATGACGTCGGCCTCCCAGGCGACGCCGCCGAGCGCGGTGACCACCGGCAGGTTCACCGGCCACCTCCTGAGCCGGCGCGCCGGCCCGACGGGCGAGCCCACCATCCGAGGACTTCTGACCGGCGCCGCGGACGGACGGTCACGCCGGCTTGGCCGGGTCGAGGCAGGCCGACAGACCGGGCAGCTCGCTGTTGGCCCGGTCGTCGCGGCCGGCGCCCAGACGGATCACGGTGATGGTGGCATCGGGCAGCGCCTGGGCGTTGACCGCGCGCAGCGCGAGCGTGCGGCCGGTACGGATCACCAGACTCTCGTCGGAGCCGGTTCCGAACGCCCCGCTGCCCGGCTCCACGACCTCCTGCACGGTCACGTCGCCCACCACGGCCAGCGGGGCCCGGCAGAACTTGGTGGACACCAGGACGGCGATGCGATCACCGCGCTCGAGCGAGGGCGTACGGGCCGGTTCGACCGCGACCTTGACCGTGACGTCCTGCGGGTCGGCCTCGCCGAGCGCGGCGCGCGGAAGCAGCTCTCCGGTCCGCACCGCGCGGACCAGCATCCGACCGGCCACCGGAGCGCCGGGTTCGAGGTAGAGGTCGCGGCCGGCGTCGAGGCGGACCCGAGCCGTGCGCACGTCCGCGGCGGTGAGCACGGTGCCGGCGTCGAGGTCGCGGGCAACGGCCAGGACCGGCCGGGTGCGGTCGGCCCGGGCCATCACCAGTGCACCGGCGACCACCGACGCGAGCACCAGACCTATCCCCAGCACGAGGCGCAGGTCGAACCACGACGGCGGGCGCAATCGACGCGGCACCGGGGATACCTCAGTCACCGTCGTAGCCGCTCACGGTCGCACGGTCGTACCCACGTCACAGTCGTACATGGTGCAATACGGATCCGCCGTGACCGAACCGAGCGGTGTGAAGGCTGTGGACAACTCGGCTTCGGCGCACTGGCGGCTGGCACACTGTCGGGCAGCGGCGGCAGCGTTGCCAGACTGCTCCGGGTGTCGGCGTGGGGTGGAGAGGAGCAGCGGTTTCGGTGGTGACGGACCGCTTTCTCACCTTGGCCGACGTCGCCGACGTGCTCAACATCTCGGCGTCGCAGACCTACGCGCTGGTCCGCAGCGGCGAGCTGGAGGCGATCAAGATCGGCGGCCGCGGGCAGTGGCGGGTGGAACGGGCGCGCCTGGAGGACTACATCGCCCGCATGTACGACCAGACCCGCCAGTTCGTCACCGAGCACCCCTTCGCCGAGGCCGACGCCGACTGACTCCGTTTTCGCCCGACCAGCGCCGACGTAGATTCGGTGCCGGCGAACGGGTCAGCCGGACAGCGCCAGGCCCACGCCGATCCCGACCGCGAAGAGAAGCTGGGCCTGACCGGTGAGCCGCAGCACCGGAATGAGCGCGAGCCCGCGAGTGCCGCGCAGCATCGATCGCGCGGCCGCGATCGACAGCGGAGCGGCGGCCAGGCCGAGCAGCGCCGCCCAGGCGCCCATCACCGCGATCGATGCATAGGCCACGGCCACCATCGCGACGTAGACGACGCGGCTACGGCCTTCGCCAAGACGAACGGCGAGGGTGCGTTTGCCCGCATCGGCGTCGGTCGGCACGTCACGCACGTTGTTGGCCATGAGCAGGGCGCACGCATGAAGGCCCATGGCCACCGCGGCGGCCACGGCCGCTGCGCTGATGCGCCCGGCCTGCGTGTACGTCGTGCCCAGCACGGCGACCAGTCCGAAGAAGCAGAAGACGCTGACCTCGCCCAGCCCGCGGTAGCCGTAGGGACGCGGGCCGCCGGTGTAGAACCACCCCGCGGCCACGGCGGCTGCGCCAACCACGATCAGCCACCACGCGCTGGTCAGGGCCAGCACCAGCCCGGCCACCGCGCCGACGCCGAATGCGGCGAGCGCGGCGGCCCGGACCGCCGGCGGAGTAGCCGCACCGGAGCCCACCAGCCGCAACGGGCCGACCCGCGCCGCGTCGGTCCCCCGCACGCCGTCGGAATAATCGTTGGCGAAGTTGACACCGACCTGCAGGGCGAGCGCGACGACGAGCGCCAGCACCGCCTTGCCGGCGGCGAAGCCGTCGAGCGCCGCCGCGGCGCCCGTGCCGGCGAGCACCGGGGAGATGGCCGCCGGCAGGGTGCGTGGCCGGGCACCCTCCAGCCACTGCCCTGCGCTCGCCACGGCGGGGATCCTGCCAACCGGGTCACTGACGTCCGGCGGCGGGGCGGTCCGCGGGTCGAGGCGGCACGGTGTTGGGGAGGTCGATGGGTCTGCCCACGTGCCCGGCGCCCGGCGGGTCAGCCGGCCGATTCCCGGCGAACCACGGCCAACGCGGAGAAGGGCACTGCCGGAACGTCGCTGACCTCACCCCGGCGCCGGAACTGCGCGCCCGGGTGGACGGCCACTTCGACCGCGTCAGCGCCGACGCGGTCGATCGTGCCCTCAAGGTGGTCGCCGTCGATCAGGTGGAAGGCGACCCGCGACCGGTCGCGGGCGATGCCGCGCAGGACACTTCCCAGCCGGAGCCGAGAGGCGACGGAGTTGGCCGCGGGCGCAGTGCCGCTGATCCGACCCAGACCGCTGACGCGGCTCACCGCACGCAGGGCGATGATCGCCTCCCGGCCAGGCTCATCGATGAGCAGCCAATCCGGCCCGACCCGACCGGCCACTCCATCGACCCTGGCTCCGCCCAGACACCGCACCGTCAGGACGGTTCCGCCGGCGCCACGCAGGCGATCTACCAACGTCAGGCGGGACAGCTCCGCACGCACCAGTTCGTCGACCTCGGCGGCCCGTTCGCGCGCGGCCAGGGCGTCGGCCTGCGCTTCGAGGTCGGCGAACAGCTCGTCCCACCGCACGCGCGCAGTCTGTCACCCGCGCGAGCACGATTGGCTTGACAAAGCGCTATCAGAGGTCATTAGATGCAAACACATGTAAACGTACATATCTGGAGGTGTCGTGGACCGCGGCAAGCGCACCGTCGGCTCTTCAGCTCCCGTCCGGTCGGCTCCGGTCCGGCTCGGCGTGCTGATCCTCGGCGACGCGGTCGTCCTCTGGACGCTGCGACCGAGCCAGGCGGGTGTCGAGGCGCTGATCCGCCAAGTGCGCCAGCCTTACGCGTGGATCGACGCTGACGGAGCCGACACTGCGGTGGCCGAGCTGCTCGAGCCGCTTCTGTGGCTGGTTGCGGCCTGGCTGGCCGTCGGGTTGATCGCGGCCGCAGCGGCAGCCCTGCCTGGACGAGCCGGAGTTCTGTCGGCCGGGTTGGCGCGCACGACCCTTCCGCGCGGGCTGAAGCGGGCTCTGGCCGGGTCGCTCGGGATGTCACTGGTCCTCACTCCGCTGGCCTCCTCCGCCCGGCCGCCCGGGGCCGACCCGGCGACGAGAAGTTCGGCGACGGCGACGGTCAGAGCACCGCTGCCCGCGACGCCCACCGTCGCGGTTGCGCTGCCAAACACGGGCACCGTGGCGGCGGCCCGGCCGACCTCGCCCGCGCCGGACCTGCCTCCGCCGACTCAACCGCAAACAGGCGCCCCTACAAGGTCGGCAACGGTGCTCCGTAGCGCTTCGTCACCTCCGGTGCCCTTACCGACCACGCCCGCCCCTTCTTTGCCCGCGCGCGACGTGGTCGTGCGACCGGGTGACAGTCTCTGGGCGATCGCCGCCGCCCGGATCGGATCAGCGGCCGGTCCACGCGACATCGCCGCCGCCTGGCCGGCCTGGTATCGGGCCAACCGCGCGGCGATCGGAGCCGATCCCGACCGGCTGTACCCCGGCCAGCGGCTGCGTGCGCCGGACGGCGCTACCACACCGGCCGGCTTCGCCACACCGGCCACCTCGCTGCCTGCCCCTGAACTGCCCGAGAAGGGATCTTCATGACCGCCGCCCGCGACGTTCCACCCCGGCCGGCCGGGTCGCGGCATCCCAGCGCCCCGGCCGACGGGCGCAGCCGCCATGTCCCGTCGCCGCCCGGGCACCGCACCGCCCGGACCGGTGGGACCGGCTGCGCTCCAGCCACAACGGCGGCCTCCGTACGGCCGGCCCCGCAGCGCGAGCCGGCGTTCGACGACGCGGGCGACAGTGAGTCTCCGTACGGCCGCCGGTCCCCCGCTGGCGGTCCCCACGGCGAGGCACCCCCAGCCGTGACTCACCCGGCCAGGCCGGCGCTGCGCCTGGCCGGTGCGCAGGACATGCTGCCCATGTCCGTCAGCCTGGGCGCGCCCTCGCCGCATCGTCTCTTCGGTTCGGAGCTCGGTGACTTCGCGGCCCGGCCGAGCGGGCGCGGGGAGCTGCCCGATCCGGTCCGCTTCGGCCGGACGTTCGTGCAGGCCCTGCTCGAGGTGCTCAGCGCCCGCCGACCGGTGGGCCAATTGGCCGGGCATACGTCGCCCGGACTGCAGGCCGGACTGACCCGCGACCAGGCCCGCGGCGCCCGGCTCGACCCGAGCGGCCGCACGCCGGTGGTGCACTCGCTACGGGTCAGCGAGCCAGCGGACGGGGTGAGCGAGTGGTGCGCGGTGGTCCGCACCGGCGGCCGCTACCGGGCGATGGCCGGGCGGCTCGAGGGCCTCGACGGGCGCTGGCGCTGCACCCGGCTGCAGATCGGATGAAACTTCGCGTCCGAACCGCGCAATCCCGTCGTCGAACGTGATTCACGCGCGCCCGATGCTCTAGCGCGCAGATCCGCTGCTCGCTGCGCAGAGGAGAGCCGGCCGAAGGGGTTCCTAGCGGCGGCGCTTTCCCTTGGTCGACCGGTTGCCGCGGCTGCCGCGATTCGGATTGGCCCGCTGCTGGCGTCGGCCTCCGGACGTGGCCGCCTTCACCTCAGCCGTCGCACCGGCGTCGCCGACGGTGACCTCCGGCTCGTCCGAGCCGAGCTCCGGCGCGGTGTAGGTCAACGGTGTGCGTCCGTTGGTGCGGTCCAGGCCCTTGGCACTGACCTTTGGGTGCGCGCCGGCCTCGTCCTCGGTGTCGCCGGCGGCGATGCGCTCGACCGCGGCCAACAGGTCGGAATCGGTGCCCGGCGCGATATCACGGGTGGACGCGCCTGCGGGTGCCGCTTCGGGCGCGGCAGCCGGGACATCCTCCTCGACCTCGACCTCCAGGTTGAACAGGAAGCCGACCGACTCCTCCTTGATCGCGTCCATCATCGCCGCGAACATGTCGTAGCCCTCGCGCTGGTACTCGACCAGCGGATCACGCTGACCCATCGCCCGCAGGCCGATGCCCTCGCGCAGGTAGTCCATCTCGTATAGGTGCTCGCGCCACTTGCGGTCGACCACCGACAGCAGCACCCGGCGCTCCAGCTCGCGCATGACCTCCAGCCCGAGGTCCTCCTCGCGCTGATCGTAGGCGGCCTGGGCGTCGGCGCGGATCTCTTCGCTGAGGAACTCGCGGGTCAGGTCGTTGCGGTGCCCGCCGGCGGTCTCGATCGCCTCGTCGATGGTCAGCGAGATCGGGTACAGCGTCTTGAGCGCCGTCCACAGCTGCTCGAGATCCCACTCCTCGGCGTAGCCGTTGGTGGTCGCACCGTCGACGTAGCCGGCGACGACCTCGTCGATCATCGGGCGGATCTGGTCGGACAGGTCCTCACCGGACAGGACCTTGCGCCGCTCCTCGTAGACGACCGTGCGCTGCTTGTTCATGACCTCGTCGTATTTGAGGACGTCCTTGCGGATCTCGAAGTTCTGCGCCTCGACTTGCGACTGGGCCGACTGGATCGATTTGGACACCTGCTTGTACTCGAGCGGCGTGTCCTCGGGCAGGCGCAGCATGTTCATCATCGCCGCGATGCGCTCGCCGTTGAAGCGGACCATCAGGTCGTCGCCGAGGGACAGGTAGAACCGCGACTCCCCCGGGTCGCCCTGACGCCCGGACCGGCCGCGCAGCTGATTGTCGATGCGGCGTGAGTCGTGACGCTCGGTACCGAGCACGTACAGGCCGCCGAGGTCGACGACCTCCTCGTGCTCGCGCTCGACCTCGGACTTGGCCTTGTCCAGCTCGTCCGGCCAGGCCGCCTCGTACTCCTCCGCGGTCTCGGCCGGCGTGAGGCCGCGGTCGCGCAGCGCCTCGTCGGCCATGAACTCCGGGTTGCCGCCGAGCATGATGTCGG
>JBDUAD010000016.1:0-36678 GCA_040004775.1 bacterium | reverse complement strand
GCCGTCTGCTCAGGGGTCGGCTGTATATGCCCCGTCCACGGAGCGAGGCTGTTGTTGCTGCCCACGATGTGCAGGGCGGCGAACGACACGCCGGCCCGTTCCCACCGCACGTCCTCGGGCAGGCCCTGGTCGGCTTGCGACTCGACTGAGGCCGGGATGCTGCCCGAGCGTCTGCCCCGGGTTGGGGAAGAACAGCGAGCGGATCGCGGCCAGGCGCTCCAGCGGGTTGTAGGCGCCGTTGCTGGGCCGGTGGCAGTCGGTCCACTCGTTGTCGCCGACGGTGTAGACCAGCGGGTCGAGGAAGGTGTCGAACTGCTGCCTGATGGTGCGGAAGTACGCATCGCTGCAGACGGTGGATCCGCTCTTTATGTCGCCGAGGTGGTCCACCCACTGCACTGCCGGGTCGGTGTTGATCTGGGCGATGACCGGGGGGAACCGGGCGATCTGGGTCTCGCCGTAAGGGATGTCGCCGATCACCGCGAAGGTGTACGGCCGGTTGGGGCCATGGCCCCGCCCGCCGTCCTTGGCATCGGCCGCAGGGGTACCGAAGCCCGTGGTCACAGCCAGCGCTGTAGTCATAGCCAGCCCTGTAGTCACAGCCACCGCCGTTCGATGCCATCTGGTGGTCAAGGCCCTCATAGAAGCTCCTTCTTCCAAGTCGCGGACGCGTCGATCGGACCCTTCCGGCAGCGGGCAACCATTTGGCCAACGCACGCTGAATCGCCGCCGACGATCATGGGTACGGCCGGTTTCCACCGCTCGTCGGCCGACGGACAACGCGGCGAAGGCGAGTGAGGTGCAGGCTCAGCGACGCACGCGCAGAAGGACGGTGCTGCGTGCGCCGAGCCGCCACGTGCCGGACACCACCGCGGCAGGGTCGTGAGGCACACCGCCGGGGCAGTTGGTGTCGATCACGGGCACGTAGGCGTCGGCCCACGGCGGCGGGGGCAGCGTGAAGTCCAGCTCGTGGTCGCCGGCGTGCAGCAGCAGCAGATAGGAGTGGTCGAGCAGGGGTTCGTTGCGCACGCCGCGGTGCCGCAGTCCTTCGCCGGACAGGTACATGCCCACCGTGCGCCGAGTCCGATCGACCCAGTCGCCGTGGTCTAGATGGTGACCCGAGGCGGCGAACCAGGCCACGTCGCGACGCACCGGGTCGCCATCCAGCGGCACGCCGTCGAAGAAGTCCCGCCGTCGCAGCACGGGCGACGCCCGTCGCAGGCCCAGCAGGCGGCGGGTCAGCGCGGTCAGGTCGGCCGAGGCCTGAGAGTCGCTCCAGTCCACCCACGACGTCTCGTCGTCGAGGCAGTAGGCGTTGTTGTTGCCGCCTTGCGTGCGCCAGCGCTCGTCGCCGGCCAGCAGCATCGGCACGCCGGTGGACAGCAGCACGGTGGTCATGAGGTTGCGGACCTGGCGTAGGCGCAACGCGTTCACGGCGGGGTCCGTGGTCTCGCCCTCCGCGCCGCAGTTGTAGGACAGGTTGTCGTCGGTGCCGTCCCGGTTGCCTTCACCGTTGGCCAGATTGTGCTTGGTGTCGTAGGAGACGAGGTCACGCATCGTGAACCCGTCGTGCGCGGTGACGAAGTTGATCGACGCCCACGGCTGGCGACGGTCGCCGCGGTAGAGGTCGGAGGAGCCGGTCAGGCGCGAGGCCAGGGCGGCCACGCCGTGACCGCCGCGCCCCCAGAACCGGCGGACCGAGTCGCGGTAGGCGCCGTTCCACTCGCTCCACCGGGCCGGGAAGCCGCCGACCTGGTACCCGTCGGCGCCGAGGTCCCACGGTTCGGCGATCAGCTTGACCGGCGCGAGCACCGGGTCCTGGGCGATCGCGGCGAAGAACGAGCTGAAGTGGTCAAAGCCGTAGCGGGAGCGCGCCAGCGCCGAGGCCAGATCGAAGCGGAAGCCGTCGACGCCCATGACCTGCACCCAGTACCGCAGCGAGTCCATGATCATCGATAGGGTGGAGGGCACCCGGGCGTCGACCGTGTTGCCGCAGCCGGTGTAGTCGACGTACTGACCGGTGTTGTCATAGGCGTGGCGGTAGTAGGCGTGGTTGTCCAGCCCGCGGTAGGCCAGCACGGGACCGTTGACCGGGCCCTCGGCGGTGTGGTTGTAAACGACGTCGAGGAGAACTTCGATGCCGGCCGCGTGCAGAGCGCCGACCATGGCCCGGAACTCGCGCACCGGGCCCGAGCCGTCCGGACCCGGTGGTCGTGAGGAGTAGGCCGCGTGCGGGGCGAAGAAGCCGATGGTGTTGTAGCCCCAGTAGTTGACCCGGCCCCGCCGGGCCACCGCCGGTTCGCTCACGAACTGCTGGACCGGCAACAGCTCGACCGCGGTCACGCCGAGGTCCCGCAGGTAACCGATCACCGGTGGGGTGGCCAGCCCGGCGTAGGTGCCGCGCAGCC
Source organism: bacterium (assembly GCA_040004775.1). Classification (GTDB taxonomy): domain Bacteria; phylum Actinomycetota; class Actinomycetes; order Mycobacteriales; family Jatrophihabitantaceae; genus JALZBL01. The sequence continues at coordinate 34,273 of JBDUAD010000016.1, read as the reverse complement.
CGTCGGGCACGCCGGGGAACGACCGGGTGAACCCGTGCACGTGCAGCTCGTAGATCACCGAGTCGCTGAACGGCACATCGGGCCGCGGTGCGGGTAGGCCGTCGCCGATCAGTGGGTCGGCCAGCACGATCGAGCGGGGGACGAACGGCGCGGAATCCCCGGGGTTGCCCGGATAGACGCTCGGCGAATCGATCAGGTCGCCCTCGATCACCCGGGCGTAGGGATCGAGCAGCAGCTTGGCCGGGTCGTGGAACTGGCCCGCGTCGGGCTGGTAGCGCCCGGTGGTTCGGACCCCATAGCGCTGGCCGGGGCCGATGCCGGGCAGGAAGCCATGCCATACGTCGAACGTCCGGTCGGCCAGCGGCACCTGGGTCTCGCGTCCGTCGGCGTCGAACAGGCACAGCGTGACCGAGTCAGCGGTGGCGGAGTAGACCGCGAAGTTGGTGCCGCTGCCGTCCCAGGTGGCACCGAGGGGTAGGGGCGTGCCGAGCCACGGCGGCGGTGGTGCGCCCGGGCGGAGCGCGTCGCGATTGTCGTCGCCGTCCATAGACCTGCGAATTCTATTGGCCGCGGACCTGTGCGTGCGGGAGCGCCGGGCCGCGGTGGGCGTCCGGTTGGATGGGCCCATGTCCGATCCGTCCCCATGGCACGAGATCGAGGTCAACCCCGACGCCGTGGTGCAGCTGGCGCAGGTCAGCGTCCGGCGCGGGTCGAAGCTGCTCGTGGACCGCATCGACTGGACGGTCGAACTCGACGAGCGCTGGGTGATCCTGGGGCCGAACGGCGCGGGCAAGACGACGCTGCTGCAGATCGCCGCGGCCCAGCTGCACCCGACGTCGGGGGCGGCGTGGGTGCTCGGCGAGCGGCTCGGCGCCGTGGACCTGTTCGAGGTGCGCCCGCGCATCGGCCTGGCCAGCGCCGCCCTGGCTCAGCGCATCCCGGGACGTGAGCAGGTGGTCGACGTCGTGGTCAGCGCCGGCTACTCGGTGATCGGGCGGTGGCGCGAGGCCTACGGGCGGGCCGACCGCCGCCGCGCCCAAGGCCTGCTCCGCCAACTCGGTGTGGCCGGCATGTCCGAGCGCCCGTTCGTCACGCTCAGCGAAGGCGAGCGAAAACGGGTGCAGATCGCCCGGGCGCTGATGACGGACCCGGAGCTCCTGCTGCTCGACGAGCCGGCCGCGGGCATGGACCTCGGCGGGCGGGAGGACCTGCTGCGCCGACTGACCCGGCTGGCCCGTAACGCCGATGCCCCGGCCGGCGTCCTGGTGACCCACCACGTGGAGGAGATCCCGGTCGGATACACCCACGCCCTGCTGCTGCGCGAGGGCCAAGTAGTGGCGTCCGGATTGGCGCGGAGCGTCCTCACCGCCGAGAACCTCTCGATCACCTTCGGCCTGCCGCTGACCCTCGAGCGGGCCGACGGGCGCTACTACGCCCGCGCCGCCGGTCGCCGTCGGTGAGCGCGCGACGGCTGGCGACCCGCGAGGGAACCGTCCGGGCGGCCGAGCCGACACGACCGTCCGTCGCGACGCGTCGGTAGGGTCGCACCCCGTGACTGACCTGGTGGCCCTCGAGGTCGAGGGCGCGACCGCCACTCTGCGGCTGCAGCGCCCACCCATGAACATCCTGAACACCGAGATGGTCGGCGCCATCCGCGCCGCAGCCCTGGAGGCCACCGAACGCCAGGACGTCCGGGCGGTCGTCATCTACGGCGGCGAGCGCGTGTTCGCGGCCGGAGCCGACGTCAAGGAGTTCGCGCGCCGCAGCCACGCCGAGATGGTGGTCCAGGCCGCCGGTCTCATCGAGGCGATGGACGCGGTGGCGCGCATCCCCAAGCCGGTGGTCGCCGCGGTGACCGGCTACGCCCTCGGCGGCGGCTGCGAACTGGCTCTGGCCGCCGATTTCCGCATCAGCGCCGACGACGCCCGGTGGGGCCAACCGGAGATCCTGCTGGGGCTGATACCCGGGGCTGGTGGTACCCAGCGTCTGCCGCGGCTGATCGGCCCGGCGCGGGCCAAGGACGTGATCTTCACCGGACGCTTCGTGGACGCTGACGAAGCCCTCTCGATCGGTCTGGTCGACCAGGTGTTGCCCCGGGCCGACGTGTACGCCGCGGCCCGCACGTGGGCCGATCGCTTCGCCGGCGGTCCGGCGTTGGCTCTGCGCGCGGCCAAGACCGCCGTGGACAACGGACTGGACGTCGACCTGGCCAGCGGGTTGCGGCTGGAGTCACAGCTGTTCGCCGGGTTGTTCGCCACCGAGGATCGCACCATCGGTGTCGGCTCCTTCATCGAGAACGGTCCCGGCCAGGCAACCTTCGTCGGCCGGTGAGTGCCCGGATCTCGGGCTAGGGTCGCCGTCGTGACGGTCCCTCGTGACGTCGACCGCTCCAGCCCGAGCCGCCGGGCGTGGGTCGACGAGGCGGTGCGCCGGGTCGACGCCGACTCCAACCGCTCGGCCGACACCCACCTCGTCCTGCTGGACCTGCCGCCCGACTGGGGCGTCGACGTCTATCTCAAGGACGAGTCGACTCACCCGACCGGCAGCCTCAAGCACCGCCTGGCCCGCTCGCTGTTCTTGTACGGCCTCTGCAACGGCTGGATCGGCCCGCAGACCACGGTGATCGAGGCGTCCTCGGGATCGACCGCGGTGTCCGAGGCGTATTTCGCGCGCATGCTCGGGCTGGCGTTCGTCGCGGTGATGCCGTGCACGACCAGCGCTGAGAAGGTCGCCCTGATCGAGGCCGAGGGCGGCCGGTGCCACCTGGTCGCGGAGCCGGGAACGATCTACGCCGAGGCCACCCGCCTGGCCGCTGAGTGCGACGGGCACTACCTCGACCAATTCACCTACGCCGAGCGGGCCACGGACTGGCGCGGCAACAACAACATCGCCGAGTCGATCTTCGCCCAGCTGCAGCGCGAGCGGTATCCGGTACCGCGTTGGATCGTGGTCGGCGCGGGCACCGGCGGCACCAGCGCGACGATCGGGCGCTACGTGCGCTACCGCCGTCTCGAAACCGGCGTGTGCGTGGTCGACCCGGACGGCTCGGCCTTCTTCGACGGCTGGGTCACCGCGCGCCCCGAACACTGCACCGACCGCCCCTCGCGCATCGAGGGCATCGGCCGCCCGCGGGTGGAGCCAAGCTTCGTGCCCGGAGTGGTCGACCGCATGATGTCCGTGCCCGATGCGGCGTCGGTGGCCGCGGCCCGGGTCCTGCACCGCGTCACCGGGCGGCGGGCCGGCGGCTCCACCGGTACCAACCTGTGGGGCTCGCTGCGTCTGGCCGCCGAGCTGCGCGCGAATGGCCGCAGCGGCAGCGTGGTCACCCTGCAGTGCGACGGCGGTGAGCGCTACAGCGCCTCGGTGTACGACGACAATTGGGTGGCCGCCCAGGGCCTTGACCTCACCGGCCCGACCCGAACGCTCGAGACGTTCTTCGCCACCGGCGAGTGGGTGTCGCAGTGAGCGAGGGCGGTGGCGCAGTGAGGCCGGGAATGACGGCCGCAACAATTCCGGAGCACTCGACTCCACCAACGGCGACTCGCGCCGAGGGCCGGCGGGCCGCCCGCCGACGGGGCCGGATGGCCCGCCTGGTCGCCGGCTCGCTGTTGCTCCTCGCCCTCGTCGCCTGGATCGATGAGTACGGGGTCAACGGCTCGGGCGCCCACTCCTGGAACGCCGGGCGGCCACCGGCGACGGTGCACCTGACCGCGGGCCGGCAGTACGACGTCTCCAGCCGCGACGGCTTGCGCCTGCTCACCGTGCGCCAGGAAACGACCGAGGTCGATCTGACCTGCACCTACACCCGGGCCGATGGCCCGTCCAGCGACCTGGCGGTGACCCCGCTGACCTACGACCCGCGGGTGTTGCACCGGCTCGGGACGTTCACCGCCACCGTGACCGGCCGGGTCGCGGTCAGCTGCATCGACGCCGGCGCGGTGTGGGTGGATTCGGCCGACGGCGCCTCCTTCGACACCGCCGGCTTCCTGGTCCTGCTCACCATCGCCTTCGCGCTGGCCGGCGGGCTGCTGGCCCTGCGCCAGGTCAGCTCTGGTCGGCCACCCAGGCGCCGACCAGAGCTCGGAAGTGAGCGATGAACTGCTCGTGCTCGTGCGGCGGGAAGGTGGTGCGCACGGTGTCGAGCAGTACGTCGTCGAACTGGCCGTGGCCACGTGCAGAGGGCGGCGGCTTCCCGGCGGACCGGGGTCGAGATCCAGCCAGGCCGGGCGGCGGTACTCCGGGAACTCGAGCACCGAGTGCTCGCCGAATGCCCCGCCCCCGCGCCGGGGATTGGCGGGGTCGAGGATGGCCTCCCGGCCGCCGTCGGCGTGGGTCAGTTCAAAGAGCTACTCCATGCGCTCGACCGGCGGGCGGGGGATCTCCAGCCGCCGGGCCCGTCGCTCCAGTCGAAGTCGAGGGCGTCCGCGGGGATGCGGACCTCCTGCCACAACCGCACGCGGTTCAGCCGGTCGCGGTCGGGCTCGGTCAGCACGAACGACACCGGGGCGGACGGGTCGCCTAAGCCGGACCGGACGCCGCCGCCGCCGCCGCGGGAGAGCTGGCCCCGGCCGTGCCCTCGGGCGTGCTCCCGGCCGTGGCGCCGGCCAGCGTGGGCCCAGAGCGCGTATTGGCGGCGGTCCGGTCATGACTCGCCGACGATATCGAGGACCGCGTGGGAGGATGGTCACCTCGACGGCGCAGTGGGCTACTGGCCAGTAACCTTCGGTGGCCTCGAGCGCCGACCGCCGGTTCGACCGGTCCGTGCCGCCGTCTTTCGCCGAAGGAGCATTCGCCGATGCCGAACATCGTCGTCCTGGTCAAGCAGGTGCCTGACACGTGGGCCGACCGCCGGCTGGCCGACTCGGACAAGACTCTCGACCGCGCCTCGGTCGATGCCGTCATCAACGAGATCGACGAGTACGCGATCGAGGAGAGCTTGCGGTTGAAGGAGGCACACGGCGGCGAGGTAACCGTCCTGTCCATGGGTCCCGACCGGGCCACCGAGTCGATCCGTAAGGCCCTCTCGATGGGCGCGGACAAGGCCATCCACGTGAGTGACGACGCCCTGCACGGCTCGTGTGCCATGCAGACCGCGACCGTGCTGGCCAAGGCGGTGTCCGGTGTCGAGTGGGACCTGGTCGTGGCCGGGTCGGAGTCCACCGACGCCCGGCTGTCCATCGTTCCGGCCCTGCTGGCCGAGGCCCTCGGGGTGGCCCAGCTGACCCACGCCCGCAAGGTCACCGTGGACGGATCGACGGTGACGATCGAGCGGCAGACCGACGGGGGCTACGACACGGTGCGGGCCAGCACGCCGGCCGTCGTATCAGTGGTGGAGAAGATCAACGACCCGCGCTACCCGTCGTTCAAGGGCATCATGGCGGCCAAGAAGAAGCCGATCGAGACCCGCACCGTGGCCGACCTCGGTATCGACCCGGCCTCGGTCGGCCTGGCCAGCGCCACCAGCCAGGTGCTCGAGTTCGAGAACGCGCCGCCGCGTGCGGCCGGGACCATCGTCAAGGACGACGGCACCGCAGCGGTCCAGATCGCCGACTTCCTGCAGGCCAAGAAGCTCCTCTAGCCCGGCCCGCTCCCCTTCTTTTGCCCTGACCGCAGCATTCCCAGGAAGGCATCTCCCGATGGCCGAGGTACTGGTTCTCGTCGAACACGGCGACGGCGCCGTCAAGAAGATCACCAACGAGCTGCTCACCGCGGCCACCGCCCTGGGCGAGCCGGCCGCCGTGGTGATCGGCGCGCCGGGGACCGCGGCCGGCCTGCGGGATGCGTTGGCCCGCTTCGGCGCGGCCAAGGTCTATGCCGCCGAGAGCGAGGACGTCGGGCGCTATCTGGTGGCTCCCGCGGCCGAGGTGCTGGCCACCCTGGCCGCGCAGGTCGGTGCCGCGGCCGTCCTGCTGGCCAGCACCCGCGACAACAAGGAGATCGGCGCCCGGCTGGCCTACAAGCTCGGCACCGGCATGCTGGTCGACGCGGTGGGGATCGACCCCGACGGTGTAGCCACGCAATCCATCTTCGGAGGATCGGTCAGCGTGCGCTCCAAGGTGAGCCGCGGCCTACCAGTGGTGACGATGCGGGCCAACTCGGTGGCCGCGACGGAGTCGGCCGGCGCGGCCGAGTTCGTTGCCGTGGACCCCGCGGCCTCGCCCGCGGCCCGGGCGGCCGAGGTCCTTGACTCCGTGGTCGAGGCCAAGGGCTCGCGGCCCACGCTCGCGGACGCGTCGGTGATCGTCTCCGGTGGCCGCGGGGTCGGCTCGGCCGACAACTTCGCCGTGATCGAATCCCTGGCTGACTCCCTCGGCGCCGCGGTCGGTGCCTCCCGGGCCGCCACCGACGCCGGCTGGGTGCCGCACCAGATGCAGGTCGGCCAGACCGGTGTCACGGTGTCGCCGCAGCTCTACGTGGCCGTGGGCATCTCGGGGGCGATCCAGCACCGGGCCGGTATGCAGACGTCGAAGACGATCGTGGCGATCAACAAGGATCCGGAAGCGCCGATTTTCGAGCTGGCCGACTTCGGTGTGGTCGGCGACCTGTTCACCGTCGCGCCGGCACTGACCCAGGAGTTGGCCGCGCGCAAGGGCTGACGGGTTTGCGCCGGCGGACCGACACACACACCCGCGGGCGGATACCGGTTTGACCTCAACGACGGTTGACCTTGCATGGTTGAACAGTGACGGCGCAGACGCGGACGGAAGGCTCCGCGATTTCCGGAGCGCCGGATTCCATCTTCGCCGGGGCGGTCCGGCTGACCAGCTTCGGCCTGGTCGTCCTGGTGACGCTGATCGCCTTCGAAGCCCAGTCGGTGGCCACGGCCATGCCCACGGCGGCCCGCGACCTACACGGTCTGTCGGCCTACGGCTGGGTGTTCTCGGGCTTCCTCGTCGCCAACGTTGTCGGGCTGGTGGTTTCCGGCGCGATGAGCGACCGGGCCGGCCCGCGCCGACCGCTCATCCTCGGACTCGTGACGTTCTGCCTCGGCCTGCTGGTCGCCGGCTCCGCGTCGACGATGACGCAGCTCATCGGCGGCCGGGTGGTCCAGGGCCTCGGCGGCGGACTGCTGATCACTGCGATCTACGTGATCATCGGAGAGAGTTACCCAACGACGCTGCGACCCAAGATCTTCGCCGCGATCAGCTCGGCCTGGGTGGTCCCGTCCCTGGTCGGACCACCGCTGTCCGGCTTCCTGACCCAGCACGTCACCTGGCGCGCCGTCTTCCTGCTGCTCGCGCCGCTGGTCGTCGCCGGGGGAATGCTGATGATTCCCGTCCTGCGCACCCTGTCCGATCATCCGCGCTCGGCCGTCGCGCCGTGGAGCCGGCTGACCCGGGCGCTGGCCGTCGCGCTCGGACTGGCCGCTCTGGTGCAGGCCGGCCAGCACCCGTCCGTGGCTGCGCTGATCGCCGCGGGGCCGGGTGCGGCGATCCTGGCCTGGGGGATCGTTGGGCTCGTCCCGGCCGGCACCCTGCGGGTCCGGCGCGGCGTCCCGTCGACGGTCGCCCTGCGCGGGCTGCTGGCCGGAGCGATGTTCGGCGCCGAGTCGCTGATTCCGCTGGCCTTGACCGTCCAGCACGGCTACGGACCCACCGCAGCCGGTCTGCCGCTGCTCGGCACCGCGCTGGCCTGGGCACTGGGGTCATGGTGGCAGGGGCGCGACGCGGTGGCCGCGCATCGAACGACGCTCATCCGGACTGCCTTCGTGCTGCTGGCCGTGGCTTGCACCGGGGCGGCGGTGGCCTCGGTGCCGAGCGCGCCGGGCTGGCTGATGTACGTCGTGTGGCCGGCCGCCGGGTTGGGTGCCGGACTTGGCATGTCGAGCGTCGGGGTGATCATGCTGGATCTGACCACGGACGAAACCCGGGGGCGGGATTCCTCCGCGCTGCAATTGTCGGACAACGCGGTCAGTGCCTTCACCACGGGCCTGGGCGGCGTTCTCGTGGCCGCGGCCGTCCACTCGCACCTGAGCTACACGGCGGCCTTCGTCACCGCGGACCTGGTCATGGCCGGCGTCGCGCTGATCGGGCTCGGCTTCGCCGGTCGCGCTCGCGTCACCCCCGGACGCCGCTGACCTGCGCTCTGCGTCCGGGGTAGTGGGGGGACCGAGTCGTAGGCCGGGCGTGCGGCCGGGCGCCCGTGGTGACTACGGCTCGCACCGCCGACAGCGCAAGACGGTCAGGTTTCGGGACGGTCCAGGCCACGCCGGCGCAGCAGCGGAGTGATATCGGCGTCGCGGCCGACCACGTCGCGGAAGGCCTGCAGGGAGTCCACGCTCCCGCCCACCGCGAGCAGCCGGCGTCGGAACCGCTCGCCGTTCTCCCGGCGCAAGCCGCCCGAGGCCCGGAACCACTCCACCGTGTCGGCGTCGAGCACTTCGGACCAGATGTAGGAGTAGTAACCGGCCGAGTAGGCGCCGGCGAAGATGTGCTGGAAGTAGGTCGTTCGATAGCGCGGCGGGATCAACGGATGTGCGACACCGGCCTCCTTGAGCGCCGCAGCCTCGAACGCCTCCGGATCGTGGATGTCGTCGTCGGCCGAGAGCCGGTGCCAGGCCTGATCGAGCAGCGTTGCCCCCAGGTACTCAGTGGTCGAGAAGCCCTCGCCCCACTGCTCGGCGTCGCGGATCGCCGCGGCCGTGGCCTCGGGCAGAGGCTCATCGGTCTCGACGTGGCGCGCGTAGTTGGCCAGCACCTGCGGCCACAGCGACCACATCTCGTTGACCTGGCTCGGGAACTCGACGAAGTCACGCGGCACGTCGGTGCCGGAGAACCGCGGGTACGTGACGTCGGAGAACAGCCCGTGCAGCGCGTGGCCGAACTCGTGAAACAGCGTGCGGACCTCGCCGAGGGAGAGCAGGGCCGGCGCGTCGCCGGACGGGCGGTTGACGTTGAGATTGACCACGACGACCGCCGGCGTGCCGAGCAGCCGGTTCTGGTCCACGAACGTCGACATCCACGCTCCGCCGCGCTTTCCCTCCCGGGCGAAGAAGTCGGCCACGAAGAGCCCCAGCGACGTTCCGTCGGCCTCGTCCACCTTCCAGATCCGTACGTCCGGGTGGTAGCGCGGCAGGTCGGTGCGTTCGGTGAAGGTGATGCCGTACAGGCCGGTGGCGGCGAAGAAGACCCCGTCGAACAGCACCCGTTCCAGCGCGAAGAAGGGGCGCAGCGCGGCCGCGTCGAGCGAGAAGCGCTCCGCTCGCACCTGTTCGGCGTAGTAGGCCCAGTCCCAGGCGGCCAGGTCGACGCCGTCGCGCGCGGCCAACTCCGCGATCACCGCCGCCTCGGCGTCGGCATTGGTGACGGCCGGGCCGACCAGCCGGCCGAGCATCGCATCCATTGCGTCCACCGACCCGACGGTTTGGTCGGCCACCATCAACTCGGCGTGGCTGCCGAACCCCAGGAGTGCGGCGCGGGCCGCCCGAATCCGGGCCAGCTCCACCGCGACCGGGCCGGTACCGGCGTCGCCCGACGCGCGCTCGACGGATGCCTGGTGCAGGCGGCGGCGCAGCGCGCGGTTGGTCAGCCAGGCCAGCGCCGGCTGCGGCGTGGGCAGCAGCAACGGGATCAGGTAGCCGCCGTCGTGACCACGCGCGATCGCCGCGGCCGCGGCCGCCGCGATGGCGTCGGGACCAAGACCGTCGAGCTGCTCCACCTCCTCGACGTGCACCGCTGCCGCCTCCATCGCCGCGGTGAGACGCTGATTGAACGTCGTCGACGCACGGGCGATCTGCTGGTTGAGGTCCCGCAGCCTCTGCCGGCCGGCTTCGTCCAGGCGAGCCCCGGCGAGGACGAAGTCGGTGTGCAGCCGTTCGACCAGGCGTACCGCCTCGGCGTCCAGGCCGGACTCATGGCGAGCGCGGTGCACCTGCTCGAGACGGTCGAACAGCTGCGGGTCGAGCTTGAGGGCGTCGGAGTGGCCGGCCAGGCGCGGAGCGAACTCGGTTTCCACCGAGCGAATTGCGTCGTCGGACAACGAGCTGACGTAGGCCGAGTAGACCCGCTGCGCCCGCTCGAGCAGGCGGCCGGAGCGCTCCAGTGCGACCACGGTGTTGTCGAACGTCGCCGGCTCGGTCGTGGCGGTGATGGCCGCGACCTCCGCGAGTTGTGCGGCCATGCCCGCGGCCAGCGCCTCGGCCAGCTCGGCCGCCCCGATGCGGTCGAACGGCGGCAGCCGGAAGTCCAGCTCCGACTCGCGGGCGAAGGGATTGTCCGGGGGCAGTGCGGGGTTCATCGAGATTCTCCGATCCACGACGGTGATCGAGCAGGTCGAAACGGTGAACGGCAGGGAGGCGGGCGACGGTGAGGGAGCAGGTGGCGCCAAGGACCCTTTCGGTGCGCCCGGGGACCAGTCGATCACAGCCGTGCCGGTGCCGCGTAAACGGTCCGTAGGATCGGCAGAGATGCCTGCCTACCTCGATCACGCGGCCACCACGCCGATGGTTCCTGAAGCCATCGCGGCCATGGCCGACGCTCTCGCCCGGGTGGGCAACCCGTCCTCGCTGCACGCGTCGGGACGGGCCGCACGGCGCACGGTGGAGGAGTGTCGAGAGGCCCTGGCTGAGGCCATGGGCGCCCGGCCGTCGGAGGTCATCTTCACCGGCGGTGGCACCGAGGCCGACAACCTGGCGGTCAAGGGCATCTACTGGGCCCGCCGCGACGCCGACCCGCGCCGTCGTCGGGTCATCGCCAGCCCGCTGGAGCACCACGCCGTTCTGGACACGGTGGAGTGGCTGGCCAAGCACGAGGGTGCCGAGATCACCTGGCTGGACGTCACGTCCGAGGGAGCGGTCATCCCCGGGGCGTTGCGCGCCGCGATCGGCGACGACCCCGACTCGGTCGCGGTCATCACCGCCATGTGGGCCAACAACGAGGTCGGCACGGTCTCCCCGATCTCCGCGCTGGCCGAGGTCGCGGTCGAGTTCGAGATCCCGTTTCACACCGACGCGGTGCAGGCCGCCGGCCCGCTGCCGGTGAGCTTCGCGGCCAGCGGGGTATCGGCGCTGAGCCTCACTGCGCACAAGCTCGGCGGCCCCTACGGCGTGGGTGCCCTCCTCCTGCGCCGGGACGTGGCCTGCGTGCCGCTTCTGCACGGTGGCGGCCAGGAGCGCGATGTGCGCTCGGGCACGTTGGACACGCCCGGCATCGTCGGCCTGTCCACCGCCACGACTCTTGCGGTCAGCCGCCGCCAGACCTACCACGACGAGCTGCTGCGCCTGCGGACGCGACTGTGGGAGGGGATCCGCGCCCAGGTTCCCGACGCGGTACTCAACGGGTCGCCCGTCGCCCGGCTGCCCGGCAACCTGCACGTGTCCCTGCCCGGGTGCGAGGGTGACTCGCTGCTCATGCTGCTCGACGCGCAGGGCGTGGAATGCTCCACCGGCTCGGCCTGCTCGGCCGGTGTGGCCCAGCCGTCGCACGTGCTGCTCGGCATGGGCGTTGCGCCGGACCTGGCCCGCGGTTCCCTGCGCTTCTCCCTCGGCCATACCAGCACCGATGCTGACGTGGAGTCGGTTGTGCAGGCGATCGGCCGGGTGGTCGAGCGGGCCCGTGCGGCCGGACGAGCCTCCCGCCCCGAGCGCCGGCCGGTCCGGGCGCCGCGACGCACGGCCGCCTACGAGGACGACGTCACCCAGATCAGCGCATGACCGCGTCCGGCAAGGTGCGTCCATGAAGGTCCTCGCCGCGATGAGCGGCGGCGTGGACTCCGCGGTCGCGGCGGCCCGCGCGGTCGAGGCCGGCCACGACGTGACGGGCGTCCACCTTGCGCTTTCGCCCGCCCCGGCCACCCTGCGCGCCGGCGCCCGCGGCTGCTGCACGCTGGAGGATGCCCGCGATGCCCGTCGCGCCGCCGACGTGCTCGGCATCCCGTTCTACGTGTGGGACCTGGCCGAGCGCTTCGCCGAGGAGGTCATCGAGGACTTCGTGGCCGAGTACGAAGCCGGCCGTACGCCCAATCCGTGCCTGCGCTGCAACGAGAGCATCAAGTTCAGCGCCGTGCTGAATCGGGCGCTCGCGCTCGGCTTCGATGCGCTCGTGACCGGCCACCACGCTCGACTGGAGTCCGGCCGCCTGCGCCGGTCGGTCGACGCGGGCAAGGACCAGTCCTACGTGCTGGCCGTGCTGCGCGCCGACCAGCTCGAGCGGGCGCTCTTCCCGCTCGGCGACTCGACCAAGGACGAGGTCCGAGCCGAGGCCGCGCGGCGCGGGCTGTCGGTGGCCGACAAGCCGGATTCCCACGACATCTGCTTCATCGCCGACGGCGACACCCGGGGCTTTCTGCAGCGGCGCCTGGGCGACGTACCGGGCGACATCGTCGACGCCGAATCCGGTCGCCCGGTCGGCCGCCACGGGGGCACCTTCGGGTTCACCGTCGGTCAGCGCCGCGGGCTCGGCCTCGACCGCGCGGACGGTCAGCCGCGCTACGTGCTCGCGCTCTCGGTCAAGGACCGCACGGTGACCGTCGGGCGGGCGGCGTTGCTCGACGTCGACGAAGTGTCGACCGGTGAGCCGGTGTGGACGGCCGGAGTCGAGCCCGACCTCGGGCGTGACTATCAGGTCCAGCTGCGCGCGCACGGCGGTTTGGGCGTGGCTCGGCTCGCCCGGACCGACACCGGTCTGGTGGCCCGGCTACACCAGCCGCTGCGCGGAATCGCCGCCGGTCAGGCGCTGGTCGCCTACGACGGCGACGAGGTGGTCGGATCGGCCACCGTCACGTCGGCCACCGCGACGTCGGCCACCGCGACGTCGGGCACCATCGCGGCGACACGCTCCGCCGGCCTGCGGGTGTGACCACCGCCCCATCGGTGCCATGGCCACGCGGTGCGGTGACCGGTATCGGCTCGCTGCCGGGCACCGACCCGGCCGAGGCCGCGGCCATCGTCTTTGGCGAGCTGCCCGAGTTCGCCCATCTGCCGGAGCTGCCCGGCCGGGGGCCGGAGGCGGCCCTGGTCGGGCGCGGTGCGGCGTTGCTGGCCGAGCTGCCGGTCGAGATCCAGCCGTCCGGGTGGCGCCTCACCGCCCGTCCCGGCCGCGACCTGCGCCGGGCCCGCGACCACCTTCAGCGTGATCTCGACGCGGTGCAGGAAAGCGGCGACTACGACGGCGCGTTCAAGATCCAGGTGTGCGGGCCGCTGACCCTCGCCGCGTCCCTCGAGCTGCCCAACGGCCACCGGGCCGTGTCCGACCCGGGCGCGACACGGGAGATCGCCGAGTCGCTGGCCGAGGGCGTGCGTGCACATGTGGCCGAGGTGGCCGCGCGGCTGCCGCGGGCCGGCCTGGTCCTGCAGGTCGACGAACCCTCGGTACCGGCCGTCCTCGGCGCCCGCGTACCGACGCCGAGCGGCCTCGACACCGTGCGGGCGGTGCCGGCGTCCACGGTCGAGACGCTTCTCGGCCTGGTGGTCGCCGAGGCCCCGGGCCCGTGCGCGGTGCACTGCTGCGCGCCGGACGCTCCCCTCGGCCTGTTCCGGGCGGCGGGCGCCACCGCGCTCGCGGTCGACGTCGACTCTCTCGACGCGGCGGCCCTCGACGCGCTCGGCGAGGCGTTGGACGCCGGCTGCAGCGCCTGGCTGGGCGTCGTTCCGACCGGCCCCGGCCTGTCTCGACCCGACGCGAAGGGACTGGTCGAACGCGCGCGCCGCGTCTGGAACGTCCTCGGATTCGCAGTCGAAGACCTGGCCCGGCGGGCGGTGCTGACCCCGGCCTGCGGGCTGGCCGGCTTCGCGCCGGACGAGGCCCGCCGAGCGCTGACGTCGCTGCGCCAGGCCGGCCAGCGCCTGTTGGAAACCTGACCGACCCGGTCAGCGTCGTAGCCGCACGCCGACCGGCAGACCGTCCACGGCGGGTTCACCGTCGGCACCGATCCGCACCGATACTTCGGCGCCGGCAACGCGCAGGCCGTGCACGGTCAGCGAGCCGACGCGGGGGCTGCGCACGGGGCGCACTTCCACCGACCCGCCCGGGACGTCAGGGCGTAGACCGGTCAGCCCGGCGAGCACCGCCACCGCGGCGGCGGCGGCCCAGGCCTGCGGCCGGCAGGCGGCCGGGTAAGGCAGTGGCCACCGACCGGGCTGCGCTGCTTCCCCGCCGTAGAGTTCGGGCAGCCGGTAGTCGAAGGCCGGTGCCGCCCGCAGCAACCCGTCGATCAAGGCCGCCGCCGTCCGGTCGTGCCCGTCGGCGGCCAGCCCGGCGATGGCGATCGCGGTGTCGTGCGGCCAGACCGACCCCGTGTGGTAACCGATCGGGTTGTACCCCACCGAACGGTCGGACAACGTGCGCAGACCCACGCCGCAGTCCAACTCCTCGCCGCCGAGCAACGCGGCAACGGCGGCGCTCTCGCCGGGATCGAGCAGGCCGGTACCGAGCAGGTGGCCGACGTTCGAAGCCACCGCGTCGGCCGGTTCCCCGTGCTTGTCCAGCGCCATCGCCGGATAGCGACGACCGTTGCGGGGCACCCAGAAGTGGGCGCGGAACCGCTCGCGCAGGTCGCGTGCCCACGCCCGCCACGCCTCGGCGCCGGGCCGGCCGAAGTGCTCGAGCAGGTCGGCACCCTGTCGCGCGGCTCGGTAGGCGTAGGCCTGGACCTCGCACAGCGCCACCGGCGCCTCGGCCAGCCGCCCGTCGGCGAAGCGCACGGAATCTCCGCTGTCCTTCCAGCCCTGGTTGGTCAGTCCATGTCCGGTCCGGTCGACGTACTCGATGAAGCCGCTCGGGCCGGTGCCGTCGTCGCGCATCCAGCTCAGCGCGGCCTCGGCGTGGTCGAGCATCGCCTCTACGGCAGCGGCGGGCAGGCCCCACCGCCAGGCATCGTGGAGCAGGGATATCCAGAGCGGCGTGGCGTCGACGGTGCCGAAGTACAGCGGCGGCAGCACGGTCTCGCCGTGGCCGTGGCCGTGGCCGTGGCCGTGGCCGTGGCCGTGGTCGTGGTCGTGCACGGTGGCGGTGCGGCGCAGCTCGTGCGGGATCTTTCCTGGCTGCTCCGCGGTCCGCTCGTCGGTGACGGTGCCCTGCCGGGCGGCCAGAGCGCGCAGCGTGCCGAGCGCCAGCTCCGTGCCCAGCGGCAACATCATCGACGCGGCGATGATCGAGTCGCGTCCAAACAGGGTGAGAAACCAGGGCGATCCGGCCGCCACGAAGGTGCCTCCGGGGGTGGCGGGGTCTCGCATGAGAAGGCCGGCCAGGTCGTCGAGGGCTTGGTCGATCAGCAGAGCGAGGCGGTGATCGCCGGACTCGACCGCCGGCCGAGACCACGGCACCGTCTCCTCGGCCACAACCGCCCGCGGAGCCGGATCGCCGCTCACGTCGGTGGCGATGATGACTCGGACGGCGCCTCCGGCCGGAACGGTGACCCGCCAGGCAATCTCGGCCGCAGTCGGGTCGATCGAGGTCGGGACGGTGTCGGCCCGCAGCCGCACCTGCGTGCCGTCGTCGGCGGTCCAGCTGAGGCCGGTCGGGTGGGCCTGGGCGTTCAGAGGCTTGGCCGCGTTGCCCCGCTTGATCTCGGATACATCGGCTAGGTCGCAGCCCACGCGCACCGTCAGGTCGCACGACACATCGAGGCCGGCCCGGGACGAAAGCACCAGCGTCTCCACGGCGCCGGTGCTCGTGACCGTGCGGTGGTGGTCCAGCAGGACGGTGGGGTCAGGTCCCGGGTTGCCGAGCGGGCGTAGCACGGACACGAAACGAGCGCGGTCGGAACCGATGGGGTACCCGCGCAGCAGTTCCCGGTGGGAGCCCCGTACCGACACCTCGAACGTGTGCAGGGCGCGTCGATCGGACACGATCAACCCGTGCGCGCCGGTGGCCAGCATCTGGCCGTCGCGGGCCGACAGGGCGAGCGCCGGCGCCCGCACGCAGCTGATGAGGTCATGGAGCAAGGGCTGCAGGGCGAGCGGTTCAGCCATGCGGTCACGTCCTCGAAAAGTGGGCTGAGCCGGGACCCTATCGATTAGAACGTTCATATGATAGACAACTCAGGATCAAGGTTGGATCGTTCAAACCGACCATTGTTCAGCCGATGAGCGAGGAGACGGCAGTTGCCCGGACGCGATCCGCTCCTCGCCCCGCGGTCGACCATCGGATCGGTGGCCGAGGCGGCGGGCGTGTCCCGGCAGACGGTTTCCAACGCGTTGAACGCGCCCGAGCGGCTGCGCCCCGAGACCCTGGCGCGGGTGCAGACCGTCATCGCGCAACTGGACTACCGACCCAACGAGGCCGCCCGATCCTTGCGTACCCGTTCGTCCCGCCTGATCGGCATGCGCGTGTCGCCGGTCAGCAACGGCACCGGCGTCCTGGACCGGTTCCTGCACGCGATGTGCGAGAACGCGCGCGAGCGGGGCTACGCCGTACTGGCCTTCGCTGCCTCGAATCAGGACGAGGAGATCGCCGCCTACGAGGATCTGTTGCGCCGCAACGCCGTGGATGCCTTCGCGTTGACCGAGACCTCCCGGGGCGACCCGCGCGCCCGCTGGCTGCTGAGCCACGGCGCGGAGTTCGTGTCTTTCGGGCGGCCGTGGGACGTGTATCGGCCTCGTCATTCCTGGGTCGATGTGGACGGTGCGGCCGGGACGTCGGCGGCCGTTGACCACTTAGTCGAGCAGGGCCACCGCCGCATCGCCTTCCTCGGCTGGCCGGAGGGCTCCGGATCCGGCGACGACCGCCACGCCGGATGGTTGGCCGCGGTGACCGCCCACCGCCTGGCCCGCACGGACCTGGTCCGGCGCTCCGAGGACGGCATCGCGGGCGGCGAGGCAGTGGCCGGCGCGATGCTCGACCAACGCCGTGCCCCGACCGGGATCGTCTGCGCGAGTGACACGCTGGCCGTCGGCGCCCTACGGGCGGTGGTCGAGCGGGGCCTGAAGCCCGGTCTGGACATTGCCGTCACCGGCTTCGACGACTCGCCGATCGCCGCGGCGGCCAGCCCCGCGCTGACGAGCGTGCGGCAACCGCTCGAGACGGCCGCGGCCACCCTGGTCGAGGTCATCGTCGAACACGTCAACGGGGCCCGCACCGCGCCGACCCACGTTCTCCTACCGCCCTCGCTCACCGTCCGCCCCAGCAGCCAGAGGTAGCCCCCGCTGCCCGGTCCCACTGAGAGGAAGTCCGCGTCATGACACCACGAGGCCGTCGACTGGCGAGCGTGCTCGCCGGCGTATCGGTACTGGCCCTCACCGCAGCCTGCGGCAGCAGTGGCTATGGCGGAAGCTCCGGGAGCTCGAGCGCCGGAGGCGGCAAGACCACCGGGGTGACGCTCAAGATCCTGATCGCCTCCTCCGGCGACGCCGAGACCAACGCGTTACGCGCGGCAGGGACGGCGTGGGGGGCCAAAAGCGGGAACAAGGTGCAGGTGACCGCGGCCAAGGACCTCAACCAGGAGCTCTCGCAGGCGCTGGCCGGCGGCACCCCGCCGGACATGTTCTACGTCGACGCGTCGAAGTTCTCCGGCTTGCAGAAGGCCAATGCGCTGGCCCCGTACTTCGATCAGCTCAAGAACAAGGACGACTTCTACCCGAATCTGGTCGCCTCGTTCACCAGCGCCGACGGCAAGGCCTATTGCGCGCCGAAGGACTTCTCGACGTTGGGCCTAGAGATCAACACCACCCTGTGGGCCAAGGCCGGCCTGACCGACGCCGATATCCCGAAGACCTGGGACCAGCTCGAGACCGTGGCCAAGAAGCTTACGACCGGCGGGGTCACCGGCCTGGTCATCGGCGACACCCTCGACCGGGTCGACCTGTTCATGAAGGGCGCCGGCGGCACCCTGCTGAACAAGGAGCGGACCGCGTTCGATGCTGACTCCCCGCAGAACCTGACCGGTGTGGAATTCGTGCAGAAGCTGGCCAAGGAGGGCGTGCTCAAGTTCCCGAAGCAGGTCGACTCCGGCTGGGGCGGAGAGGCGCTCGGCAAGGGCAAGGCGGCCATGACGATGGAGGGCAACTGGATCATCGGCGGCGTCAAGAACGACTTCCCGAAACTGAAGTACACCGTGGCCGAACTGCCGGCCGGCCCGAAGCAGAAGGCGACGCTGTCCTTCACCCAGTGCTGGGGGGTGGCCCAGAAAGGCGCCAACAAGGCGGCGGCGATCGACTTCGTCCAGTTCCTGACCTCGACCGACCAGCAGATCGCCTTCTCGAAGGCGTTCGGGGTGATGCCCTCGGTCAAGTCGGCGCAGGACCAGTTCGTGGCCCAGTTCCCCACCCAGAAGCCCTTCGTCGCCGGCGCCGAGTACGCCACCGGCCCGACCAGCCTGTCGGGCTTCGATGCGGTGCAGAAGGACTTCGACTCGAAGATCCTCGGCTTGGGCGGCTCGTCCAACCCGAAGGCGATGCTGGCCGCGCTGCAGAAGAACGCGACGGCAGCCCTCGACGCGGCCAAGTAGTCGCCTCAGCCGTGGAGCGCCGGTGGCGCGTGGGACCCCACTTTCCTCGCCCGCCACCGGCGCCACCGATCAGATCCCCGAACGGCCAGCCCCTCGCAACGATCGGAGCCCGCGATGTCCACGAGCGGTGACCGCACCAGCCCTGCGACCCTGGCCGAGTCCCCGCTGACCACGGCCGACGTGAACGTTCCCACCCCACCGGTCCGCCGGGGAGGTCCGGGCATCCGCGGACGCCAGAGCGCGGCAGGCTGGTTGTTCGTAGCGCCCGCGCTGGCCATCCTGCTGATCTTCCTGGTCATTCCCATCGGACTGGCCTTCTACGTCAGCCTGACCAAGTGGGACGGTCTGTCCAGCCCGTTCGGCGGCGGGGCCAAGTGGGTGGGCATCGGCAACTACAAGAACCTGCTCACGCAGGATTCGCTCACCCGGCAGAACTTCTCCAGCTCGGTCCGCAACAACTTCTACTTCGTGCTCATCGCCGTCCCGTCGCAGACTGCCTTGTCTCTGTTTCTCGCCGTGCTCCTCAACAACAAGATGCTCAAGGGCAAGGGCTTCTTCCGCACCGCTTTCTACTTCCCGTCGGTCACCAGCAGCATCGCGATCACGCTGGTCTTCCTCTTCCTGTTCTCCGGCAGCGGGGCGGTGAACACCCTGCTCGGCTACGTCGGGATCAACGGCCCGAACTGGCTGGCCGACTCCGACGGGGTGTTCCACAACATCCTCGGCGGGTTCGGGATCGATTCGCCGCCCGGGTGGGCCAAGCACGAGTTCATGAACCTGTCGTGGTGGGACTGGCTGTCCGGCCCCTCCGTGGCCATATGCGTGATCATCATCCTGGTGGTGTGGACGACCGCCGGCACGTTCATGCTGATGTTCCTGGCCGCCCTGCAGAACATCGGTGAGGAGCTCGACGAAGCGAGCGAACTCGACGGCGCATCGTCGTGGCAGCGCTTCCGCTACGTCACGGTGCCGATGCTCCGGCCGACGCTCTACCTGGTGCTCACGCTCGGGCTCATCGGCACGTGGCAGGTGTTCGACCAGATCTACCTGACCGGCAACAATCCGGCCACGACGACGCCGGCCTTCCTCTCCTTCTCCCAGAGCTTCAACAACCAGGCGTTCGGGGTCGGCGCGGCGATCGCCTTCCTGCTGTTCGGCCTGATCATCGTGTTGAGCACCATCCAGCGCCGTCTGATCGGGGACCGGGACTGATGAGCACCCGCAGCTACACCTCCGCGCCGCGCCGGACCCTCGGCTACCTCGCCCTCGTCGTGTTCGCGGTGATCTACCTCGGGCCGTTCATCATCCAGATCGCCACGTCGTTCAAGACCGACGCCGACGCGGCCAACCATTCCCTGTCGCTCATCCCGCGTCCGGTGAGCACCAACGCCTGGCAACGGCTGTTCGGCTACGGCAGCGGGGAAGCGGTGCCGTTCGGACGGTGGCTCACGAACAGCATCATCGTGGCGACCTGCATCACCCTCGGTCGAGTGTTCCTCGACAGCCTGGCCGGCTACGCGCTGGCCCGGCTCCAGTTCCGGGGCCGCCGGCTGATCTTCGCCGGGGTCCTGGCCACGCTGGCCGTGCCCGGTGTCGTTCTGCTGATCCCGCGGTTCCTGATCCTCAAGCAGCTGACCCTCTACAACTCCTACGCCGGGATGATCCTGCCGATCATGGTCGACGCGGCCGGAATCTTCATCATGCGGCAGTTCTTCCTACAGGTCCCGGTCGAACTGGAGGAGGCGGCGCGGATCGACGGGGCCGGCATCTTCAAGACCTACTGGACGGTGGTGTTGCCTCTGGTCCGGCCCGGGCTGCTCACGCTCACCATCCTCAGCTTCCAGGGCTCGTGGAACGAGTTCAGCTTCTTCCTCGTCGCTACCTCGGACGCGAAGTACAACACCCTCACCACCGGTCTGGCCAAGTTCAGCTCGGGATCACTGGGCAGCGGCACGCAGTACCCCGTGAACATGGGCGCAGCCCTGCTAACAACCATTCCGGTGGCCATCCTGTTCTTCCTCTTCCAGCGACAGTTCTCCGGCAGTCAGCTGTCCGGCGGCGTGAAGGGATGAACCCGGTCCGCCCTATTCAGGGGTGGTGAGTCGAGGCCCAGTCGTCGGCGTATGCGGCGAAGGCGAGTGACGACTCGACCGCCCCGTCGCGGGGCGAGTCCGTGGGCGTGAGGCCTCGCACCCTGTCCTGCGTGACCTGATGGAAGAGGGGGCGCCAGGCCGGGTCGAACGTGTGGCCGGCCCATAGGAGCGCTTCGGGCTTGGAAGCGACGTACCCGTTGGCGAGGGTGAAGAGGACTCTGCAGTAGGCCACCACGAAGTATCGCTGGGACCACGCGATCCTGAGGTCGAGCCAGCTGAGCAGGGACTGGGGCAATCCGCCCAGTTCGGATTGCGCTTCTCGGCGCAGCTCCGCCGCCGATACGGGGGCAACAATGTCGCCTGGCGGTGCTCCTCGCACCACGATGCCGTGTTCGCGCAGCACCCAGCGGTGGACCAGGTCGTTGCCGTGGATGTCCCAGCTCATGTGCTGCTGTCCGTGATCGACGAAGAGCCAAGCGCGCCCGGTACGGGTGGAATCGAGCAGATCCGCGAGCACAGCGTAGGAACCTTCGAGGTGTTTGGCCCAGTGTTGGCGACGGGTCGGCAATTCGCGATGGAACGCACGCAGGCGATCCTCACGCCGGTCATCGAGTGGCGTCCCAGTGACCACGATGAAATCGACGTCGCTGTGGGGGTCGCCGGCGCCCAGGGCGAACGAGCCTTCGATGTAGGCGCCGATCATGTCCGGGCCGAGCACCTCGGCAGCGTGATCGGCAAGCTCGGCCACAACCTGGTCCACGCCGGGGTCGCCGGTCAGAGCCACGTCAGCACACAACCAAGAGCAGGCACTCGGCCGCAACCCGGTTTCGGCGCGGTGCCACCGCACGGTCGCGTCCGCCTCAGCTTGAGGCAGTACGCCGACGGACACCCGCTGCGCTTGATCTTCCGATGTCGTCCGTGGGCGCCGGTAACGTCGGCCACCGTGCAGACCGATACCGCCTCGGCCCGGGCGGCCGCCCGCCACGCCGAGCTGAGCCAGGTCCTCGACGACGCGTCGTTTCGCTACTACGTCCTGGACCAGCCGACGATCAGCGACGGGGACTACGACCGGGCGATGCGCGAGCTGCAGGAGCTCGAGGACGCCCATCCCGAGTTGCGCACGCCGAACTCGCCGACCCAGCGGGTGGCCGGCACGTTCTCCACGACGTTCACCCCGGTGGAACACCTGGAGCGGCTGCTGAGCCTGGACAACGTCTTCGAGTCCGAGGAGCTGAATGCCTGGGCCGAGCGGGTCGAACGCGACGCCGGCACCGTGAGCGGCTACCTGTGCGAGCTCAAGGTCGACGGCCTGGCCGTCGACCTCGTCTACGCCGACGGGCGGCTGGCCAGTGCGGCCACTCGCGGCGACGGTCGCACCGGCGAGGACGTCACCGGCAACGTGCGCACCATCACCGGCATCCCACAGCAGCTCACCGGTGATGATGTACCCGCCACCCTCGAGGTCCGCGGCGAGGTGTTCTTCCCGGTGGCCGCGTTCGCGGACCTCAACGCCGGGCTGGTCGAAGCCGGCAAGGCGCCCTTCGCCAACCCGCGCAACGCCGCGGCCGGCTCTCTGCGCCAGAAGGATCCCCGGGTCACCGCCGGCCGGCCGCTGCGCATGGTGCTGCATGGAGTCGGGCGAGTCACCGGCGGTCCGCCGGTCGAGGCCCAGTCGCAGTGGTACCAAATGCTGCGCGGCTGGGGACTGCCGACCTCGGCCCGGGCCGAGGTAGTGCCCGATCTCGACGGGGTGCGCGCGTTCATCGAGGGGTACGCCGTGAACCGGCACTCGGTCGAGCACGAGATCGACGGCGTCGTGGTCAAGGTCGACGACCTGGCCACCCAGCGCCGCCTCGGCGCCACCAGCCGCGCCCCGCGCTGGGCCATCGCGTTCAAGTACCCGCCGGAGGAGGTCAACACCAAGCTCCTGGACATCCAGGTCAACGTCGGCCGCACCGGGCGGGTCACGCCGTTCGGCCTCATGGAACCGGTGCAGGTGGCCGGCTCGACCGTGGGAATGGCGACGCTGCACAACGCGGCCGAAGTACGGCGCAAGGGCGTCCTGATCGGCGACACCGTGGTGCTGCGCAAGGCCGGCGACGTCATCCCGGAGATCCTCGGCCCGGTGGTCGCCCTGCGTGACGGCACCGAGCGCGAGTTCGTGATGCCCACCCACTGCCCGGCCTGCGGTACCGAGCTGGCTCCGCAGAAGGAGGGCGACGCCGATATCCGGTGCCCGAACACCCGCAGCTGCCCGGCCCAGCTGCGCGAGCGTCTATTCCACCTCGCCGGCCGCGGCGCGTTTGACATCGAGGTACTGGGCTATGAGGCCGCCGCCGCGCTGCTGGCCGCCGGCGTGGTCACCGACGAGGGCGACGTCTTCGACCTCGACGCCGGCGCCCTGTCGCGGGCCGAGCTGTTCACCCGGCTCGACCCGGCCGACAAGACCCGGCAGCGACGAGTCCTGTCCGCCAACGCCCAGCGCCTCCTGGACAACCTCGAAGTCGCCAAGGATAGGCCGCTGTGGCGCGTGCTGGTTGCCCTGTCCATCCGCCACGTCGGGCCGACCGCGGCCCAGGCGCTGGCCAACCAGTTCGGATCGGTCGAGCGCATCGCCACCGCATCGGCCGAGGAGCTGGCCGCGTCCGACGGCGTCGGGCCCACCATCGCCGAGGCCATCGTCGAATGGTTCGGCGTCGACTGGCACCGGACGATCGTGGACAAGTGGACCGCCGCCGGTGTGCGCATGGTCGACGAGGCCGTCACCAGCGGACCCCGACCCCTGATCGGGCTCAGCATCGTGGTCACCGGGTCCCTGTCCCGCTACAGCCGTGACGCCGCCGCCGAGGCGATCACCGCCCGTGGCGGCAAGGCGTCGGGTTCGGTGTCGAAGAAGACGGGGTTCGTCGTGGTCGGTGACGCCCCGGGAATCAAGTACGACAAGGCGGTCCAGCTCGGCGTGCCCGTGCTTGACGAGGCCGGATTCGATCTCCTCCTCGCCCGAGGGCCGGAGGCGGCCCGGGCGGTGGCCACGGTCGGTGCACAGGACTGACGGGCGGACCGAACCGGGGACACCTCAGCCGGCGTCGCGGCGCAGGACGGTGGCCAGGATGCCGACCAGGTGTCCCAACCGGGCCAACTCGCCCGGCAGCCAGCGCATGGCCGGGCGGCCGACCAGGACGACGTCCTTGGCCAGCGGAGCAGCGGCGAGTTCGGTGCCGGTCATCTCCCACTCCCCGCTCACCCAGGCCTGCTCGGGATCGAGCCTGGT
Organism: bacterium; assembly: GCA_040004775.1. GTDB lineage: Bacteria > Actinomycetota > Actinomycetes > Mycobacteriales > Jatrophihabitantaceae > JALZBL01. The sequence continues at coordinate 10,528 of JBDUAD010000016.1, read as the reverse complement.
CACCCGGGTCACCGGCCACCAGGGCACCGGCAGGCGAGCGGCTTCCGGCGCGGCGCTGCTGCGGGCCAGCACGGAGGCCTCGCTGCCGGAGGCCGAATCAGCCTCCGGAGCAGCCAGGACTAGGGCCCAGCCAGCCCGGAAGATTCGCACCACGCCGTCGGCCAGCACGGTCAGCTCGTCGGCCGGCCGGTCGACCAGTCGGTCGATGAGCTCCAACTCGCGACTGGGATCCAGCGCCGAGGCGTAGGGGCGGATGGATTCCACGGACACGCCGTCGACGCCGGCCGCCGCGCTGACGAGGGTGTCGGGGAGGCGCGTGGGGGGCAGATCGATGACGAGGTCGTCCACCGCATAACCGCTGCCCCGCTCGATGACGTCGACGCTGATGATGTCGGCTTCCACCGTGCCTAGCGCGGTGGCGACCGCCCCGAGCGCCCCGGGGCGGTCGGGCAGCGTCACGCGCAGCAGGAACGACACGCCGCCACCTTGCCTGGCCTGTGTGACCCCGACGTTAATTGCCGCACCCGCCACGTCGCGCGCACGGTCCTCAGCCTCGGCCGGACCCGCCTTGGCGCGCGGCTCCCACGGCGTCAAGTGCAACGTTTTTGATCCGCTCCGGCGCGAACAGGCCGTGGTCGGTGACGAACTTCGAGACCGGCTCCGATATCGGGTCCCAGACCAGATCAGCGGCTCCGGCCTGGCGCCGCCGGCGGGCGGCATCGAGGAGGGGCTGCGCCCCGATTGGCTCGATGTCGGTGACGCCGAGCGCATCAATGCGCACCACGGCGCGCGGCAGGGCGTCGAGTCGGGCCAGCACCGCGGTGAGTTCGTCCACTGACGTGGCGTCGATTCGGCCGCGCAGGATCACGCAGGACTCCGTGCGTGACAGCCGCAGATCCAGGTGGAACCGGTGGACAGCGTCGTCGCTGCCGGAGGAAATCTCGAGGATGTCGATCGTCGTCTCCACTGCCGAGATGCCGCACCGTCCCCCGCCGGATGGACATCAGCCTGGGTCTGTCGCTCCAGCCCGGCGTGATCAGACTAGCCCGACGGTAGGACAAGATCCCCCGCGCCCCGCGATCAGCTGCGACGCGGCGGCCGGGTGGCGCGAGGCCGCGGAGCCGGCAGGTCGAGCGTGCCGGTGCCCACGACCTCTGTCGCGATGTCGCGCAGTTTGCGGTTACTGGATTGGCTGGCCATCCGCAGGAGACCGAACGCCTGCTCTCGCGGGATCTTCAGGCGAGCCATGAGCACGCCCATGGCCGTGCCGAACTTGCAGCGGTTGCTCTCGAGCGCCCGCTGCGAAGTTGGACACGGTCTCGCGCGATGCGGCCGCAGCCACGGCCAGGCCGGCGTAGGTGGCCAGCACGACGACGCCCATGCTCTCGGAGCTGCCGGTAATGGCGTCGCGGTGCTCGGAGTACAGGTTCAACCTGCCGCTGACACCTTCCACCCCGCCGCCAGACGGACCGGCAGCATGCCCGCCAGCCCGACCTCCTCGGCCGCGCGGGAGACGTACTCAGGCCACCGCGGGTCGGTGGCGAGGTCGTCGATGCGGTACGTCGTCTGGCCGACGATGGCGTCCACGCACGGGAGGTAATCGCAGGCCCGCCGGCCGGACCCCGCCCGTAGACTCGGGCCCCGTGTCGAACCCCATCCCGCCGACCCGCATCAGCCGGGCCGACGTCGCTCATTTGGCCCGCCTGGCCCGCCTCGACGTCACCGAGGAGGAGGTCGACGTCTTCGCCGGCCAGCTGGACGTGATCCTCGGATCGGTGGCCCGGGTAGCTGAGGTGGCCGCGGCCGACATCGCGCCGACGTCCCACGCGGTGCCCTTGACCAACGTCGTGCGCCCGGACGTGGTGGTCCCGTCGTTGCCCCGCGCGGCGATCCTGGCCGGCGCACCGTCGGTGGAAGACGACAAGTTCCGCGTGCCCCGCATCCTGGTCGACCCGGCGTGACGAGCGGCCTGCGCGAGGCGACCGGCGCGCTGACCGATCTGGACGCGGCCGCCGTGGCGGCGGCGATCGCCGACGGACAGGCCAGCGCGGTGGAGGTCACCCAGGCTCACCTGGATCGGATCGCCGCGATCGACGGTCAGCTGCGGGCCTTTCTGCACGTCGACGCCGAGGGTGCACTGGCGGCCGCGGCCGCCGTGGACGAGCGCCATCGCGCCGGCGAGCCGCTGGGCCCGCTGGCCGGCGTGCCGTTGGCCATGAAGGACGTCGTGGTGACCGAGGGCGTCCCAACCACTGCCGGGTCGAAGATCCTGCAGGGCTGGGTGCCGCCCTATGACGCCACCATCTCCGCCCGCATCAAGGCGGCCGGCGTGGTGATGCTCGGCAAGACCAACATGGACGAGTTCGCGATGGGGTCCTCGACCGAGAACTCGGCCTACTTCGCCACCCGTAATCCCTGGGACCTGGACCGCATCCCCGGCGGCTCCAGCGGGGGCTCGAGCGCCGCGGTGGCCGCCTTCGAGGCGCCACTGGCCATCGGCACCGACACCGGCGGATCGATCCGCCAGCCGGCCGCCGTGACCGGCATCGTCGGCCACAAGCCGACCTACGGCGCGGTATCGCGCTACGGCCTGATCGCGTTCTCCTCCTCCCTCGACCAAGCCGGTCCCTTGGGGCGCACGGTGCTCGACACCGCCCTTCTGCACCAGGTGATCGCCGGGCACGATCCGCTGGATTCGACGTCCATACCGCAGCCCGGACCGGACGTGGTGGCCGCGGCCCGCGAGGGTGCCCGGGCCGACCTGCGCGGCCTGCGGGTCGGCGTGGTCCGCGAGCTGGGCGGCGAAGGCTACCAGAGCGGTGTGCTGGCCGCGTTCGACGCCGCGGTGGAGGTGCTGCGTGGGCTCGGCGCCGACGTCATCGAGGTCAGCTGCCCACACTTCGAGTACGCGCTGGCCGCCTACTACCTGATCGCGCCGAGTGAGTGTTCGTCCAACCTGGCCCGCTTCGACGCGGTGCGTTACGGCCTGCGCGTCGGTGACGACGGCACCCGGTCGCTGGAGGAGGTCATGTCGGCCACCCGCAAAGCCGGGTTCGGCGCCGAGGTGAAGCGTCGGATCATGATCGGCACGTACGCGCTGTCCTCGGGCTACTACGAGGCCTACTACGGCCAGGCCCAGAAGGTCCGCACGCTGATCGCCGGAGACTTCACCTCCGCCTTCACCAGGTGCGACGTCCTCGTATCGCCGACGTCGCCGTTCGTGGCCTTCCGTGTGGGGGAGCGGGTAGCCGATCCAATGGCGATGTACGTCAATGACCTCTGCACCCTGCCCGCATCGCTGGCCGGCACCCCGGCGATCAGCGTGCCCTGTGGCCTGGCCGCCGACGGCAGCGGTGACCCGACCCGGCTCCCCGTCGGCCTGCAGGTCATGGCCCCCGCCCTGGCCGACGACCGCTGCTATCGCGTGGCCGCGGCGTTCGAGGCGGCGCGCCCTGAACCAACACTGCCCGAACCGACCCTGCCCGAGGCCGCCCGATGAGTGCCTACGACGAGCTGCTCACCCGCTACCAGCCGGTGATCGGGCTGGAGACCCACGTGGAGCTGGGCACCGCGTCAAAGATGTTCTGCGGCTGCTCGACCGAGTTCGGCGCCCCGCCCAACACCCACACTTGCCCGGTGTGCCTCGGCCTGCCCGGTGCGCTGCCGGTGGCCAACGCCGACGCGATCGAGTCCACCATCCGCATCGGACTGGCGCTCAACTGCACGATCGCGTCGTGGTGCCGCTTCGCCCGCAAGAACTACTTCTATCCGGACATGCCGAAGAACTTCCAGACCTCGCAGTACGACGAGCCGCTGTGCGTGGACGGCTACCTGGACGTGGAGGTCAACGGGGCCTTGCGCCGCATCGGGATCGAGCGCGTGCACCTGGAGGAGGACACCGGCAAGAACACCCACGTCGGTGGCGCCACCGGGCGCATCCACGGCGCGGACTACTCGCTGGTCGACTTCAATCGTGCCGGCATCCCTCTGGTCGAGATCGTCACCCGTCCGGTACCCGGGCTTGGGGCCGAGGCGCCGGCCGTCGCCCGTGCCTACGTGGCCGAACTGCGCGACATATTGCGCACCCTCGGGGTCAGCGACGTGCGGATGGAGCAGGGCTCGCTGCGCTGCGACGTCAACACGTCGTTGGCGCCGGTCGGCGCCACCCAGTGGGGCACCCGTACCGAGACCAAGAACGTGAACTCGCTGCGCAGCGTGGAGCGGGCAGTGCGCTCGGAGATGCTGCGTCAGGCCACGTTGCTCGACGCCGGCACGCGCATCGTCCAGGAGACCCGGCACTTCAGCGAGGCCACCGGCGACACCCGGCCCGGGCGCAGCAAGGAAGAGGCCACCGACTACCGGTACTTCCCCGAGCCGGACCTGGTGCCGATGGCCCCCGATCCTGCGTGGGTGGAAGCGCTGCGCGTCGCGCTGCCCGAACTGCCGGCCGCTCGGCGGGCACGGGTACGCACCGAGCTCGATCTGTCACCGGAGGACCTCCTGGCGGTGTCCAACGCCGGGGTCACCGACCTCGTGCTGGCCACCGTCGACGCCGGTGCGCCGGCCGGCGAGGCCCGCAACTGGTGGCTCGGGTATCTGGCCCAGCAGGCCAACGGCCGCGACGTCGAAGCGGCCGACCTCGGCGTGGAGCCGGCCCAGGTGGCTCGCCTCATCGCCCTGGTCGCCGACGGCACGCTGTCCGCGGCCCTGGCCCGGCAGGCGGTGGATGGGGTCCTGGAGACCGGTGCCGACATGGACACCGTGGTCGCCGAGCGGGGGCTGGCCGTGGTGTCGGACTCCGGCACTCTCACCGAAGCCGCGGACAAGGCCATCGCCGGGAACCCCGATGTGGCCGAGAAGGTGCGCGGCGGCAAGCTGCCGGCCGTCGGTGTCCTGGTCGGCGCGGTGATGAAGGCGACCCGCGGTCAGGCCGACGCGGCCACGGTGCGCCAGATCCTGCTCGAGCGCCTCGGCGCCGGCTGAGCCGTGCCGTCCTGCCGGGCCGGCTCGACCCCCCGCCCCCTGGCCGGACCGAGTCGGTTCGTCCTCAGCCGGGACGGTCACCCCGTCACCCTGACCGGCCCGCACGGACAGACCCTGGACTGGGCGGCGGCATGAGCGACGCCCACCGGAGGCCGGGCGCGGTCAGGGTCACCGTGTCCGTCGCGATTGCGGCAGCCCTGGTGGCCGGGCCGGTCCTCGCGTCCGTCCCATCGACCGTGGCGTCTGCGCGAGAAGTCGGCCGCGCCGGGCCGACGGCGCACTCGGTGCCCGAGCCGGTGGCCGCGGCCCGACGGGAGGCCGCCACCCGCCTGTTCGGCATCAGCGACCCGCGCATCGCTGAGGTCAGCGGGATCGCCCGGGGCCTGCGTTCGGCCGACGTGTATTGGGTCCACAACGACAGCGGCCATGCAGCGTCGCTGTTTGCCCTCGACGCGCGCACCGGTGCGGTGCGGGGGGTGTACTCCGTTTCCGGCGTGACCAATGTCGACTGGGAGGACGTGGCCGTGGCGCTGGACGCGCGCGGCGTCGCGTCGATCTGGATCGCCGACATCGGCGACAACGACGCCACCCGGTCCGAGGTACGGATCTACCGGGTCGACGAACCGGCCGTCCCGGAGTCGGCCACCACCGGCCGCACGTCGGCGGCCGACGAGTGGCGGCTTCGATATCCGGACGGCCCGCGCGACGCCGAGGCCCTCGCCGTCGCGCCCGGCGGGGCTATGTGGATCTTCGACAAGGTGGTGTTCGGGTCGACCCAGGCCTTCCGGGTGCCGGCCATCCCGGATTCTCGGCGGGCCCGGGCCGTGACGCCGGTCGGCCGCTTCCTGACCCGTGACACCGGCACCCGCGGTGGCCCCGGACCGATCGGCCGGTTGACCGTCACCGGCGCCGCGCTGAACCGCACCGGCACCGTCCTGGCCATACGGACCTACACCGACGCCTACGTATGGCCGGTGCGCGGCGGCGACATCGCGGCGGCTCTGAGGACCTCGCCGGTGGTAGCGGCGTTGCCGGCCCAGCCGCAGGGGGAGGGGATATCCGTGGTCGGCGCCCGGATGGTGCTCGACGGTGAGGGCGCCGGCGCCCAGGTGTGGTCAGTCCCTCTGCCGGCACTGTCGACCGAAAGCCAGGCCGGTGCGGGCGGCACCACCGGCCGCTCGACGGGTTCGAGCCGGAGCTCTGTCTCGTCCGAGGTTCCGCGGCCGGCTCGCACGGCACTGCTGCCACTCGGCGCGGCCGGGGTCGTCGGTCTTGTCCTGGCCGGCGGCCTGGCCCTCGCCCGTGCCCGTCGACGATCGCGCTGAGCCGCGGCACCGCGGCGACTCAGCCGGTCCGGACGGTCGGCCTGTTCCGCCCGCTCGGCAGTCCTCAGGCCGGGGAATTGCCACCGCCCCCGCGCGGAGGCTGGATGTGCAGGACGCGCTCGTCGGCGGCCACCGGACGGCCGGAGCCGTCGCGGTTGGTCGTGGTCAGCCACAGGCTGCCGTCGGGTGCCGGCACCACGGTCGCCAGCCGGCCGTAGCGGTGGTTGAACACGGGCGTGAGGTCGCCGGTCCGGCCCGCGCGGTCCAACGCGGCCCGGAACAGGTCCCGACCGCCACGGCCAGTGAGGTAGATCGCCGGACCGGACACCGCGCAGCCGCTGACGCCACCGACGGCGGCCGGAAGGGTCTGCCCGACCGTGCCGCTCGGGCCGCCGTAGGTGGTGCCGGGCTGCAGGACGTTGAGCTCGTCGCCGCTGGTGCCCGCCTCCACCTCGAACAGGCGCCCGGCGCTGTCGACGCACAGGCCGTCGACGCTGCGGTGACCGCTCGTAAACACCCGCGACCGCGGCTGCGGGTTGTCCCGGGCGGGCCGGCCGAGGTCGTCGATGCGCAAGACCTTTCCGGCCAGGCTCGCGGGGTCGACGGACAGGGTCGGCCGGCCGGCGTCGCCGGTGCCGATCAGCGTCACCCCGCTGTCGAGGACGAGCAGCCGACCGCGGCCGACCGTGTGTCCTCGCGGGATGCCGGTCAGGATCGGCGTGACCGGACCGGTGAGGGTGAAGTGCACCAGCCGCACGTCGGTGCGGGTGGACACCAGGGCCAGAATCAGGCCGTCCTCGGCGAAGGTGGCCGACAGCGCCAGATCGAGCAGCCCGCCGCCGCCCGGGGCATCCAGGCCGGTCAACGTCCGGACCGCGCGGACCGGCTTGTCGGCCACCGGCTGCACCTGAACGATCCGGCCGGTCGCCCGCTCGCCGACCAGTGCCGTGCCGTTCGGCAGCACCGCGATACCGACCGGCGAGTGCAGCTTGGTCGCTACCACATTGGGATCGATCGCCGGCCCGGAGGAACGGGGCTGACTCGGGGAGGGGTTCTGCGGATCGGGTGGTTGGATGGAGCCGCCGCCCCCACCGGTGTCCGGCGTCGGCAGCGGCAGGGCCGACAACGACGGCGCCGGCACCCACGTCGGGTCGGGATCCGCGCCGGCTCCGGTACAGCCGGCGACCAGGGTCAGGCCGACCAGCAGCATCGCGACCCCGCCCACCGGGCGTGCGGCGGAGCCGCCGCGTCGCCTGTGCCGAGCCATGCCTCCAGTCTGCCAAGCCGACCTGTGGGCCGCCCGCGCCGAGCGTGCGGTCGGCGTCACTAGGCTGCCGCGGATGGGGAGCCGCTCAGCCGTCGTCGCCTGCGTCCCCACCGTGGTGGCCGAGCTCATCGCCGGCGGCGACCCGCTCCCCGACGCGGTTGAGCTCATGGTCTGGGACGGCCACGGTTCGGCACCAGGACGTGGGCCTGACATCGACGTCTGGGTGCCGCCGTTCCTCTGGTCCCCGGACGGCCTCGACGACGTGCTGGCCGCCCTTCCCCGACTGCGAGTCATCCAACTGACGTCGGCCGGCTACGAGCAGTACGCCGACCGGGTGCCCCCCGGGGCGGTGCTGTGCAACGGTCGCGGCATCCACGGCGGGTCCACCTCGGAGTGGGTGCTGGCGGCAATGCTCGCCTCCCTGCGCCGGATTCCCGAGTTCGTCCGCGCCCAGGACGAGCGGGCCTGGGAGCACGATCTGGGAACTGACGAGCTGGCCGGCAAACGGGTGCTGATCGTCGGCGCCGGAGATCTCGGCGAAAACACCGCCACGCGGGTACGCGCCTTTGACGCCGAGCCGGTGCTCGTGGCCTCGACCGCGCGCGGCGGCGTCCACGGCGTGGAGGAGTTGCCGGACCTGCTGCCCGACGCCGATGTGGTTGTTCTCGTGCTGCCGCTGACCGACCGCACCGCCGGCCTGGTCGACGCGCAGTTCCTGGCCCGGATGCGCGACGGAGCCCTGCTGGTCAACGGCGCCCGCGGACCAATCGTCGACACCGGCGCCCTGCTCGTCGAGCTGAGCGCCGGACGGCTGCGCGCGGCGCTCGACGTCACCGATCCCGAGCCGCTTCCGCCCGAGCACCCGCTGTGGACGGCACCCAACCTGGTCCTGACGCCGCACGTCGGCGGGTCGGTGCCGGGCTATCCGGCCCGCGCCGCGGCGCTCGTGGCCAATCAATTGAGTCGGTTCGCCGCAGGGGAGTGCCTGACCAACGTCGTGGTCGAGGGCCCGCTCCGGCGGTGACCGCAGCCGGTTCAGCGAGGCCAAGCGGTGGAGTCAGCTGATCTGCGGGCCGTCCTCGTCGGTCTGCCCATCAGTGAGCACCGCGACGTCCCCCTCCGCGGCCGGGTTCGGTAGGCGTCCGGAACTCAGCTCGGCCAGCAGCGGCAGATGACGCACGCGCACGTACGGAAGTCGCAGCGAACTGCCTCCGCGCTCGACCAGCGCCACCGCTCCGCGGGGACGGATCAACACCCCGCGCACATCGACCCAGGGCACCGACCGTGACCCGAGCAGGGCCTGCACCCGCACGCGCTGTGCGTCAACCAGGGTGGCGCGTCGGGCGACGAAGATCCCGACCGCCACCGGGATGAGGTACAGCGGTATCAGCGTCGATGAGCGCACCAGCGGGGTCAGCCCGAGGCCGAGGAACAGCACCGCCAGGTAGGCCGAGCGCGGCAGTTGAAAGCGAACTACGGGCACCGCCGGCGCCTGCGTTGCCGGGCCTCTGCCGCCGCCGGCTGGGCCGCTCATGGCGGCCACCGTACGCCGTAGGCTCGCGCGGGTGACCAGCGATCGACCCGTGCACCGCAAGCCCCACAGCGCCACCGTCACCGAAGGGATCGAGCGTGCGGCGGCCCGCGGAATGTTGCGAGCGGTGGGCATGGGCGACGACGACTGGCGCAAGCCGCAGGTCGGCATCGCGTCGTCGTGGAACGAGATCACGCCGTGCAACCTGTCACTCGACCGGCTGGCTAAGCAGGCCAAGGCCGGCGTGTTCGCCGCCGACGGCTTTCCGCTCGAGTTCGGCACCATCTCCGTCTCCGACGGCATCTCGATGGGCCACTCGGGCATGCACTACTCGCTGGTCTCGCGGGAGGTGATCGCCGACTCGGTGGAGACGGTGATGCGCGCTGAGCAGCTCGATGGTGCGGTACTGCTGGCCGGGTGCGACAAGTCGTTGCCCGGGATGCTCATGGCCGCGGCCCGGCTCGACGTAGCGGCGGTGCTCCTTTACGCGGGATCGACTCTGCCCGGCCGATTGCACGGCAACGACGTGACCATCATCGACGCGTTCGAGGGGGTCGGCGCCTGCCTGGCCGGGCGGATCACCCGCGCCGAGCTGGACGAAATCGAACGGGCGATCTGCCCCGGCGAAGGCGCCTGCGGCGGGATGTACACCGCCAACACCATGGCGTCGGCGGCCGAGGCGTTGGGCATGTCGCTGCCCGGCTCGGCGGCACCGCCGGCACCGGACGCGCGCCGGGACGACTTCGCCATGCGCTCGGGCGAGGCGGTCGTGCGTCTCATCGACGCCGCCGTCACCGCTCGCGACATCCTCACCATCGATGCGTTCGAGAACGCGATCACCGTGGTGATGGCGCTGGGCGGCTCGACCAACGCGGTGCTGCACCTGCTGGCCATCGCCGATGAGGCCGGCGTCGAGCTGACGCTGGATGACTTCAACCGAATCGGCGACAAGGTGCCGCACCTGGCCGACATGAAGCCGTTTGGCCGCTTCGTGATGACCGACGTGGACCGCATCGGCGGAGTGCCGGTCGTGATGCGGGCACTGCTCGACGCCGGTCTGCTGCACGGCGACGCGCGCACGGTCACCGGGCGCACCCTGGCCGAGAACCTGGACGAGCTGGGGCCGCCACGTCCTGATGGCGAGGTCATCCGTCCGCTGGACCGCCCGATCCACCGCACCGGCGGCATCACGATCCTGCACGGCACGCTCGCTCCGGAGGGAGCGGTGGTGAAGACCGCCGGTTTCGACGCCGAGGTCTTCGACGGGGTGGCCCGGGTCTTCGACCGCGAGCAGGCCGCGATGGACGCGGTGGCCGACGGGTCGTTGCGGGCGGGCGACGTGGTGGTGATCCGCTACGAGGGCCCCCAGGGCGGACCGGGCATGCGCGAGATGCTGGCCATCACCGGCGCGATCAAGGGTGC
>JBDUAD010000015.1:0-36874 GCA_040004775.1 bacterium | reverse complement strand
AACGACGACTACGCCGACGGACGCGACGTCTCCTGGCTGTGGGACGTGGACTTCACCTCCCCGCTGGCCGCGGCGACCACCGGACGGCCGGAGGTGATCACGTCGGGCACGCGGGCGGCCGACATGGCTCTGCGACTGCGCTACGACGAGATCCCCACCGTCGTGATGGAGCCGGACCTGCGCGCCGGCGTCCTACAAGCGGTGCGGCGCATCGATCCCGGCGGGACGGTGATCGTGCTCAGCACCTACACCGCGATGTGGGCGCTGCACGACATCCTGGCCGACGTTGGGAAGCCGGTAGCCATCATCGACCCGGAGATGAATGGGCGCGGCTCGGTTCTCAACGTCGCGGTTGGGCAGGAATGAAGCCGCTGCGGCTGGTGCACCTCTACCCGCGGGAGATGAACATCTACGGCGACACCGGCAACGTGCTGGTGCTGCGCCGCCGGCTGCAGTGGCGACGCCGCGCAGTTGAGATCGTGCCGGTGGCCGTCGGCGATCCGATTCCGTCCGACGCCGACCTCATCGTCGGCGGCGGCGGTCAGGACGCCGCGCAGGGTGAGATCGGCGCCGACTTCGTGACGAAAGGCGCCACCCTGCGCGCGATGGCCGACGACCAGGTGGTGATGCTGGCCATCTGCGGCACCTACCAGATGCTCGGGCACGAGTTCCTCACGAAGGACGGGGTGCGGATCCCGGGTACGGCGGTGCTGGACGTGCGGACCACCGGCAGCGACACCCGCATCATCGGCAACCACCTGGTGCCCTCGGCATTCGGTCGGCTGGCTGGGTACGAGAACCACAGCGGGTTGACCACGCTGGGTCCGAGAGTTCGTCCCCTCGGGCGCACGGTGAACGGTCGTGGCAACAACGGCCACGACCGCACGGAAGGGGCGGTGCGGGACAACGTCTTCGGCACCTACCTGCACGGTCCGGTTCTGGCCAAGAGCGCCGCATTCGCCGACGAGCTGCTGCGGCGGGCGTTGGCCCGGCGCGGGGAGAGCACGGAACTCGAGCCGCTGGACGACGGGCTGGCCGAGCGGGCAGCCGTCGTGGCCGCCGGCCGACCTCGGTGAGCGCCGGCCGCCCGATCCTCGTCCAGCAGGGGGTGGCCACGGTGACGGCGTTGGCGGCGACCCTGGCCCTGGCCGCGTGCGGCGGCGGCTCGTCGGGGACGTCCTCCTCGACCAGCGGCCCGTCGGTCAGCTCTGCCTCCGTCCTTCCCGGCGGCGGCAGAGACACCTCCTCGTCGGCGTCGGCCACCACGCTGTCCCGCCCGCCCTCCGCGACCCGCAGCTCGGCGGGATCAGTGCGCGAGATCGATCGGGCTTGCCCGTACGTCAGCAACGAAGAGGTCGCGCTGACCGAGGGGAACCGGGTGGGTCGATCGACGGTGGTCACCACGGCGCCGGTCGGGTGCCGGTTTTACTTCGCCTTCGGCGACGGGCACATGACCGCCCAGATCGCCGTGCGGACCTACGCCACGGCGACGCTGGCCTACAACGCGATGGTGCGCACCGGCGGCCGAAAGGCCATCGGCGACCCGAGCCTGGCCGACGGCGCCGTGCTCTACCAGACGAGCTTCTACCCGCCGGACGGCGCCCGGGACTGGGCCTGCACCTTCGCCAAGGGCCGGCGGGTCGTTACGGTCAACACCAGCCAAGTTAGCCCGTCAGCGAACGCCCGCAATCTGGCCGCGCACGTCGCACCGATGATCCGCTGACCTCGGCCGGGCCGGCGGGTGGCGCCGGCCCGCCGATGGACGCTTTACCGGGGCCACGGCTTACTCGGGCCACGTCCTATCTGCGCGGCGCGGATCCGTCGACGGACGGGGTCTCGGGAGTCTCGCTGGTCCACACCAAGTCCTCGGTCGGTGGGACGTCCGTGACCGTGGCTCCCGGCACGCCGGAGTCCGTGGTCACCGGATCGAGGTCGGCCGTCCCCCGGTCGATGCCGCTGACCGATGTGCCGCTGACCGGTGTGCCGCCCAGCGCCTCGTCGACCGGGGTCGGCGCCGGGCGGACCTTCGGCGGCAGGCCGGACCCAGTTCGCGACGTACGGCGGGGCTGCAGAGCGCGGGAGGCGGCCACGGCGCCGGCCACGATGCCGAGTCCGAGCAGCAACCTTGACCCCGTGTGCTTCGACCCGCGGCTCGACTCGGCGTCGGGCTTCTGCTTCTTCTGCTTCTTATTGGACGACCGTTGCACGGCGGCGAACGCGACCGCCTGCTTGGCCGCCTGCTTGGCTGCTCGCTTGCGAGCCCGCGTCGACGGGAGGTCGGGAGCCACGAGGTTCGCGGTCGGTTCGGTCGCGCGCTTGTCGGCCTGCTTGGCGGCGCGCCTGTCGCCCTGCTTGGCTGCTCGCTTGTCGGCCTTGGCCGCTTGCTTTTTGGCTTTGGCGGCGCTCTTGTCGGCCTGCTTGGCGGCCTGCTTGGCTGCTCGCTTGTCGGCTTTGGCCGCTCGCTTGTCGGCGAGCTTGGCGGCCCGCTTGTCGGCCCGCTTGTCGGCTCGCGTGGACCGGCGGTCGGACCGCTCCGGCTGGGCGACCGCGTCGTCCGGCGGCGCCCAGGCGAGCGGGGCGGGCGACGTCGAGATGTCCGTGACTGAGAAGTCCGTGGCGGCGTCGCTGGCTGGCGCCTCGGTGGCCATGGAGTCGGTCTCCGGGGCTTCGACGGCCGGGGCGTCGGGGGCCGGGGCGTCGGTGGCGCCGGAAGCAGGTCGGCGACGACGGGCGTTCAGTGCGGCCGCCCGAGCCTGGTTACGAGCCGCGACTCTGGCCGCGCGGGCCTGTTCGGCGGCCGAAGCCGCTGCTGCGCGCGCCTGCTCCCCGGCGGATCGGGCCTGTTCGGCCGCGGCGACCTTGGCCGCATGGGCCTGTTCGGCGGCGACCTTCGCCTGATTGGTCGCCGCGACTCTGGCTGCACGGGCCTGTTCGGCGGCAGCCTTCGCCTTCGCCTGACTGGCCGCTACGACCTTGGCGACGCGGGCCTGGTCGGCCGCCCCGCGGGTCTGGTCGGCGGCCGTGCGGCGGGCGGAGCGCATTTGTGCGGTGGCCGCCCGCCGGCTGCGGCGAGCCGTGCGGCGGCTGCGTACGACCACGGCGTCTCCGGCGGCGGCCGCGCGTTCCACGGCGGCGTCGGCAAGTTCGTTGGCGACATGGCGGGCGCTGTCGCTTAGCTCCTGCAGCGCCCCCGACACATCGGATCGGTGATGCACCTTCACGGCTGCTCCTGTTCGTCCGGATTGTGCGGCGATCTCGCGTTGGCCTAACCCATCGACCCTAATGCCTGCCGCCGGTTCGCTCCGGCCTCCTGGGCCGGCGGGTTCTTCGCAACCCACCGTCGGCGCTGCGTGGCAGGATTGCAGGCACGCGGGGTCGGGGGTCAAAGCCGATGATGACCCTGCCTGCCGGCGCGTGCGCGCCGCGTCCGCGCCCCGTCGACAGGAGTGACCTGCCCTCGTGTTCACCCAGACCGCCACCCTGCACACCACCGCCGGCGACATTGTGGTCAACCTCTTCGGCAACCACGCGCCCAAGACGGTGGCCAACTTCAGCGGACTGGCCGGTGGTGGCAAGGAGTGGAAGCACCCCCAGACGGGGGTTACCAGCACCGATCCGCTCTACGACGGCACCACCTTCCACCGGGTCATCCCGAACTTCATGATTCAAGGCGGGGATCCGCTCGGGCAGGGCACCGGCGGCCCGGGCTACCAGTTCGGCGACGAATTCCACCCCGAGCTGAGCTTCGACCGCCCCTATCTGCTGGCCATGGCCAACGCCGGTCCGGGCACCAACGGCTCTCAGTTCTTCATCACCGTGGCCCGCACCCCGCACCTCAACCGCAAGCACACCATCTTCGGCGAGGTGGCCGACGCCGACAGCCGGGCCGTGGTCGACGCCATCGCGGCCACGCCCACCACTCGCGGCGACCGGCCGACGACCGATATCACGATCACGTCGATCACCGTCGACCCGGCGTCCTGAGCAGCACTGCGAGCGACCCTTCCTGATGACCGCAGCCGCATGAGCGCGCAGCCGGAGCCGGCTCCCACCACCGGGCTGGCTCGGTGCTACCGGCATCCGATGCGCGAGACCGGCGTGCGCTGCATCAGGTGCAACCGCCCGATCTGCCCGGACTGCATGCGCCCCGCCTCGGTCGGCTTCCACTGCCCGGACGACGTGGTGCTCGGACACAAGACCGTGCGCCGGGCGCGGACCGTCGCCGGCGCTCCGGCCCGGATAGAGGCCACCGCCTACGTGACGTGGACCCTGGTGGCGACCAATGTCCTGGTGTACCTGGTCTCGGTCGCCGGGGCCGGGAGTCGCATCAGCGACCCCTCCCGCTCGAGGCTGTTCCAGAACTGGCTGCTCGAGCCGTACTTGGTGGCTCATGGTTCGGACTCGCGCGGCAACGAGCTGTACCGGCTGGTCACCGCCGCCTTTCTCCACATCAGCCTGACGCACCTGCTGCTCAACATGGTGGCGCTGGCCGTGGTCGGTCCCTTCCTGGAACGCACATTGGGCTGGTGGCGGTTCCTCGCCGTGTACGTCCTCGCCGCCCTGGGTGGATCGCTCGGTGAATACCTGTTCGGCAACCACTTCGTGGCTGTGGCCGGCGCATCGGGGGCGGTCTACGGACTGTTTGCGGCCGGGCTTCTGCTCGGTCGGCGGCTGAAGCTCGACGTCCGCACCCTGGCCGTCACCGTGGGCTTCAACTTCCTGCTGACGTTCACCATCCCGGGCATCTCGATACTCGGTCACCTCGGCGGGTTCGTGGTCGGCGGCCTGGCCGCCACCTGCCTCATCGGGTGGCCGCAGCGCAGCACCCGGCTCGACTCGCGGGTCCAGGTGGCCGCGTTGAGCTCGTTGGCGGCGGTACTGCTGATCGTCATCGTCGTGCGCACGGTGACGTTCCCGCTGACCACGACGTAGGCGAGGCCGACACCGTGCGCACGACACCGGGCGCACGACACAGCTCGTAGGACGTCGAAGCCGCTAGGCCTCCGGGTGCGAGGAGTTGGCCGGGCGCAATGCCGAGATCACTCCCGCCACGTCTCGAGGATCGGCCCCGAGGGTGTAGCGGCCGAAGACCAGCAGTTCATCGCCGAGGTCGATCTCCAGCGTCCGCGCGATCAGCCCCAGCCGGGGACGCTCGTCCACCCGGACCGCCTCGACCCGCGGCCACGGCACGGCGCCCGAGCCGCCCGGCGATTGCACGGCCAACCCGGTCGCGCTCACGGTTAGCGCCGGGAAGTACACAACGCCGCGCAGCGCCAGCAGCGCCACCGCGGCCGAGGCCAGCGCAAACAGAAGGCGGCCGGGCCGGTCGTCGGCGCCGATGGCCAGGCCGGCCGCGACGACGGCGCCCACCGCAGCGGCGGCCGTGCTGGCGCGAGCCGGGCCGTAGCGCACCACGGTCGAACGGTTGGTACCGGGACGATTGTGCAGCCGATCCGCCGACCCGCCCAACGGGGTTCCAGGTCGGTCGTCGCTCGGGCGGTTATCCACGCCTGTGGAGATACCTGGGGAGAACTACACCCGTGTAACCCCTCGACGACCGGGGCCCGGTGGAGCTGGACGGGCTACGGCTCAGCGCCACCGCACCGCCATGACCAGCCCGAGGACGAGGAAACCGAAGCCAACCGCGAAGTTCCAGGCGTTCAGGTCCTGCATCAGTGGGATCCGTTCCCCGGCGATGTAGTAGACCGAGATCCAGGCCAGGCCGATCAGGAAAACGATCAGCATCACCACCGGGTACCAGGAGGGACTCGGCGCGAGCTGCTTCGACGAGGTGGAGCTGCTCAGCACCGAGGCCGGCGGGGAGTACTCGCTTCTCTTGCGGACCTTGCTCTTCGGCACGACACGTCTCCTCTGTCTGTCGGAGGTAGCCTAGCCGCGTCGTCCCACGGGCGAGAGAACGATCACGATGGGGGACGGTGCGTGGCCAGGCTCCGACGCTCCCCCTGGAGTGTGCTGGTTCCCGTGGTCTGCCTCGGCGCCGGCCTGCTGTTCGCCACCAGCGCCACGGTGGCCCAGGGCACCGACCTGCGCAGCAGTGGCACTCGCGGCCTCGTCGGTCTGGTTCGTGGAGCCCAGAGCCAGGTCGGGCGCGATGAGGACACGCTGAGCCGCCTCGACGCCCAGGTCCGCGCCGCCACCGACGACGCCGGGGCGGCTGACGCCGGAGTGGGTCAGGCCAATCGGCGGGCCAGTGGCCTGAAGGTGCCGGCCGGGCTGTCGGCCATGGCCGGTCCCGGTCTCACCGTCACCCTGGACGATGCCTCCGATCCGCCGGCCGCCGCCGGCATCGATCCGAACGACACGGTGGTGCACCAGTCCGACCTGCAGGCCGTGGTCAACGCGCTCTGGGCCGGTGGGGCGGAGGCGATGTCTATCGCCGGCCAGCGGGTGATTTCCACGAGCGCGGTGCGCTGCGTCGGCAACACCCTGCTGCTCAACGGCCGGGTGTACTCCCCGCCGTTCGCGGTCACTGCCCTCGGTCCGGCGGCCCCGATGCGCGCCGCCCTGGATCGCTCTCCCGGCGTGCGCCTGTATCGCCAGGCCGTGGACGCGTTGGGGCTGCTCTACCGGGTCGAGTCGAGCCCGGGACTGCGCGTGCCGCCCTACGACGCCGTGCCGGTCGTGTCCTCGGCGCGGGTGCTGCGATGAGCCGGCGTGCGCGCGTTGAGGACGCCGACGACGGCGTGAGTGCCTATCCGGACCGGGAGCGAGGCAACCGCCGGGGCGACCTGGTGCGCGCCGGGATGCGCGGGATCGGTCAGACGCTGATCACCCTCGGCCTCGTGCTGCTTCTGTTCGTCGTCTACGAGGTGTGGGTGACCAACATCTTCGCCGACCGCAAGCAGAACCAGGTCTACCGGCAGTTTCAGCGATCCATCACCACGGGCGAGGACCCCCTCAAGGGCGTCGACCGACTCAAGCTGCCGGCCGGGCGTCAGGTCGTGCTACCGGCCGGGGAGGGCTTCGCCAACCTCTACATCCCCGCTCTGGGCAAGGACTACGCGTTCACGATCGTGCAGGGAGTCAACGACGCCGACCTCGAGAAGGGTCCGGGCCACTATCCGGGCACGGCCATTCCGGGTCAGGTCGGCAACTTCGCCGTCGCCGGGCACCGGGTCGGTAAGGGCGAGCCGTTCCTGAACCTCGACCAGCTCGGGCCCGGCGACGCGGTGGTCGTGCAGACCGCGCGCAACTGGTATGTCTACGACGTCCTCGGGGATCGAAAGACCGGGAACCTGGACAGGCCCGGACCTCAGGGCGTGGTCGGCCGGCAGATCGTCGCGCCGGGCGACATCGCGGTTATCGACCCCGTGCCGGGGCGTCCGGGGACCAAGCCGACCCAGGTGCTGATGACCATGACCACCTGCCATCCGAAGTACAGCGCCGATCGCCGGATGGTCGTCCACGCGCTGCTGGCCCGTGCGGTGGCGGCGTCCGGAAAGCAGACGCCGCGCGAGCTCGGCGGGACGCTATAGCCGTGTACACCTGGATCTGGCGCCACCTGCCCGGCCCGCTGGCTCTGCGAGTCTTTGAGGCCCTCCTGCTCGCGGCCGTGGTCAGCGCGGTGCTGCTCTTCGTGGTCTTCCCATGGCTGGAGCCGCGGATGCCGATCAACGATGTCACCGTGAACGGAGGCTGAGCCGGTGCGCGTGCTCGTGATCGACAACTACGACAGTTTCGTCTACAACCTCGTGCAGTACCTGAGTCAGCTCGGCGCCGACGTCGTGGTGCGCCGCAACGACGCCCTGGCCGCCGAGGACATCCGCGACGTGGGCGTCGACGGGGTGCTGATCTCACCGGGTCCAGGCACGCCGGAGTCCGCCGGCATCTCGATGGCCGCGGTGCGGGTCTGCGCCGACGCCGAGCTGCCTCTGTTCGGGGTCTGCCTGGGTCATCAGGCGATCGGCGCCGCCTATGGCGCGGTGGTGCAGCGGGCGCCGGAGCTGTTGCACGGCAAGACCAGTGATGTGGTGCACGACGGGGCCGGCGTGCTGGCCGGGCTGCCCTCGCCGTTCACCGCGACGCGCTACCACTCACTCGCCGTCGAGGAGGGCACGCTTCCGGCCGAGATCGAAGTCACCGGCCGGACTCACTCCGGCGTGGTGATGGCCTTGCGCCACCGCACCCGGCCGATCGAAGGCGTGCAGTTCCATCCCGAGTCGGTCCTCACGCAGGGTGGGCATCGGATGCTGGCCAATTGGCTGCGCGCATGCGGTGCCCCCGTTGACGACGAACGGGTGGCCGAACTCGGCAGCGGGGTCGACGCCCTGCGCCGGCAGGCTTTCACCGCCGTGGCCGGCTGACGACCCTGTCACCGCCGCGCCAGATCTCGGCGATCAGGTTCACGCCGGGCCGGTAGGCCAGGTGCACCGCCGTCGGCGCCTCGAGCACGACGAGGTCGGCAGGTCCGCCCACGGCCAGCCGCCCGACGTCATCGCGGCGCAAGGCCCGGGCTCCGCCGCGGGTGGCTGCGGTCAGTGCCTCGGCCGGAGTCAGGCCCATCTCGCGCACGGCCAGGGCCACGGCCAGCGGCATCGACGTCGAGTAGGACGACCCGGGATTGCAGTCGGTGGCCAGCGCCACTGTCACGCCGGCGTCGAGCAGCCGGCGTCCGTCCGGGTACGGCGAGCGGGTCGAGAACTCGGCCAGCGGCAGCAGGGTGGCCACCGTGGTCTGCGCGTCGGCCAGTGCCGCAACGTCGCCGGCGCTGAGGTGGGTGCAGTGGTCGGCACTGGCCGCGTCGGCCTGCACGGCCACGTGGACGCCCTCGCCCGGACCCAGTTGATTGGCGTGCACGCGGGCGCCGAGCCCGGCCGCGCGCCCGGCGGCCAGGATCGTGCGGGCCTGGTCGGCGTCGAACGCATCCCGGTCACAGAAGACGTCGATCCACCGGGCCAGCGGTGCGCAGGCGTCGAGCATTGCCCCGGTCACCAGCTCCACGTAGGCGGCGGCGTCGCGGGCGTCGTCCGGCACGACATGTGCGCCGAGGAAGGTGGTCTCGGGGGTCACCTCGCCGGCCAGGGCCAGGCTGCGAGCCTCGGTGGCCACGTCGAGGCCGTAGCCGGACTTGCACTCGAAGGTCGTCACCCCGCTGTGGAGCAGCTCCTCGGCCAGACGACGCAGGGTGGCCCGCAGGACGTCGTCGGACGCCGCGCGGGTCGCGGCCACCGTGGTCCGGATTCCGCCGGCCGCGTAGGACTGCCCGGCCATGCGGGCAGCGAACTCGGCGCTGCGGTCGCCGGCGAATACCAGGTGCGCGTGGCTGTCGACGAAGCCGGGAATCACCGCCCGCCCCTCGAGGTCCTCGAGGTCGTCGGCCGGCGGCGCAGACGCGGCCGGTCCGATCCAGGCGACCGCGCCGTCCTGCACCACCAGCGCGGCGTCGGCCAACACGCCGACCTGGTCGTCCTGCGTGGACAGCTCGCCGATGCCGGTCAGCACGGTGGCCGTCACCGGTCGGTCAGCCCAGACCGGCGACGGCGTCGGCCACGGCCAGCGCGGTGCCGTCGGCGACCAGCTCGACCGCAGCCTCGATCTCCGGGGCCAGGAACCGGTCCGGCCCGACCGACGGCACGCGCTCTCGCAGCAGGTCGACAACCGCGCCGGTGGCCGGCCCTGGCAACAGCGGTGCGCGCAGGTCCAATGCGCGGGCCGCGGTCAGCAGCTCGATGCCGAGCACCCGGGTCAGCCCGTCGACCGCCCGCCGCAACTTGCGCGCGGCCGACCAGCCGAGGGACACGTGGTCCTCCTGCATGGCCGAGGACGGAATGGAGTCCACCGACGCCGGCACGGCCAGCCGCTTGAGCTCGGCGACCACCGCGGCCTGGGTGTACTGCGCGATCATGTGGCCGGAGTCGACGCCCGGGTTGGCGGCGAGGAACGGCGGCAATCCGCGGGACCGGGCGACGTCGAGCATGCGGTCGGTGCGCCGCTCGCTCATCGAGGCGACGTCGGCCACCGGGATGGCCAGGAAGTCCAGCACGTAGGCGATGGGCGCGCCGTGGAAGTTGCCGTTGGATTCGACCCGTCCGTCCAGGGTGACCACCGGGTTGTCCACGGCGGAGGCCAGCTCGTAGCCGGCCACCTCCCGGGCGTGGGCCAGCGTGTCACGCGCCGCGCCGGCCACCTGGGGTGCGCAGCGCATGGAGTAGGCGTCCTGGACGTACGTGCAGTCCCCGGGGTCGGCGTGCGAGGCGATGATGGGCGACCCGGCCAGCAGCGCGCGCATGTGGTCCGCGGCCAGCGCCTGACCTGGTTGCGGGCGCAGGGCCTGCAGGTCGGCGGCGAAGACCCGGTCCGTACCGAGGGTCGCCTCGACGCTCATCGCCGCGGTGAGGTCGGCGGTGGCCAGCAGCCGCTCGATGTCCGCGGCGGACAGGAGCAGCTGGCCGAGCATGCCGTCGGTGCCGTTGACAAGGGCCAGGCCCTCCTTCTCGGCCAGTTCCACCGGCTCTAAACCGGCGGCGGCCAGTGCGTCGGCCGCCGGCAGGAGACGCTCGTCGGCCGTCCACACGAACCCTTCACCCATGAGGGCCAGCGCGACGTGGGCTAGCGGAGCCAGGTCGCCCGAGCAGCCCAGCGAGCCGAATTCGTGTACCACCGGGGTGATCTGGCGGTCGAGCAGCGCGGCCAGCAGTTGCACCGTGGCCGGACGCACGCCGGTGCGGCCGGTGGCCAGCGTGGACAGCCGCAGCAGCATCATCGCCCGGACCACCTCGCGTTCGACCTCCGGACCCGATCCGGCGGCGTGCGAGCGGATGAGCGAGCGCTGCAGTTGCGGGCGGTCGGCCGGAGGTATGGCCGTCGTCGCCAGCGCCCCGAAGCCGGTCGAGATGCCGTAGTGAGGCACGGGGTCATCGGCCAGGGCGTCGATCACCGAGCGGGTGGCGGCCACGCCGGCCAGGGCGTCCTCGGCCACGACGACGCGGGCTCCGCCGCGGGCCACGGCCAGCACCTCGGCCTCGGTGAGCGGCCCGATGCCCACTGTCACGGGCCCGGGCGTCGTGGACATGCGGCCCACCTTGCCAGCTAACCGCTTCCGATAGCGTCGAACGGCATGCGAGCCGTGGTCATCACCGAACCGGGACCGCCTGACGTGCTCCAGCTGCGCGACGTTCCTGATCCGCTACCCGGCCCTGGCGAGGTCGTGATCGAAGTGACGGCGGCTGCGGTGAACCGGGCCGACCTGATGCAACGCCAGGGCCACTACCCACCGCCTCCCGGCGCGTCGCCGTACCCCGGCATGGAGTGCTCCGGGCAGATCGCCGTGCTGGGCGAGGGCGTCACCGATCGCGTTGTCGGTGAACCCGTGTGTGCTCTGCTCAGCGGCGGCGGCTACGCCGAACGGGTGGCCGTACCCGTCGGCCAGCTGATGCCGGTTCCCACCGGGATGTCGCTGCTCGAAGCCGGCGGCCTGCCCGAGGTCACCTGCACGGTCTGGTCGATGGTCTTCCAGCGTGGCGGCCTGCGCCCGGGTGAGTCGCTCCTCGTCCACGGCGGGAGCAGCGGCATCGGGACGATGGCCATCCAGCTGGCCAAACGACACGGGGCCCGGGTGTTCACCACCGTCGGCACGGACCGCAAGGCCGAGTTCTGCCGCGAGCTCGGCGCCGACGTAGTGATCAACTATCGCACCGAGGACTTCGCAGACCGGATCCGGGCCGAGGCGCCCAATGGCATCGACGTGATCCTCGACAACATGGGTGCGACCTACCTGCCCGGCAACGTCTCGGTGCTCGCCCGCGACGGCCGGCTGGTGGTGCTCGGACTGCAGGGCGGCACGCGGGGGGAGCTGGACCTCGGCGCTCTGCTCGTCAAACGCGCCACAGTGACCGCGGCCAGCCTGCGGGCGCGCTCACTCGAGGCCAAGGCGCAGATCGTGTCCGCCACGGTGGAGGCGGTGTGGCCGGACCTTGAGAGCGGTGTCGTTCGACTCGTGGTCGACCGCATCCTGCCGCTGGAGGACGCGGCCGAGGCTCACCGCCTGCTCGAGTCCAGCACCCACATGGGCAAGGTCCTGCTGCAGGTCCGCTGACGCCGGCTCGCCCGTCCGGCGCTAGCCGCCTGCACTGGGCCCGACGGCGGCCAGGCAGGATGGAGGAATGAGCATTGCACCCCAGGAGGGCCAGCCGCCGGTGGTGGTCGTGGCCAACCCGGCCGACGACGACCTGATCAGCAGCCAGGTCGAGCAGCCGGCGAAGGTCATGCGGATCGGCACCATGATCAAGCAGTTGCTCGAGGAGGTCCGGGCCGCTCCTCTGGACGATGCCGGTCGGGCGCGCCTGAAGGAGATCCACTCGCTGTCCGTGCACGAGCTGCAGGATGGCCTGTCGCCCGAGCTGCGCGAGGAACTCGGCCGCCTGGCCCTGCCGTTCGCCGAGGACCACGTGCCGAGCGAACCGGAGCTGCGCATCGCCCAGGCCCAGCTGGTCGGGTGGCTGGAGGGTGTCTTCCACGGCATCCAGACCGCACTGTTCGCCCAGCAGATGGCCGCGCGCCAGCAGCTCGAACACATGCGCGGGCGGGCCCTGCCGCCCGGCGCGTCCGCCCAAGGAGCGGGCCCGGGCAGCATCTTCCCCGGCGGTGCTCCGGTCACCGGCGACGGCACCGGCCAGTACCTCTAGCCGTCCGCAGCCGGTGGACTCGTAGCCGTCAGGGAGCCGCTGGGTCAGATCAGCCCAGCGACTCGGCGCTTCTAGGCCGCTCGGTCGCGGCCGCCTCGGCGCTCAGGAGGCGCTCGATGAGGACGGCCACGGCGTCGTCGTCGTTGCTGCCGATGACCTCGTCGGCCGCGGCCTTGGCGCTCGGATGGGCGTTGGCCACGGCGAAGCTGCGGGCGGCCCAGGTCAGCATGGCCACGTCGTTGGGCATGTCGCCGACCGCGGCCACCTCTGACTGCGCGATGCCGTGCGAGTCGGCCAGCGCGGCCAGGCCGGTGGCCTTGGTGATGCCCGGCGCGGCGATCTCGAGCAGGGCCGAGTGCCCGGAGCGGGTCACGCTGGCGCGGGCGCCGAGCAGCCCGCTGGCCACACGGAGGAACTCGTCGGGGTCGGCGGTGCGGTGCTTGGCCAGCAGCTTGATCGCCGGACGATCGATGAGCGCGGCCAACTCGTCCGACACCGGGGTGGGCAGCGGCCGGCCGCGCCGGTCGGTCACCGGCGTGATCTCCCAGTCGTGGCGGTAGTCCGGCTCGTAGGCGAACTCCAGCCCGTACTCCACGCCGAAGCGCACGTCGGGAAAGGCCTTGCGCAAAGCGGTGGTCACCTCGGCCAGCGCGGCCGGATCGAGCAGGTGCTCGGCCACCACCCGCTCGGTGTGCAGGTCGTAGAGCAGCGCTCCGTTGGCGGCCACGGCGATGCCGATGTGACCGGTGGCCTCGGCCACCTCGTCCAGCCACCGCGGCGGTCGGCCGGTCACGAAGGCGACCATCAGGCCTTGCGCGTCCGCCGCCTGCAGGGCGGCCCGGGTTCGTTGCGACACGGAGTTGTCGCTGCGCAGCAGGGTGCCGTCCAGATCACTGGCCAGCAGCCGGATCGGCATCACCGCGCGGTGAAGGCAGCTGCGCGCCCCGGCGCCACGAGGGCGTCGCGGCCGCCGAGGAACGGTCGCAGCGCCTCGGGGACGTACACCGAGCCGTCCGGACGCTGGTGGTGGTCGAGCAGGCAGGCGATGGTGCGAGCCACGGCGCACAACGTGCCGTTGAGGGTCGCCACCGGCTCGGTACCGGCCGATCCGCGGGCCCGGGTGTTGAGTCGCCGCGACTGGAACGTCGTGCAGTTCGACGTCGACGTCAGCTCGCGGTAGGCGCCCTGGGAGGGGAACCAGGCCTCGAGGTCGAACTTGCGGGCCGCGCTCGATCCGAGATCTCCGGCGGCGACGTCGACGACCCGGTAGGCCAGCTCGAGGGCGTCCAGGAACTCCCGCTCCCAGGCCAGCAGCCGCTGGTGCTCCTCGTCGGCGTCGTCGACCGCGACGTAGGAGAACATCTCGACCTTGTCGAACCAGTGCACCCGGATGATGCCGCGGGTGTCGCGCCCGTAGGAGCCGGCCTCGCGCCGGAAGCAGGACGAAAAGCCGGCGTAGCGCAGCGGGAGGTCGGCCGGGTCGAGGATCTCCCCGGCGTGGTAGCCGGCCAGGGCCACCTCGGACGTGCCCACGAGGTAGAGGTCGTCCTCAGCCAGGCGGTACACCTCGGCCGCGTGCGCACCGAGGAAGCCGGTGCCCTCCATGATCTCCGGTTTGACCAGGGCCGGGGCGATGACTGGCACGAACCCCAACTGCTCGGCCCGGGCCATCGCCAGGTTCACCAGAGCGAGCTCGAGTTGGGCGCCGATGCCGGTGAGGAAGTAGAACCGCGCTCCGGAGACCTTGGCTCCCCGCTCGGTGTCGATCGCCGCCAGATCCGTTCCGATCTGGGTGTGATCTCGCGGGTCGGCGATCGCGGGCGGCGTGCCTACCGTCTCGAGCACCACGAAGTCGTCCGCCCCGCCGGGCGGCGCCTGCGGATCGATGAGATTGCTGATCGCCAGCTGGGTCGTGCGCAGTTCCGAGTCGGCCTCGGCCTGGGCGGATTGGGCCGCACCGACGCGCTCGGCCAGCACGCGGGCCCGTACCAGCAGCGCCGGGCGGGTGGCAGCGTCGGCGGTGCGGATCGAGGCGCCGATCTGCTTCTGCTCGGCGCGCAGCGCGTCGGCCTCCGCCACCGCGGCCCGGCGGCGGTCGTCGGTGCCCAGCAGCGCGTCGACCGCGCGGGGATCCTCGCCGCGGGCCCGCTGGGAGGCCCGGAAGGTCTCCGGCTCGGCGCGCAGGGCCCGTAGGTCGATCACCGGCCCAGGCTATCCGGCCTTTCGACGGCGTCGGCCCGTCGCCGTCCTGCTTCGCGGGGGCGCCCGGATTCCAGCGGTTCGACCGAAAGATGAACTCTCCGTGAACGCTTTCAGTTCCGGTGTTTCGCGGGGCCAGGTGGATGTCATGTTGTACTCGTGCACAACACCCTCCTATTGGTGCTGGTGGTCGTCACCGCTCTCTCCTTTGACTTCACCAACGGGTTCCACGACACCGCCAACGCAATGGCCACCTCCATCGCCACCGGGGCGCTGCGGCCCCGCATCGCCGTCGCCCTGTGCGGCGTGCTGAACTTCGTCGGCGCCTTTCTGTCGATCAAGGTCGCGGCGACGATCGCCAGCGGGATCGTCGACCAGAACGTGGTCACCCTGCCGATCGTGTTCGCGGGTCTGCTCGGCGGCATCGCCTGGAACGTGCTGACCTGGTACTTCGGTCTTCCCTCGTCGTCGTCGCACGCTCTGATCGGCGGCGTCATCGGTGCCACCGCGGTCGCGGCCGGCACGTCGGCGGTCAAGGGTCAGAGCATCGTGTCGAAGGTCGTCATCCCGGCCGTGCTCTCGCCGATCATCGCCGGCCTGGTCGCCGCCATCGCGACCTTCGTGGCCTACCGGATCGCCCGCCCCAACCAAGTGAGGGAAACCAGGAAGACCTTCCGTCTCGGCCAGATCGCGTCCGCCTCCCTCGTCTCCCTGGCCCACGGCACCAATGACGCCCAGAAGACCATGGGCATCATCACCCTGGCCCTGATCGCCGACGCCCGGCTGGACAAGGGCTCGGACCCGCCCACCTGGGTGATCGCGTCGTGCGCGCTGGCCATCGCCGCCGGCACCTACCTCGGTGGCTGGCGAGTCATCCGCACGATGGGGCACCGGCTCACGCAGGTCGAGTCGCCGCAGGGCTTCGCCGCCGAGACCTCCGCCGCCGCCGTGCTGCTGATCGCTACCCGCAACGGGCTGCCGTTGTCCACCACGCACATCACCGCCGGCGCGGTGATGGGCAGCGGCATGGGCAAGGCCGCCGACGTCAAGTGGCGCATCGCCGGGCGCATGGTCGTGGCCTGGATCGTGACCCTGCCGGCCGCCGCCGCTGTCGCCGCGGGCATCGCCTTCGCCACCAAGCGCGGCGGCAACACCTCCATCGTCATCGTCGCTGTGCTGGCCGTGGCCGTCCTGGCCGGGGTGTACGCGATCTCGCGGCGCGACCCGGTTGGTGCCCACAACATCAACGACGAGGCGGTGGACGAAGGCGCGCTGGCCGGCCGATCCACGCCGGCCTCGGCCAAAGCCACGGTGGGGAGCGTGACGTGAGCGACTACATCGACTTCGCGGCCACCGGGCGCGTGTTGCTCTACTCACTGGTCGCCGGTCTGGTCATCGTCGGGGGGTTCGCATTCGGGGCCCGGAACCTGGCCGAGGCCGAGGGGGCCCGTGCCGCCGCCCGCCCCGTCGTCGCCCGCTTCGCCTTGGCCGGCCTGTGCTTCGCCGTGGCCGCGGCCGGCGTGGTGATCGGCATCTGGTTCACTCTGGAGAAGTAGCGAACCCGGCGGTTCGGCTCGTGCGGTGACGAGTCCCGCCGCCGGCCAGGGCTGAACCCGGACGCGGCCCAGTCGTCGCGGAGCGGACACGGTAGCTTTCCGAGCGACGATCGTCGTGGGATCGCTCGTCGCCACCGCCCCAGTCAGCCGCGAGGACGCCGCCCATGACCGATCCGGACCGTCCCGGCGAGTCCGGCGGTCCCGAACCGGACCAACCGCCCGCCCCGCCCGGCGCCGAGGTGAATCCGCCCGCGGCGGAAGCCGCTGTCGACGCCGATCAATCGGGCGACCAATCGGCCGGTCCGGCCACGTCGGTACGGCGACCAGCCAAGGTCCGTCGCGGCGCGATCACCCGGCAGGGCGCGGGCACCCGTCGGCGGCCCGCGAATCCGGCCACCGCCCGCCGCCGCCTGATCGACCAGGACGTCCGCGACGAAGCCCGCGCCGAGGACGAGCGGCACCGCCGCGCCCGTCGCCGCGTGCTGATCGGCTCCGCGGCGACCCTGGGCGTGGTGGGGATCGCGGCGTCGTTCTACCTGACCGACCGGTCGACAACCGCACACTGCGTGGACCCCAACCAGCAGCCGGTGTCGGCGACCTACTGCGACCGGGGCACGCCGAGCGGCGTCTTCTTCCTCTACGGCGGCTCGCAGTACCACTACTACTACGGCGGGTCGGTCAACAACGGCCGCTACGCCGGCGGCTCGGTCACCGCGCCGAAGAGCGGCGGCATCAAGACCGACTCCGGGCGCACGATCCGTCGCGGCGGCTTCGGCGGCCGGCTCGGGTCCGGCACCGGCTGATGCGCCGGCGCACGATCGATCCGCGGGCGGGCTGGCTGGACACGGTCGTCTCCCAGGGCCTGGTCTACGAAGACAGCCTGTTGCTGCCGCCCGGCGCCGCCCGTCCGTACTGGGACGAGTCGGTGTACTACGAGTTCGACCTCGACGAGGTGCTCCTGCTCGAGGCTCAGGTCGAGGGCCTGCATCTCATGTGCCTGGAGGCGGTCGAGCACGTGATCGCCGCGGAGCGCTTCCGCGACTTCGCGCTGCCCGAGTTCACCTGGCCGGCCATCGTCGACTCGTGGCGCCGGCGCGACGGTCACCTCTACGGCCGCTTCGACCTGCGCTACGACGGCACCGGCCCGGCCCAGCTGCTGGAGTACAACGCCGACACACCGACCACCCTGCTCGAGGCCAGCATCCTGCAGTGGCACTGGCTCAAGGACGTCCTGCCCGACCATGACCAATGGAACTCCTTGCACGAGCGGCTGGTCGAGCGGTGGACCCATCTCGGCGGGGACGGCCTGGCGTCGAGCACGATCCACTTCACCTGGACGAACCTGGAGACCACCGGGGAGGACCACCTGACGACGGCCTATCTGCAGGAGACCGCGGCCGAAGCCGGATTCGACACGGTGGGCCTGGCCATCGAGGACCTCGGCTGGGACGACGACCGGCAGGGCTTCGTCGACCTCGCCGGTGAGCCGATCGAAACCCTGTTCAAGCTGTACCCGTGGGAGTGGCTGATTCGCGACCCGTTCGGTCGGCAGGCCATGGCCTCGATGCCGGTGGGCGTGGTCTCGGCCGCTGACCTCAGCGCGGCCGGCCTCGGCCGGCTCGGCCGGCCCCGGACCGGGCCCGATCCCTCGGCCCCGACCAGCCGCGGTCACACCACCACCTGGATCGAGCCGGCGTGGAAAGCGCTTCTGTCGAACAAGGCGATCCTGGCCGTGCTGTGGCAATTGCATCCCGGCCACCCGTCCCTGCTGCCGGCCTTCCTCGACGACCCCGGGCCGCTCACCGAATACATCCGCAAGCCCAAGCTCGGTCGCGAGGGCGCCAGCATGACCATCGTGACGCCCGAAGGGACGGTGGCCACGGCCGGCGAGTACGGCGACGAGGGCTACGTCTACCAGGCCTTCGATCCGTTGCCCGCCTTCGACGGCCAACACCCGGTGCTCGGCGCGTGGGTGGTCGGCGACGAGTCGGCCGGGCTGGGCATCCGTGAGTCGGTCGGGCTGGTCACCGACGACCGGTCCTCGTTCGTCCCCCACGCAATAACGCCGGCCACCGGTGGTCAGTGATGCTCCGCCGCGTTGCCGCGCCGACCCGGTCCGGCGTCACCGTCTGACAGAGGAGTGCCCGTGTCCCACCGCAGCGTTGCCCTCGAGCCCGGGTTCGGCCATGACCTGCTGCACGGCGTGGGCGCGTTGTTGGTCTACGCCGCCCTCGGGGCGGTGCTCATCGCCGCAGGTTTCGTGCTGGTCGACCTGACGACGCCCGGCCGGCTCAACGACCTCGTCGCGCGCGGCCGTCCGAACGCAGTGGCCGTAGCGGTCGGCGGAGCGGCGGCCATCGCGATCATCGTGGTCACCTGCATCTTCACCAGCGGCGGTCACCTCCTCGACGGTCTCATCTCGACCGCGGTGTTCGGCTTGGTCGGCATCCTTGCTCTCGTGCTGGCCATGCGCGCGCTCGAGTTCGTGTTGCGCATCGACGTCGACGCCCTCCTGCACGACGAGCACTACCGCCCGACGTCCATCGCCTTGGCCGCCACGCACGTCGCGCTCGGGCTGATCATCGCTGCCTCGCTGACCTGACCGGGCACACGGGCACCAGGGCACACTGGGTTGGTGGTCGAGGTGTCGGCGGAGCGGTTCGAGGAGCTGGTCGGCGAAGCACTCGATCGCCTGCCACCGCAGATCGTGGCCATGCTCGACAACGTGATGATCCAGGTGCAGGACGAGGCCGAGGGTCAACCCGGGCTGCTCGGGCTGTATCACGGCATCGCGCTGACCGAGCGGACAACGGACTACTCCTTCGCCCTGCCCGACCAGGTCACCCTCTACCGCCGACCGTTGATGCGCGTCTGTACCGACGAACAGGAGCTGGCCGCGCAGATCGCGGTGACCGTGGTGCACGAGCTTGGCCACCACGTCGGCATCGACGACGAGCGCCTGCACGAGCTCGGCTGGGCCTGAAGCGCGCTTTAGGGTGGAGCGGTGAGCTCGCCCAGCCGACTGCCGATCAAGATGCTCCACGACCGGCTGCTGGTGAGGCTGTCGGCCGAGGACGGCGAGCGGCGCTCATCGGGCGGCATCGTCATCCCGGCGACGGCGCAGGTGTCCAGGCGATTGACGTGGGGCGAGGTGCTGGCCGTCGGCAACCACGTGCGCGCGGTGGAACTCGGCGATCGCGTCCTGTTCAGCCCGGATGATCGCCACGAGGTCGAGATCTCCGGCGAGGACTACCTGCTGCTGCGCGAGCGCGACGTGCATGCGGTGGCCGCCGGTCGCGTCGACGAAGGCACCGGCCTGTACCTCTGAGCCACGTGAGGATCAGGCGGTTCCGGTGTCGCGGACGGTGCGCAGCCACTGCACCGACTCGGCGAATTCGCCGTCGGTGCGCCCCATCGGCACCGGCGCCTGCCGGCCATCGGCGCGGGGATAGCTGCCGAGGAACCGCACGTCGGCGCAGATGCGGTGCACCGCGGCCAAGGCGTCGCCTACGCGAGCCTCGGCGATGTGGCCCTCGCAGTCGATGGTGAAGCAGTACTGGCCCACCCGGGCCTTGGTCGGCCGGGACTCGATGCGCGTCAGGTTGACCCCGCGCATCGCGAACTCGGTGAGGATCTCGAGCAGTGCGCCGGAGTGGTTCTCCCGCAGATAGGCCACCAGGCTGGTGCGGTCGTTCGCGCTCGGCGGGCTGGGCACGCTGGGACGGGCGAGGAGGACGAAGCGGGTCACGGCACCGGTGTGGTCGGCTATGTCGGTGGCCAGCGCGGTCAGGTCGTACAGCTCGCCGGCCGCCGGGGGTGCCACTGCGGCGTCGAACTGGCCGTCGGCCACCGCCGCCGCGCCGGCTGCGGTCGACGCCAACAGCGTGACGGTGGCGTCGGGCACCCGGTCGAGCAGGAAACGGCGCACCTGGGCCTCGGCGTGCGGATGCGTGGCCACGGACGCCACCTGGTGGAGCTCGGTGCCGGACCGGGCCAGCAGGTCGAAAACCACGGGCAGGTAGGTCTCGGCGACGATGACCAGCGGGGAGCCGGCGCCGGCCAGCTCGTCCAAGGTGGCCGGCACCGCGCCCTCGACCGAGTTCTCCAGCGGAACCAGGGCACCGTCGACGGCACCGGCCCGCACCGCGTCGACGGCCTGGGTCACGGACCCGAACGGCACCAGCTCGGCGTCGGCCGCCTCGGGCAGCGTGCGCAGGGCGGCGTGGGCGAAGGTGCCGCGCGGACCAAGGAACGCGTATCGGGCAGCCACCGGGCGAGGGTAGCGAGCGTCGGCGTGTCCTCAGCGGGTCCGCATGGCCGCGGTGACCGCCTCCTGCTCCTCAGGGGAGAGGTCGTTCACGCCGGCGCCACCGGCCACCGGCTTCGCGTAGAGCCGACTCTCGGTCCGCCCGGCCAGCGAGCTCAGCACGATGCCGTCGCCACGTCCGTCGAGCAGGGCCAGCGCGAACGACAGGCGCCCGCTCAAGTCGTCGAACGCGTCGAAACGGACCAGGGCCACGCGGCGCAGGGATGCGCCGAGCGCGACCTGGACCCGGTCGGCCAGCTCCCCCAGCTGCCTGCGCTGGAGCTCGGCCGCGTCATGGAGCCCGGACCGCTCGGTGGACACCGTGTCCAGCGCGGCGGCCGTATCGGCCGAGAGCCGTTGCCGGATATCGACCAGCTCGCGGTCGACCACGTCCTTGAGCGCGTCGAGACGAGCTTCCACTCCAGCCGCGGTGTCGGCCGTGCGCCGGTCGGCATCGGTCCTGACCGCGTTCAGCTCGTCACGCAGTGAGCCGTAGGCCGCCCCCAGGTCCGAGTCGACCCGGGCTCGCAACGACTCGATGACCCGACCGACCGCGCGGCTCAATTCCTCGAAGTCGGCGCGGGTCCGCTCGCTGACCTCGATCTGACGGGCGGCGACCTCGACGAACGTCTCCCGTCGCCCGTTCGGTCCGCGCCCGAGCAGCCCGACGCTGCGCCGAAGCTGGCCGAGCGTGCGCAGCGCGAGCACGCCCGCCACCAAAGCGATCAGCCCGATGACGAGCGCGCCGACGGCGAGCGCAGTGAGCATCATCGCCCAGGCTAGGGCGCAGATGCGTAGATCGGCCGGACTGTCGGGTTCGCCGAGCCTCCGGCGCGGGGGAGGATGTCCGGTGATGTCGACCTTCGCCGCCGCGTTCGCGATCGCCTTCGTCGCGGTGCTACTGGTCGAGCTGCCGGACAAGACGCTGGTCGCCACGTTGGTGCTGTCCACCCGCTACCGGCGCGCACCGGTGCTGGTCGGCGTGGCCGCCGCATTCGCCATCCAGTGCGTCATCGCCGTCACCGCCGGTGGCCTGCTGCGGCTCCTGCCCGAGCGGGTGCTGGAGGGCGCGGTCGCCGTGCTCTTCGCGGCCGGAGCCGGGCTGCTGCTGCGCGAGGGCTTTCGTGGCGACGATCCCGCGGACGAGACGGCGGCCACACCCACCGGCCAGCTGTCGGACCGGCGCATCGCCGCCATTGCTTTCGGCGTGCTGTTTGCCGCGGAGTGGGGTGACGCCAGCCAGCTGGTCACTGCGGGTCTGGTCGCCCGCCATGGCGAGCCGCTGGCCGTGGGGCTGGGGGCGTTCCTGGCCCTGGTCGGCGTGGCCGTGCTGGCCACGTTCCTCGGCCAGGTCGTGCTGCACCGGGTGCCGGTGCACTGGTTCCAGCGGGTGGCCGGGCTGATGTTCACCGCCTTCGCGGTGGCGGCCGGGGTGGCGGCGATCAGCGCCTGAGGTACAGCGGCGACTGGATAGAGCCGCGGCAACCGGCCAGGGCCCGAAGGACGTTGTGCAGCTGAAGCGGACCAGAGAACGACATCAGCCCGTCACCCCGGCCGGACGGCCCCCCGCAGCGCCCTGCACCGCGGCGGCCACCGCCTTGGGCAGGGCTTCGTCGAACACGCTGGGGACGATGTAGTAGGCGTTGAGCTGCTCGTCGGAGACGCACGCCGCCAGCGCGGCCGCGGCGGACAGCAACATCTCGGTGGTGACTTCACGGGCTCGCGCATCGAGCAGACCACGGAAGACGCCGGGAAAGGCCAGCACATTGTTTATCTGATTCGGGTAGTCGCTGCGTCCGGTGGCCACGATCGTGGCCAGTTGCTGAGCCGCGTCGACGTCGACCTCGGGGTCCGGGTTGGCCAGCGCGAAGACAACCGCCCGGGGCGCCATCTCGGCGATCCACTCCGCGGCCATGATCCGCGGCGCACTCACGCCGATGAACACGTCGGCGCCGACCAGGGCGTCGTGCAGGCTGCCGGTGACGCCCTCGGGATTGGTCCGGCTGGCCAGCGCCCGCTTGGCCGCGTCCAGGCGCTCGTCGTCCGGGGCGAGGATGCCTTCCTTGTCGTAGACGAGGACGTGCTGCGCGCCGGCGGCCAGTAGCAGGTGCACGATCGCCGTGCCGGCGGCGCCTCCGCCGGACACCACGATGCGGGCGGTGGGCAGGAGCTTGTCGACGCAGCGCAGGGCGTTGGTGAGGGCGGCGAGCACGACGATCGCGGTGCCGTGCTGGTCGTCGTGGAACACGGGGATGTCGAGCTCGGCTCGCAGGCGGCGCTCGATCTCGAAGCAGCGCGGCGCCGAGATGTCCTCGAGGTTGATGCCGCCGAAGCCCGGGGAGATGCCGCGCACGATCCGCACGATCTCGTCCGGGTCCTGGGTGTCGAGGCAGATCGGCCAAGCATCGATGCCGGCGAAGCGCTTGAACAATGCGGCCTTGCCCTCCATCACCGGCAGGGCGGCGCCGGGTCCGAGGTTGCCCAGCCCCAGCACGGCCGACCCGTCGGTCACGACCGCCACCGCGTTGCCCTTGACCGTGAGCCGGCTGACGTCCTCGGGATGGGCGGCGATGGCCAGCGACACCCGCCCGACCCCCGGCGTGTAGGCCATGGACAGGTCGTCGCGGGTGCGCAGCGGGACCTTGGACTCCACGGAGATCTTCCCGCCCAGGTGCAGGAGGAACGTCCGGTCGCTGACCCGGTACACCGTCACCCCGTCGATTGCGGCCAGCGCGGCGACGATCTCCTGCGCGTGCGCGCCGTCCGCGGCCGAGCAGGTGACGTCGATGGTGAGCCGGTCGTGACGGGACTCGCTGACGTCGATCGCGGTGACCACGCCGCCGGCCGCGCCGACCGTGGTTGCGATCACGCCCACCACGGCCGGCTGGGGCTGGGCGTGCAGGCGCACGGTGATCGAGTAGGACGCGCTGGTGGGGGTGGGGCGCGCGGCGGCGGTGTCGGGGATCGTGCTCACCTGCGCATCTTCCTCCCCGGCGCCGCCTGGCTGCACGGCTACACCGGCTTGCGCAGGAAGACGCGGGGTAATCCGTCCTCCTGCGCCTGGCCGGTCTCGACGAAGCCGCGACGGGCGTAGAACGCGCGGTTCTCGACCATCTTCTCGTGGGTGTAGAGGCGTACCTCGGCTCGTCCGGCCGCCCGGGCGCGATCCTCGGCGAACGCAAGGAGAAGGCCGCCGAGCCCCGTGCCCTGGTCGCGCGGGTCGACGGCCAGGTTGTCGACCAGGAGTTGGTCCGGCGCGGCAACCAGCACCAGGACGCCGCGGATCCGCCCGTCGCCCGGGGCCACCCACACCGTGCCGGCCTCGATCTGCGCCCGGTGGTCAGCGGTCATCGGCAGCGGTTCGCGCCCGATTCGGGGTACGTAGTGGGCGTACGCCGCGCGGACCAGGGCCGTCACCGCGTCGGCGTCGTGCACGGTCGCCGGCCGGATCGTCACCGCGGCGTCGGGCCGGCCCAACGAGACCGTCTCGGGCAGGGGGTCGGACGCTCCATCGGCTGTGGCATGAGGGTCCATGGGCTCAGCCTGGCGCGCTCGGGCACCGCCGGCCAGCTCGCTGCTCGGCCGGCACAGTGGCCGTCGTCTCGGCCCACGCCATCGCCCGAAGTGGTTCGATGGGGGCAGCCCCTGCCCACCCGTGACGTCACAACGAGGTGACCGAGCCCGATGTCCACCGCAACACCCGCCCGATGACCGCCACCTGATGACCACCGACCAGATGTGTGACGAGGCGAGCTTCGCGGTTCGCTACCTGGCCCACGTCGGAACCCAACTGCCGGGCTATCCGCAGGCCTATCTCGACGCGGTGGCGCGAGAGCATCACCGCTTCGGCGACGTCCGCCGGCCCGAGGCCACGCTCGTCCGGGTGCGGACGGTGAACACCGAGACGTCAGCGGTGGAGATCGTCACCGCCGACGCCCCGTACCTCGTCGATTCCGTCCGCTCCGAGCTCAAGGTCACCGGCCATCCGGTCGAGAACCTGCTGCATCCACACCTGGTGGTCACTCGGGACGACGACGGGCGCCTGCTCGCCGTCCACGACATCGCCGATACCGCCGAGCTGCCCGACGGCGCCACCGGCGAGTCGTGGATGTACGCCGAGATCCCGGCGGTGCCGGCCAGCGAGCAGGAGGAGATCGCCGCCGGTCTGCGCGCGGTGCTCACCGACGTCCACCACGCCGTCGACGACGCACCGGTCACCTACGCCCTGATCCGCGCCCTCGCCGACACCTTGACCGACGACCCGGGGCAGTTCGACCGCGAGACCAGCGCTGAGGCCGGTTCGCTGCTGCGGTGGCTGGCCGACGGCAACTTCATGATCCTGGGTCACGCTGCGTACTCGGCCAACGAACTGGCCGGTTACGCCCCGGCGGGCTCAGGCGGCCGCGGAGCCGGGCCACGGATGGAGCGGGCCGTCAGTGGCGTCCTCCGCGGCAACCGGACGGTGTCCGCGCTCGAGCTGCTGCCGGCCTACCGCAGCGGCGCGCCCGTGGTGGTTTTCAAGTCCCCGCTGATGTCCACCGTCCTGCGCGCGGTGCGCTACGACTGCGTCAGTGTGGTGGCCCCGGGCGCACCCGGGGAGTCGGCCAAGATCCACGTTTTCCTCGGCCTGTTCGACGAGAGCGCCGACGCCGGGGTCAGCCGGGTGCCGGTGCTGCGCCGGCGGGTCAAGGACGTGCTGGCCCACGCCGGCGTACGGGCCAACAGCTACACGGGCCGGCAGCTGGTGGCCGCGCTGCGCACTCTGCCCCGCGACGAGCTGCTCGAGGCGGACTCGGCCGACCTGCTCAACCTGGCCACCCTCGTCGCCAATCGGGCCGAGCGCGGCGGGAT
The DNA here is from genome assembly GCA_040004775.1 of bacterium. GTDB lineage: Bacteria > Actinomycetota > Actinomycetes > Mycobacteriales > Jatrophihabitantaceae > JALZBL01. Next base: position 11,318 of record JBDUAD010000015.1, on the reverse strand, counting down.
CGGAGTCTTCAGCCGGGTGCACCTCAACCGCGACTTCGTCTCGGTGCTGGTGTACCTGCCGGCCGAGCGCCTCGGGCCCGAAACCGTCCGCCAGGTGCGCGAGGTGGTGGCCGAGCGCTGGCCGGGCTCGCTCATCGATCGCGAGAACAGCATCTCCGACCTCGGGCTGGCCCGCCTGCATTACCTGGTGACGCTGCGTCCGGGCGAGCCGGTGCCCACGCCGGACTACCGCGAGGTCGAGGCACGCATCACCGAGGTCACCCGGCGGTGGGGCGACGACCTGGCCGACCTGCTGCTGCTGGCCACCAGCGAGCAGGAGGGCCAACGGCTCATCCGCCGCTACGACCGCTCCTTTCCGGAGGCCTACAAGGAGGACTTCCCGGCCGCCACCGCGGTGCGCGACATCCGCCGGCTCGAGCAGTTGCCGGCAGCCGACGGCTTGGCCTTCGATCTCTACACGCCGCCGGCCTCCGACCCGGCGTCGCGGCGGCTGAAGATCCTGCGCACCGGCACCCACATCTCGCTGGCTCGCGCGCTGCCGCTGCTCAGCTACTTGGGCATCGAGGTCCTCGACGAGCGACCCTACGAGATCGACCGCCACGACGGCGGCCCGGCGTGGATCTACGACTTCGGCCTCGGCCTCCCGCCCGGCGTGGACCTCGAGCCCGAGGACGAGCACGAGGCCGGAGAGGATCGGGTGGCCAATCTGCTCGAGGCGCTACGGCGCCTCTGGCGCGGTGACGTCGAACCCGACCGGTTCAACGAGTTGGTCCTGCGGGCCGGCCTAACCTGGCGCCAGGTGACGATCCTGCGGGCCTACGCCAAGTACCTGCGCCAGGCCGGCAGTCAGTACAGCCAGGGCTACGTCGAACAGGCGCTGATCGACCATCCGCGCCTGGCCCGTCGGCTAGCCGAGTTGTTCGAGGCGCGCTTCGACCCGGCCGCCGAGGTGGCGGATCTGGCCCAGGACGATCCCGCCGCCCCGGCCGCGATCACCGCCGACATCCGTGAGGCCCTGGGCTCCGTGGCCAGCCTCGATCAGGACCGGATCCTGCGTTCCCTGATGGGCCTGATCCTGGCCACGTTGCGGACCAACGCCTTTCGGGTCGACCTGTCGGCCTCACCCAACCGGCCGTCGACGGTCGAGGCCGCGGCGGCTGCGACCTCCGGTACTGCGGTGCCGGCTCCGTCCGGCCGGACCGGTGACGCCGCCGACGATCCACCGTCGATCCGCTGGGCCTTGGCCTTCAAGCTCGACCCGCACCAGGTCGACGGCCTGCCCCAGCCGCTGCCCCGCTTCGAGGTGTGGGTGTACTCGCCGTCGGTCGAAGGCGTGCACCTGCGCTTCGGTCCGGTCGCCCGCGGGGGGCTGCGCTGGTCGGACCGTCGCGAAGATTTCCGCACCGAGGTCCTGGGGCTGGTCAAGGCCCAGATGATCAAAAACGCAGTGATCGTCCCGGTCGGAGCCAAGGGTGGCTTCGTGGCCAAGCAGCTGCCCGATCCGGCCCTCGATCGCGACGCCTCGGCCGCCGAGGGAGTGGCCTGTTACCGGGCCTTCGTCTCCGCCCTGCTCGACATCACCGACAACTACGTCACCGACGCGGCCGGGCACCGGGCGGTGCAACCGCCGCCACGGGTGCGGCGCTACGACTCCGACGACCCGTACCTGGTGGTCGCCGCGGACAAGGGCACCGCCCGCTTCTCCGACGTGGCCAACGTGATCGCCGTTCAGCGCAGGTTCTGGCTGGGTGACGCCTTCGCGTCGGGCGGCTCGGTGGGTTACGACCACAAGGCCATGGGCATCACCGCCCGCGGGGCCTGGCGGTCAGTGGAGTACCACTTCCGCGAGCGCGAGGTGGACGTGGCCACCCAACGGGTCACGGTGGTCGGCATCGGCGACATGTCCGGCGACGTCTTCGGCAACGGCATGCTGCTCAGCGACCAGCTCCGCCTGGTGGCCGCGTTCGACCACCGTCACGTCTTCCTTGATCCCGACCCGGATCCGGGCGTGGCCTTCGCGGAGCGCAAGCGTCTGGCCGCGCTGCCCGGATCCTCCTGGGCCGATTACGACCCGCAGCACATCTCGGCTGGTGGAGGCGTGTACGCGCGCACGCTTAAGACCATTCCGGTCAGCCCGCCAGTGGCCGAGCGACTGGGGCTGTCGGCCGGCACCACGGAGTTGGCGCCGGCCGACTTGATGCGCGCGGTGTTGTGCGCGCCCGTCGATCTGCTGTGGAACGGTGGCATCGGCACCTACGTCAAGGCCACCACCGAAACCAACGTCGACGTCGGGGACAAGGCCAACGACCCGATCCGCGTGGACGCCGCGCAGCTGCGCTGCCGGGTGGTCGGCGAGGGAGGCAACCTCGGCTTCACCCAGCTTGGCCGCATCGAGTTCGCCCGGGGTGGGGGCGGGATCAACACGGACGCGATCGACAACTCGGCCGGCGTGGACACCTCCGACCACGAGGTGAACATCAAGATTCTGCTCGACCAGGCCGTCGCCGCCGGCAGCCTCGAGCATCGGGACCGCAATCGCCTGCTCGGCTCCTGCGCGGACGAGGTAGCCGCCGCGGTGCTGCGCGACAACTACGAGCAGAACGTGCTGCTCGGCCTGGAACGACGTCTGGCCGGGCCGATGGTGGGCGTCTACGGGCGGCTGCTGCGCGACCTGGAAGGCACCGCCCGGCTCGACCGTGGCCTCGAGTTCCTGCCCACCGACAAGGAATTGGTGCAGCGCGAAGTCGCCGGCCTCGGCCTGCTCTCACCCGAGCTCGCCGTCGCGCTGGCTTACGTGAAGATCAACCTCACCGAGCGTCTGATCGACTCGGGCGTGCCCGACTCCACGTGGCTGGGCCGGGCGCTGGCCGGCTACTTCCCGCACTCGATCGCCGAGCGCTTCGCCGGATCGCTGCGGGCGCATCCGCTGCACCGCGACATCGTCGTCACGTCGGTGGTCAATGACATGGTCAACCGGGCCGGGACGACGTTCGCGTTCCGCGCGGTCGAGGAGACGGGGGCCGACTCGGCGCAGGTGACGCTGGCGTACACGATCACCCGCGAGGTGTTCGACCTTGAGTCGTTGTGGCGTGACATCGAGGCGCTGGACAACCAGGTGTCCACCGAGGCCCAGGACGCGGCCTACTTCGACATCCGCCGGCTGGCCGACCGCGCCACCCGCTGGCTGATCGACGTGCGGTATCCGCTTGGTGACGTCGGCGCCGAGATCGACCGGTTCCGTCCGGCCGTGCGCGAGCTGTCCGACCGGGTGCCGAGGATGCTGCGCGGTGACGAGCGGCTGGCCCTCCAGTCCGACGTGGACCGGCTGGTCACCATGGGGGTCCCGACGGAGTTGGCAACGCGCATCGCCACGCTGCTTTCCGCCTACCTCCTGCTCGACGTCGTCGAGATCGCCGCTGAGCGCGGCCGCCCGGCCGAGGAGGTGGCGCAGCTGCACTTCACCGTCTCCGAGCGGTTCAGCGTGGACCGCATGCTTACTGCGGTCACGGCCCTGCCCCGGGTGGACCGGTGGTCGGCGCTGGCCCGCGCCGCCCTGCGTCACGACGTCTACGCCGCGCTGTCGGCGATCACGTCGGCGGTGCTTCGCACCACCGGCGCCGACCAGCCGGCCGAGGAGCGGCTGCGGAGGTGGGAGAGCGCCAACGCCGAGCGCGTGGCCCGGGCGCGTAACACGGTGGCCGAGGCCCTTGGTCGGGACACCTGCGACCTGGCCACCTTGTCCGTGGCCCTGCGGGTGATGCGCGGCCTGCCGACCTAGCCTCGGACGCGCAGCGCGGTGACCGGATCGTTGGTGATCACTGCGTCGACGCCGAGGTCGAGCACGAAGCGCACGTCCTCGGCCGCGTCGACCGTCCACACGAACACCTGGTTGCCCCGGGCGTGTGCGCGGGCGACAAAGTCGGGGTCCTGTCGCAGGACGGCCAGACCGGGTCCGGCGATGGCGGTACCGGTCGGCAGCTCGCCGCTGCGGCGGATCGGCGCCAACCGGTCGAGCAGCAGCACCGTCGGCAGGTCTGGCGCGAGCAGGCGAACCCGGCGCAAGGCGATCGGCGCGAAGCTCATCACCACGACCTGGACGCCGGACGGAGCCGTCGAGACCGGGGCGGGAGGTCGGCGTCCGCCGCCCGGCCCCGCCGCGCCCGCCAGTGCGAAGCGGCGCAGCCGGCGCACCAGCTCCTTTTCCACCAGCCCGGCGTAGCGGGTCGGATGCTTGGTCTCGATCAGCAGAGTGACCGGGCGCCCGGCGTCGGCGCACAGGGCGAGCAGTACGTCCACGGTGAGCACCCGACCGGTGTCCGCATCACGGTCGGGGGCGACGCCGGCCAGGTACGGCTCGTCGCTCATAAGGTCGTCGGCTGAGTCGGGCCATTGTTCGCCCGTGCCGGCGTGCCAGGAGGCGAAGTCGAGTTCGGCCAGCCGGGCCAGGTCCAGGTCGCTGACCACGCCGCGCCCGTCGCTGGTGCGGTCGACGCGGCGGTCGTGCACGCAGACGAGGTGACCGTCCCGGGTCAGCCGCACGTCGCATTCGAGCCCGTCGGCTCCCCTGTCGAGCGCCTGGCGGTAGGCGAGCAGGGTGTGCTCGGCCTGCACCGTGCTGGCGCCGCGGTGGGCGACGACCATGGTCCGTCCGGTCACCGGCCCGGCGGCCGCAGGGGTCGTCCGTCGGCGGCGCCGGGCCGGGTTCATCGCCGCACACCGCCGGCCGGGCTCGTCGACCAAGGCCCCGCCGGGCTCGTCCACGAAGGCCCCGCCGGGCTCGTCCACGAAGGCCCCGCCGGGCTGTACGACGACGCTGCGGCCACGCTCAAGCCACCCGGGCGGGGGACCCGTCCGTGCTGGTCATCGGCCGTCGCTGGACCGCCCAGGCCACCATGCCGCCCTCGAGGTTGCTGGCCTCGAATCCTTGGCCGCGCAGCCAGGCGGTGACCGCAGCCGACCGGCTGCCGACCCGGCAGACCACGACGATCGGCCGGTCCGCCGCCAGCAGGTCAGGATCCTCACGCCAGCGCTGCGGCAGGGTGTTCATCGCCACGTGCACCGCGTCGGCGATGTGGCCGGCCGAGTACTCCTCGTCCTCGCGCACATCGAGCAGCAGGGCTCCGTCGGCCAGCGCAGCATCGACGTCCGCGGCGTCGATGTGCGGTACGGGGGGCAGATGCATCGGACGTTCTCCTCGCGGGCGGCTTGGTGGCCCGGCGCTCAGCGCAGCAGGCGCGACAGCCGTCGATCGGCCAGCTCCCGGCCCTCGGTCTGGCAGGTCGGGCAGTACTGGAAGGACTTGTCGGCGAAGGACACCTCGCGCACCGTGTCGCCGCAGACCGGACAGGGCAGGCCGGCGCGCCCGTGCACCTGCAGGCCGCTGCGCTTCTCGCTCTTGAGCGTGGCCGCCTTCTGCCCCACCGACCGCTCGACCGCGTCGGTCAGCACAGAGTGCATCGCCGAGTGCAAGCGCTCGAGTTCGTCGTCGGTCAGCTTGGTCGCCAGCTTGAACGGCGAGAGCCGAGCGACGTGCAGGATCTCGTCGGAGTACGCGTTGCCGATGCCGGCCAGGACGCTCTGATCGGTGAGGACGCCCTTGATGCGGGCGCTGTGGGCGCGCAGGACCTCACCGAGCCGCGCCGGATCGAGGACCGGGTCGAGGGCGTCGGGGCCGAGTCGGGCGATGCCCGGTACCTCGAGTGAGTCACGGACCAGGTACACGGCGAGGCGTTTCTGCGTGCCGGCCTCGGTCAGGTCGAAGCCGCTGACCGGGCCACCGTCGAACTCCGGGGCGAGGTGCAGGCGGAAGGCCAGCGGACCGCGACCGGGCTTGGGCGGGGCGGGGCTAAGCCCCTCGCGCCACTGCAGCCAGCCCCCGCGGGCCAGGTGGATGACCAGGTGAAGGCCGTCGACGTCGATGTCGAGAAACTTGCCGTGTCGTGATGCGCCGGTGACGCTCAGTCCGTACAGCGCGCTCAGGGGCGGATCGAACGTCTTCACCGCGGAGAAGGCGGCCACGTCGGCTCGGGCTACGGCGCGGCCGACTGCACGCTCGCGCAGGAACGCACACAGCGCCTCCACCTCGGGCAACTCGGGCACGCATCGAGCCTACGGCCGCAATCGGCCGTGGCGCCGCGCCCCGCGCTCGAGGTCCACCGACGCGGACATCGGTGGCCGCACCCCGGTCCCTGCGGTCATGATGTCCCGATGGACCGCCGCCAGCCCCGCGTCGCGGTCGTCGGCGCCGGATCGTGGGGTACGACGGTCGCCTCGATCATCGCCCGGAAGAACCCGACCGTCCTGTGGGCGAGATCGGCGGAGACCGCTGAGGAGATCGACACCGGTCACACCAACAGCCGCTACCTGGGTGAGCGCACCGTCTTCGCGGGCCTGCGGGCCACCGCCGAGCTGGCCCAAGCGGTGGAGCCGGCCGACGTGCTGGTGATGGCCGTGCCGTCGCACGGGTTCCGCGACGTGCTCGTCCAGCTCGCGCCCATGGTGCGGCCGTGGATCCCGGTCATCCACCTGGTCAAGGGGCTCGAGCAGGGCTCCCGCAAGCGGATGAGCCAGGTGATCAACGACGTGCTGCCGGGGCACCCGGCCGGCGTCCTGGCCGGGCCGAATATCGCCCGGGAAGTGGCCGGGGGCTACGCCGCCGCGGCGGTCATCGCCATGCCCGACCAGCACCAGGCCGCCCAGCTGAGGGAGCTGTTCCGCACCCCACGGTTTCGCATCTACTCGGCCACCGACGTCGACGGCGTGGAAATCGCCGGAGCGCTGAAGAACGTTTTCGCGATCGCGGTCGGCATGGGCGACGGCATCGGAGCCGGCGACAACACCCGGGCCATGGTCATCACCCGGGCGCTGCGGGAGATGACCCGTCTGGGCGAGGCGCTCGGCGGGCACCGGGACACGTTCCCCGGGCTGGCCGGAATGGGCGACCTCGTGGTCACCTGCACCAGCCCGCACAGTCGCAACCGCCACGTCGGCGAATTGATCGGGCGCGGACAGTCCATCGCCGAGATCCTCGCCGGGATGACTCAGGTGGCGGAAGGGGTGAAGGCGGCGTCGGTGGTCATGAAGCTGGCGGCCGACGCCGGCATCGACATGCCCATTGCCCGTGAGGTCGACGCGGTGGTCAACGGCGGCTCCGACGTCACCCGCGCCTACCGCGGCCTGCTCGCTGTGGCGCCGGGCCACGAGGTGCACGGCGCCGGCTGGTGAGCTGCGCCGCGCGGCCGTCCGGCTGGGCGGGTGGCTCCGCCGGGTGGCTAGGGGCCACTGCTCAGGACGTCGTGGCGAATAGTCCCACGGGGCAGCTGACCCCGGTGCCGTGGTCAGGGCAGTAGCCGAAGGGGTTCTTCTCCAGGTACTGCTGGTGGTAGTCCTCGGCGTAGTAGAACGGGCCGGCCGCGGCGACCTCGGTCGTCGCCGGGCCCATGCCCACGGAGGCCAGCTTGGCGCTGTACGCCGTCTTGGCCGCCTCGGCCTGCTCCCGCTGCGCTTCGTCGGCGTAGTAGATCGCCGAGCGGTATTGGGTGCCGACGTCGTTGCCCTGGCGCATGCCCTGCGTGGGATCATGGCTCTCGAAGAAGGTCGACAGCAGCTGCGCGTAGGTGACCTGCTCCGGGTCGAACACGACCAGGACCGCCTCGGTGTGCCCCGTCAGGCCGGAACAGACCTCGTCGTAGGTCGGGTACGGAGTGTGGCCGCCGGCGTAGCCGACCGCGGTCGAGTACACACCCGCGGTGTTCCAGAAGGTCTTCTCCGCGCCCCAGAAGCAGCCGAGGCCGAACACCGCGCTGGCCAGCCCGCTCGGGAAGGCAGGAACGATCCGGTGGCCGTTGACCTCGTGGGTGGACGGGACCGGGTAGGCGTAGTCAGGGCGGCCTGGCAGGGCGTCCTGCGCGGAGACGAGAGAGGTCTTGGTACGGGAGAACAGCATGCCTCGAGATTACGGCCGTGCGCCTCGGCCCGCCCGTGTCCGCGGGGTCGCTTCACGGACCCGTAAGGGCCCTGAACGACCCGGCGGCCGCTGGCATCGCGCGCGGCGTCCGGGTCGACGTAGTCTGAAGTGTCGGGCTTTGCGGCCGGCCGGCGCCGATCGCCGGCGCGCACCGGCGCCCGAGGAGGACCCGTGACCCAGTTCGGCGGTCTGGACACGCTGTTCAACCCGGCCAAGCGCCACCTCGACGAGGAACGCCTGCGGTTGCAGTCCACCCGCGAGGAGGTCGGCGACGCCTCGGGCGGCAAGCGGATCGACTTCGCGTCGGGCAAGGTCCGCATCGGCAAGTCCAGAACCGCCGACGCAGCAGACGCCGACGCATCGGACGCCGACGGGCCAGCGTCAGCTGTGCCCGAGGGGGTGACCGACACGGAGACCGCACCGGGCGCGGCGGACTCCGCGGACACAGACACCACCAGTACGGACACAACCGACACCGGCACCGGCGAGGCTCATGCGGCAGCGGCCACCGAGACGACCGGCAGGTCTGAGGCCTAGCTCGACGACGATCCCGTAGCCGACCGGCGACGGGCGCCCGGACCGGGTCGCATCGCCATTACGCGCGGAGCCAGCACATGGCCGTCCGCGCACCGCACCTCTAGGCGGACCTCGGCGCCACAGCCGCGGTGCTCGACCGCCAGCGGCCGTCCCTCGGTCACCGGCAGGTACGCATCACCCCAGTCGATCAAGGCCAGCAGCACCGGATACAGGGCCAGGCCGGCGTCGGTGAGTCGGTACTCCGAACGTTGGTGCTGACCGGGGACCTGGTAGGCGACGCGGCGCAACAGGCCCTGGTCGACCAACGCCGCCAGGCGATCGCTGAGCACCTGGCGGGGGATGGGCGTGGGGACCCGCATGTCGGCGCACGTGTGGTTGCCATTGACCGACAGCTGTCTAGGCTATGCCCCGCTCCCCCAGCTTGGTGATGACCTCGATTAGGTGCTTGAGCGACCGACCGAGCCGGTCCAGGCGCCACACGACGAAGGTGTCGCCAGTCTCGAGGCGATCAGTGAGTCGTTCGAACTGCGGTCGGCGGCTCGCCACGCCGAACACGTGGTCGGTGTGGACGGGCCCGCGGGTGATCTTGGTGTGGTGTCGGACGGTCGCGAAGGTGGACTCGATCGGGTTCGTGGTCCGCAGATGCACCCAATGCTCGGCTGGGTAGTCGTAGAAGGCGAGCAACCGGTCGAGGTCGTCGGTGATCTTCGCGGCGGCCTTTGGGAACTTCGCTGCGAACAGGTCGGCGAACGTCTTCGCTGCAGCCTGGGCGTGGGTCTTGTCCTCTCAGCACCCCAGATCTCGGAGATGGCCTTCTTCGCCGCGGGGTGCGCGGACTTGGGCAGCGCGGACAGGACGTTGCCAGTTTTGTGGAACCAGCAGCGCTGCTCGACTGTTTCGGGGAACACCTTTCGTAGCCCGGCCCAGAACCCGAGCGCGTCGTCGCCGACCGCGAGGACCGGGGCCCGCATGCCGCGCCGTCTCGCGTCGCGCAACAGATCGGCCCACGACTCACCGGACTCCCGGTAGCCGTCGGCGAGCGCGACCAACTCCTAGGCGCCGTTGGCGCGCACGCCGATGACCACGAGCAGACACAGCTCGAGGCCGACAACCCCGCCGAGGAGCCGAGAAACTGCTCCAACGCCGGCACGAAGTCACCACCGGACAGGCCGTGCAGATACAGCAGCGGCAGCACCTCGCTGATCTTCGGCGAACGCCGACACCAGGCCGGCAAGATCGCCGAGGCAAACCCCTTCCGCGCCCCGGTCACCGCGTCGACGCGCCTGTCGTTCACCCGCGGGGCATGCACGTCGACCGCACCCGCCGAGGTCACCACCTGGCGCGGCTCGGCGCGACCGTTCCGCACGACCAACCGTCGACCGGTTTCATCACGCTCATCGACGAACTGGTCAACATACGCGGCGACCTCAGCCTCCAAAGCCGCGGCCAGCATCGGCCGCGCACCCGCCCGCACGATCTCATCGATTAACGACGCCGACGGCAACGCCGCGGCATCCGCTCGCGTCAAATCATCCCTATTGACTACCGTGAGCACGGGCGTGCCTTCCCGACCAGCGCTTCCGACGCCGGCCGTGCTTGATACCTACATGGCCACCGGGAAGGTACGCCCCACCCGGTCCTCATCCACAGGTTTCAAGCATTGCCCAATGGCGTTCGTCGCTGTGGTCTAAGTGGGCGCTGTCCAGATCGGCCTCTGGCACCTAGTGTGGAGCGACGGCACGCGCCACAAGTGCAGATGGCTGTACTCGCGCTCCGCCAGCGCGTTTGGAATCGAGCACATCGTGAGCACCACGCCCGCTGCCATCCCTGCCGACACCCCCCTGGAGGACCAGGACGGCCCGCTCCGCAAGAGTCCCGAGTCGAGGGGTCACATCGGCTGGGTCGTGGCAGTCTCGTTGGGCACCGGACTGGTTGCAGCGCTCCTCCTGGTTGCCGCCCCGTTCATCATCCCGGAAGAGGACGACGTCACGGGCGCCGTTCTGTGTGGGTTCGCGCTCGGCTGGGCGACGTTGGCTCTGCTCTCGGTGCGGTTCACTGACCAACCTCAGCGGTGGGCAGCAGTTCCTGCCGTGTTCATGGCAGTGGGAGGTCTGCTCCTGATCGGCTTTGGCACGACCGTTCGTGAGGTGCTCAATTGGGTGTGGCCCCCCGCGCTACTGGCGCTGGTGATCTGGATGTCCGTCCAAGCCCACCGACAGCTGCGTAGCCGAACCCGACGCTGGCTGCTGTACCCGGTGTTCGCGGTGTTGCTGCTGGCTGCGGTCGGCGGCGGCTACGAGACCGTGCGGGAAGCCGTGGACGCCAACGCGTACCCGATGCCGGGTCAGCTGATCGACGTCGGCGGACACCGCCTCCACCTCCACTGCACCGGCTCCGGCAGCCCCACCGTCGTCCTCCAACCGGGAGGAGGCGACTTCTCCTCGAGCATGGCGTGGATAGCACCGGCCGTCGCCAGTGAGACCCGGGTCTGCGTCTACGACCGACCGGGTCGCGGCTGGAGCGAGCCCGCCGAGAGCCCCCAGGACGCCAACCAGATAGCGACCGACCTCCACACGATGCTGCAACGCGCAGACGTCCCCGGACCTTACGTGCTGGCCGGGCACTCATTCGGTGGCCTCTACGTCCTCACCTACGCCAACCGCTACCCCGACGAGGTCGCCGGGATGGTGCTGGTGGACTCGACAAACCCCGCAAAGGAGGCCGACCCGGGGAAAGCCAGGGCCTACGACGGAGGCTCCTACGACGCCATCACGGAGCGTGTTTCAGCACTCGCCGCGGCGTCTGCACGAGTCGG
>JBDUAD010000014.1:0-37168 GCA_040004775.1 bacterium | reverse complement strand
GCTGGGCCAGCAGGTGCGGACCGGAGAAGGCGCGCTCCATGGGGAACTGCTGGTCGGCGCACGTGTGGTTGCCATTGACCGACAGCGGTCTAGGCGGTCTACGCCCCGCTCTCCCGAGCTCGGTGATGACCTCGATCAGGTGCTTGAGGACCGACCGCGCCGGTCCAGGCGCCACACGACGAAGGTGTCGCCAGTCTCGAGGCGATCAGTGAGCCGTTCGAACTGCGGTCGGCGGCTCGCCACGCCGAAGACGTGGTCGGTGTAAACGCGTACGCAGCCGGCCGCGTGTAGCACGTCTAGCTGCAGCGCTTCGTCTTGCTCCGCCGTCGACACGCGCACCTAACCCACGAGGTGCGGCACGGTCTTAGAACCGCCCGTCGACCAGGGCGGCGAGGCCGTCCTCATGCCAGCCGGCGCTGTGCGCGATCGCGGTGAGGACCCTGCGCACGGAGGACTCGTCGAGGCCGGCTAGGTCGTCGTTGAGGTTTGCCAGCTGGCGGTGGGAGCCGATCGACGCCACCACCCGGAGGACCGCCAACGCCGTCAGCGGCACCGGCGGTGGACTGGCCAGGAAGTCCGCGGTGAGAGTGACCAGTCGAGCTCGAGGTCGCGGCCGAGGGTGACCATCTCGGCGTGGACAAACGTACGGTGCAGCAGCCGTTGTGCGCCTTGAGGTCGGTGACCAGGTCACCTTCGCCTGCCACGGGTCGGATGTCGCCGGCCGAGAGCTCGTGGCTGACCCCGATTGGTCGGTCCAGTTCTCGGGGTCCGGCCAGTGCGTCCAGTCCCGGGGCGCGCGACCGATCGACAGGGAGTGGACATGGACGACACCGTAACCGTTGACGACTCGCCGTCCGACGGTCTTTGCGCTGTTGGCCGACCCGATCCAACTGAGCTCCTGGGTACGCGGCGTCACCGCCGTCGAACGGAACTCCGATGCCGGACAGGCGGTGACGGACACGGTCGAGGACGGGTTCCGACTGCGGCTGGGCGAGCTGGCCGCGGTGGGTAAAGTGATCGGTTACGAACCGCCCTGGTACGGCGTGTAGCGACTGACCAGCGCGGACGGCGCGCATGTCCTGCGGATCACCTGCACGGCCGGGCACGGCGCGACCCGGGTGGACGTTGCCCAGGTCGACGCCGCGCCCCTGCCCATCGACCTGAGCGCGCCCGGCCGGTTGGTGCTCACCCGGACCTGACGGTGGTTCCGAGCCGACTGTTGGCTCAGCCACCCCGAGCGATTCGTGCCCGGTCACGAGGCCCGGCGACAGACGAGGCTTGTCCAGCCCGGCCGGTTCAGTCACCGGGTACGGGGGCGACCGACGGATGGAGCACCTTCACGCCGGCGCCGTCGAACGCCTGCTGCAGCTCCGGAGGGGGCGCCTTGTCGGTGATGAAGTAGTCGGCCAGGGCGAGGTCGCCGACCGCCGCGAACTGGCGACGGTTGAACTTGGAGGAATCGGCCAGCACCACGACCGTGGCCGATTGCTGCATCATCTCGCGCATCATCAAGGCTTCGGACAGAGTGCTGCTGGTGTAGCCGCCGTCCGCCGACACCGCGCCGACGGCGACCATTGCCAGATCGGCGGAAATCGACATGTCCTGGCCGTCGGCCGTGGGGAAGCGGACCGGTCCCGTGGTCGATTGAGTGTGGATACGCATCGGACCGCCGAACACATAGAGCTCACGAAAGGCCTTCTCGGAGATGGCGCCGGGGAGCAACAGATTGTTGGTGGCGATCGTCAGATCCCGTCGATCGTGCAAGGCCCGCGCGACGGCCAGCATCGTGGTGCCCGCGTTCAGGATGACGATTGACCCATCGGAGACCAAACCCGCCGCAATGGCCCCGATGGTCTCCTTCTCGGCCGCTTGCAGGTGCAGGCGCACAGAGAGGCCGCGATCGGCCGGGTGCACGGCGACGCTCATGGCGCCCCCGTGCGTTCGAACGACGCGGCCGCCGCTGTGTAAGTGGTCGAGGTCTCGACGAATCGTGTCGATCGAAACCCTGTACCGCTCAGCCAACTCGTTCACGGTGACCTGCCCGACCTGGTCGAGATACTTCGCCAGGTCCGATCGTCGCCCGGCTGGCAGCTGCGAACGAAGCTGCGGCACGGACTGCGGTGTCACCGTGCATTTATAGCATCAAAGTGCACGAATGTGCGGTCGGAACGGCGACGTACTCGCAGGGGACCTGCGGTTCCCGTGCCGGCGACCGGTGGCTGTCCGATGGCCTATGAGCCAGTGCGCGGACCCGCTACTGAGGGGCGTAGCTCATTGGCTCGCTCAGAAGCCCGCGCAGCACGTCCTTTTGACACGTCGCCGCTCGTGCGCTTAGTCTCCCTCGAAGCCGCAGAGAACTGCAGATTCATGACATTACCCGCAGCAGAGTCTGCACAACCGAGCACCGGGAGAGGAACCCGACATGGCAATCAGGCGCTGGATCCAACAGCGAACGCCACTCGCGATCGCCCTGGCGGCGGTCACCGTCGTGGCGACGGCCTGTGGTGGGGGTGGCGGCGGCTCGACGAAGCAGGCCGACACCAACGCCAAAGCGACATTGCAGTTTTCGCAGTGGTGGGCTGCCGAGCTGCCCAAGGGGACCATGGAAGGAATCGTCAGTCAGTTCGAGAAGGACAACCCGAATATCACGATCAAGCTCGTGACCAACCCCTACCAGAGCACGCACGATGCAACCATCGCGCAGTCGGCCACGCACAACATGTCCGACATCGTGGCGATGGACGGCACCTGGTACAGCGACCTGCAGAACCAGGGCGCCCTGGCCAACATGTCCGACCTGATGAAGGCGGCCAACTTCAGCGACTCGAGCCTCAGTGGCGAGCTCAAGACCGACGGCTCGGTGTACATGATCCCGGCGGTCAACTTCGTCTACCCGATGTTCGTCAACCTGGACGTGTTGCACAAGGCCGGCATCACGGCGATCCCGAAGACCCAGACCGAGTTCAAGACCGCCGCCGAGGCCATCAGCAAGAAGACCAGCGCCAAGGGGTTCACGCTGGCCTTGTCACCCCAGACTCCCAACGGTGTGGCCAACGATGTCATGGCGTGGGTCTGGGCGTCGGGCGGCACGATGCTGACCAAGGACGGCAAGACCAACATCAATAATCCCGACGTCGCGCAGGGACTGGAGTTCGTCAACAGCCTCTACAAGTCTGGCGCCGTCCTGCCGGGAGCGCTCAACGCGCAGGAGACGCAGAAACCGAACTCATTTGCGCAGGGCCAGGTCGGAACGATGTTCGACTCGCTCGCCCACGTCGACACGATCAGGAAGGCCAACCCGAAGCTGAACTTCGATATCGCGCCGGTGCCGGTCAAGGACGGGTACACGGGCCAGGAAGGCATCAACGCCGCGGCGTGGGCGCTGGGCATCTCCAAGGACAGCAAGCACCAGGCCCAGGCGTGGAAGTTCGTCCAGTACCTGATGAGCCCGACGGTGGACGCGGAGTTGGCTAACAAGGCGAACGGTTTCGCCGGCAACAAGGCGGCGAAGCAGGACCTGTCCAAGTCCGACCCGCTGATCCGCAAGGCGGCCACCATCTACGCGCAGAGCAAGCCGCTGAACGAGTTCGCGTCCGGTCTGCCGGTCTCGGTTCAACTGGAGAGCGACTTCGACTCGCAGCTGCAGAAGTACTTCACCGGCCGGCAGGACGTCAATGCCACGTTGAAGAACACCCAGTCCACGTGGGACCAGCACATCAAGGCCGCCACGAAGTGATCCGGCCCAGCGGCAGCCACGGATAGGAGTGACATGACGCTCACAGCGCCCCCGCCGACGGCCGTGCTGACCACCAGTGCAACGGCCAAGCGGCGACACGGGCTGCGACGAACCCTGCCGTCCTACCTGTTCCTGACGCCGGCTCTGGCCCTGATGGTCGGGTTGATGTTCATACCGATCGGCACGGTCCTGTACTACAGCGTGATCAACTACGCCATCGTGAACCGGCCCGGGCGCCCGCAGCACTTCGTCGGGCTGGCGAATTACCGACAGGTGTTCAGCGACCCGAACTTCGTGGCCTCCATCTGGCACACCGTGGTGTTCTCAGTGGTCAGCGTCGCGCTGCATCTGCTCCTCGGTCTCGGGTTCGCCCTACTGCTCAACAGCGACGCAGTAGGGCGGGCCACCAAGGGCGTGTTCCGGACGCTAATCATCCTGCCCTGGTTGTTCACCATCACGATCGTCGTTGCGCTGTGGCGGTACCTGCTTCTCGACCCCCGCGGCGTGGTGAACTACCTACTGCACATGTTCGGCCTGCCGACCGAAGGCCTGGCGTGGCTCGGCCAGACCAACACGGCCATGGCCACCGTGATCTTCGTGAACGTCTGGGCCGGCTACCCGTTCTTCATGATCAGCCTGCTTGCCGGTCTGCAGGGCGTGTCCGGTGAGCTCAAAGAGGCGGCCCGCATCGACGGGGCCAACCACCGCCAGCAGTTCTGGCACGTGACCCGACCGCACCTGCGAACGATCATCGTGTCGATGAGCATCCTGGACCTGATCTGGAACCTGCAGAACTTCTCCACGATCTTCCTGCTCACCGGCGGCGGCCCGGTCAACAGCACCAACGTGCTGGCCAACTACACCTACACGACGGCGTACTTCAATCAGGACTACACCGCGGCCTCAGCGTCCGCGGTGGTCATCTTGGCCATTTCACTGGTACTGGCGGTCTTCTACGCCCGGAGCCGGAGGGCAGCGAACCGATGAGCACGATCGCACCGACCACCTCGACCACCGCGCCCTCCCCCACCGGCCCCGTCCCTTCCGCATCACCGCGCGGAGGGCGCCGGCGCCCGGCGGCGAAGATCTGGACCATCGTCGGACTTCTGTTCAGCGCCGCGTTCGCAATCCTGCCGGTGGTGTGGATGTTCCTGAGCTCACTGAAGCCGAACACGCAGGTGCTGCAGAATCCGCCCCGCCTGTTCACCTCCCAATCGTCGTTCACCGCCTATCGCCGGTTGTTCCACGACCCGTCGCAGCTCGACGCCTTCCGCGACAGCTACATCATCGGCGCGGCGGTGACCTTGTTGACCATCGTCGTCGCGGTGCTCGCCGGCTTCTCACTAAGCCGATTCGAGTACCGCGGCCGGTCCAGCGTGATGACGCTGGTCATCGGGGTCCAGTCCGTGCCGCCGATCTCGCTGGCCATTCCCTACCTGGGCCTCATCACCTTGCTCGGTCTGTATGACAGCTACACCGGGCTCATCCTCACCCACCTCGTGCTGACCTTCCCCTACGCGATCGTCATGATGACCGCGTACTTCGACACCCTGCCGCGGTCACTGGACGAGGCCGCGCGGGTGGATGGTGCCTCGTCCTTGCGGATCCTGTGGCAGATCCTGTTGCCGATCTCGGTTCCCGGAGTCGTATCGGTCGGCGTCTACACCTTCATGCTGTCCTGGAACGAGTTCCTCTTCGCGCTGTTGCTCACCAAGACCAATGTGCGAACCGTGCCGATTCGTGTCTCGTCCTTCATTGGCCAGAACGCGATCGACTGGCAGGGAATGTTCGCCATGAGCATCGTCGGATCGCTGCCGGTGCTGGCGTTCTTCCTCGTGTTCCAGCGCTACTTCCTGGGCGGCCTCACGGCCGGTTCGGTGAAGGGCTGACCGCCGTTCGTTGTCGCTCCTCCAGCGCAGACCTCCGCTACAGACTCCGAGCCAACACTGAGAAGGACTGATCATGCTCGTCACCGGAAGCACGCTGCTCGACATCGCTGACCGGCACGACTTCGCCGTGCCCGCGTTCAACGTCAGTGACTACGCGATGTTCAACGCCCTCGTCGACGCGTGTGAGAACACCCGCTCGCCGATGTTCGTGGCCATTCACCCCGACGAGCTGAGTCATATCGGGGTTGATCTGATGCCGGCCATCCTGGCGCACTCCCGCAACGCGGACGTTCCCATCGCCGTGCACCTGGACCACGGCGCCGACTACGGCCAGGTCCTGACCGCAATTCGTGCCGGCTTCAGCTCAGTCATGATCGACGGCTCGGCCTTGCCCTTCGATGACAACGTGGCCGTGACCGCCAAGGCGGTGGAGGCGGCTCACAGTGTCGGGCTGTCGGTCGAGGGCGAGCTGGGCACGATCGGACAGGGCGACGCGTACGGCGAGTCAGGATCGAAACAGATCATCTACACCGACCCGGCCGACGCGATCACCTTCGTCGAGCGCACCGGCGTCGACTCCCTGGCCGTCGCCATCGGGACGTTCCACGGGCTGGTCCCCGCCGATCTCAAGCCCGAACTCAAGATCGACCTGTTGCGCGAGATCAAGAAGATCGTCGGTGTCCCGCTCGTGCTGCACGGCGGATCGAGCAACCCCGACTCGGAGATCGCCGAAGGTGTCCGCGAGGGCCTCAACAAGATCAATATCTCCAGCGACATCAAGATCGCCTACTACAGCAAGATGCGCGAAGTGTTGAAGGACGAGAAGCTGCGCGAGCCCAACGCGATCGAACCACCGGCCATGCAGGCGATGATCGACACGGCCGTCGAGAAGATCAAGCTGTTCTGCTCGGACGGGAAGGCCGACCTGTACTGAGCGCCACGGGGCGTATGGGACTGTCACAGGGGAGGCGGTGATGGGTAGCGAATCGGAGATTCTGCTCGGACTAGGCAACTCTCTGGACTACGACATCCTGTGGGAACCGCAGGCGATCGCGGCGCTGGCCGCCGACTGGGGCATAGACGCGTGGCCGGCGCCTCCTGAGCACATCCGCGACGAACGGGATCTGCTGTGCGCGATCCTGGCCTACAGCGCCGCCGGCATCGGAACCGAGCAGGCGGTGGATTCCGCGGACGTCATCGAATCCACCGCCCGCAAACTCGGGTTCCGGGAATCGTTGGGCGGCACCGGCGTCCGTGCCGGCCGAGTGCTCGACATGCTGGGCATCGAGTGCACGATCCATCTGTCCTCGGTGTCGCCGGAGACCGAATTGCTGCTGTGGCACAACGCCCGCTACCTGGCCGGCCGACACGCCACCGCGCTCTACCCGCATCTCATCGTCCAGTTCCGCGACAACGAGCCGATCACCGTGGGCGGCATCTCGCGGACGCCACCCCGGCCGAACCGACTCATCTTCGTGAACGACCCGGACAACGCGGCGCTCGACCTTGCACCCGACCTTCCCGATGCGGTCGCCGCCAGCTCGATCTGGTTGATCTCAGGGATCAACGCCATCGCCGAGGAGTCGCACCTGGTCGAACGCCTCGATCAGATCGCGGTTCTGAGCCATACCGTGCGACCCGGCAGCTGGGTGGTCTACGAGGACAGCGGTTTCCATCGCCAGTCCCTGTCGACGATCGTCCTGGAGGCCATGGCCGCAGCGTGCGACATCGTCGGTATGAACGAGGACGAGTTCATGCGGCATCTCGCGGCGCCCATTGAGCTGACCGACGCACAGTCCGTCCGGGCGGGCATGGTCGAGCTGGCGGCCAGGTGGAACATCACGAACCTCCTCGTTCACACCGCACGGTGGGCCGCGATCCTCGGACCGCAATCGGAGGAGTTGCGTCCGGCGCTCAGTGACGGGGTTCTTGCCGGCGCCGCGCGGTTCTCGCACGGTGACAGGCTGACCCCGCAGCACCTGGCCGACCTGAGTTTCTCGCCGAGGAATCCGATCGGCGCTCGGGTGGCGGCAGGCTTGGGGCGTGCGGGGTTCACGGCGGTAGCCGGTCTCGATTTGAATCCGCCCGAGCCGGTCACGATCGGCCTCGGGGACACCTTCGTCGGCGGCTTCCTGGCTGGGCTACACCGCAGCACGGTCCGGGCCGATTCCCCCCGCCGCCGGCTCGCGGTCGCGCCGGTTCCCATTAGAGAGGCCGTGCGTGATGTCGACGATCGTTGTGCTGTCCGCCAACCAGCCGGCGGACCGCCCTTATAGCGGCGGCGCCCAGATCGCCGAGTTTCGGGGCACAACGTCTACCGAGGACCACGTACCCGAGGATTGGATAGCGTCCACGACGCCCCTGTTCGGTCAGGATCGGCTCGGCCTGACCGCGCTCCCTGACGGCCGTCTGCTGGCCGACGCCATCCGTGCCGATCCGGTTTGGTGGCTCGGCCGCGACCACGTGCAGGCGTTCGGCGCTGATCCGCGACTGCTGACCAAACTGCTCGATGCGGGCGAACGACTGTTCGTCCACGCCCATCCGGACGATCCCTTTGCCACTGCCCACCACTTCGCCAACGGCAAGTCCGAGGCCTGGTTCGTACTCACCGGCGGCACCGTTCACCTGGGCCTGCGCGAACCGGTCAGCACCGGGAAGTTGCTGCAGCTGGCGATGGACCAGGACATCGAGAGACTCTTGGGCCTGCTGCACGAGACGCGCGTTGAGCCCGGCGATGTTGTCGCCGTCCCGCCCGGAGTACTCCACGCCATCGGCGCCGGAGTGTTCGTGGTCGAGCTACAGCAGGCCGCTGACCTGTCCATCCTGTTGGAATGGCAGGGGTTCCCGGTCGACGGGCTGGCCGACGGCAACCTCGGTCTTGGCCTTGACGTGGCGATACAGGCCGTCGAAACGCGAGGTCGCGGCGACCTGACCGACCTGATCCGTCCCGCCGGCTTCGGGCCGTCGGTCCTTCCCCGCAGCGTGGACCGTTACCTGCGGCTCGAACGACGCCGGATCACTGATCGAGCCGTCATCGAACAGGGATTCTCAGTGCTCATCGTGGTAGCTGGTGAGGTGCGGACACAGGACGTCACGCTGTCCCGCGGGGCCACCGCAGTGGTGCCCTACGCTGCCGGTTCCCTTAAGCTGACCGGCAATGGCGAGGTGCTCTTCGCGCGACCGCCGCCACCATGACGAACTGGTGCTGCCCGTCGCCCGCGTGCCGGTCAGACGCCGATACTGGTGCTCGCGGCGTTACGTCAAGAAAACGATCGATTCTTGAGTAACGCCCGGGGGGCAGGGGAGCGTGTCAGCAACTCGTGTGAAGCAGCTCGTTGCTGCTGTGACTAGGTAATGGTGACTGTCGTCCGCACCTATTTGGCCGAGCTCGAAGTACTGTGACACGCCCCCGTCGGACACTATTGGGCTATTGAGGAGCTGGCGTTGCCAATGCCGGCATGGGTGCGCGCTGGTGTGGGCCAGTGCGCCGGGTCGGCGGGCAGGTCGACCCGCTCGAGGACGCGGTACAGCGCGTGCTGGGACGGATCGGCGGATTGCAGTACATGGTCGGCTTGGACCTACCTGCTGAGGTGAAGCCATCGGTTACCGGCGGCGGTTTTGCCGTACAGGGTCCAGCTGACCAGCGCCCACCAGGTCCCGTTGCTGCGGCCCCACAGATGGAGGACTGACGAGTTGGCCGAGCATCGGGACGATCGCGCGGGGTGACACCCTGTCAGTATCGAACATGTGTTCGCGCATCACGCGTGTTCGGGCTAGGCGGTGGTGAGGTGGTGGAGCCGCTCGTTGGGTGTGGGGCTGCTCTGCAGGCGTTACAGCGGCTCGGTGAACGGATCGCTGAGGGCCGCGAGGTGGCGGAGTTGGTGGTACAGACCGGTGAGGTCTTGAAGCTGGCGGACGGTGCGGCGGTCGATGTCGAACTGCTGCGGTCCGGTGGTGGTGCGCTTCATCCACCGTTGCACACCTACCTGGAGCAGCAGCGCGGCCACGAACACCGCTACCCCGGCGGCCTGAAGCTGCAGGTTGCCCGGCCCGAAGGTCCCGAACGCGAGGAGGAACAGACCGCCGGCAAGGATCGCTATCACGGCCGTGACGTAGGCGGTCGGTGAGCGGGGTGTACTTGCCGTAGGTCCTAAGACGGATCGCCGCACCAGCCAGCACGGAGGCGATGGCTGATTCATTCATCCATGGACGCGAGGTCTCGTCCGAGGGTCACCTTGTGCCCCGTCTTGGTCGTGCGCAGCTGCGCGGCTTCGCGTTGACCGAGCCTCACGGTGACCGGGACATCGGTGCGGCCGGCGAGTTCGTTGAAGGCGTGCTGCAACTGGTTGAGGTGGGCTGCGGTCCCGGCGGCGGCCAGGGCGCGGCGACCCTGGCGACGCTGCTGCCATGCGCTGACGCCGATGACCGAGTTTCGGCGCCGTGCTGTTGAGCTGGCCCACCGCGGTGATCAGCCGGTCGCGCAAGTCGCGAAGGTCTCAGGATCAGCGAGTCGTGGCTGCGCCGCTGGATGGCCATCGACGACGTCGATTCCGGGCGCAAGGACGGGATCACCGGCGACGAGCGGCGCGAGCTGGTCGAGCTGCGCCGCCGTACCTGGGTGCTGGAGATGGAGAACGAGATCTCAAGTGCGCGAGCGCCTACTTCGCGGGAGAACGTCCTCCCGTTATGTTCTTCGTGTCGCCAGATCGCACGTTGTGACGTCGTCGGCTCGGGCTCCCCGGCATGACTGAGTTCTCCTGTCGGTGATGATCAATTTCGTGTTGTCACCGGGGAGCTTGGGCGGCAGGTGATCGCTGATAGGGGCGGGGTTTCACGAGGCCGCCGTAACGTGGATGCCGGGACTTGCCGCCGCAGTCGAGCCGACCCAGGGTCGACAGCGATGAGGCTGCCAGGATGGCTCGTGACGATGGCCGATCGACGTGTTCGTCGGTGTCGATGTCGGAAAGACCTCTCATCACGCCGTCGCGCTCGACGCAGCCGGGGTGGTGTTGCTCGATGAGGCGCTTCCGCAGGACGAGGTTCGGCTGCGGGCGGTGATCGACCGGCTCGTCGTTCATGGCCGGGTGCTATTCGTGGTCGACCAGCCGGCCACGATCGGTGCGCTGCCGTTGGCGGTGGCCCGCGATGCTGGGGTCGATGTCGGACATCTGCCGGGGCTGGCGATGCGGCGCATCGCGGACCTGCACCCGGGTGAGGCGAAGACGGACGCCCGCGACGCCGCGATCATTGCCCAGGCGGCCCGGTCGATGCCGCATGCGTTGCGGACGTTGCGTGCAGATGACGAGCAGACCGCGGAGTTGGCGATGTTGTCCGGGTTTGATGAAGATCTCGCTGAGCAGATCAACCAGACCTCCAACAGGATCCGTGGGCTGCTCACCCAGATCCATCCGGCGCTCGAGCGGGTTCTCGGCCCCCGGATGCAGCACCCGGCCGTAATCGACCTGCTGCAGCGTTACCCGAATCCCCAGGCGATGCGGGCCGCTGGACGGGCGCGGTTGCCGGCGCGGCTGCGGAAGCTAGCGCCACGTCTGGGTGAGCAACTGGCAGCGCAGATCGTGCAGGCGCTGTCCGAGCCGACCGTCGTGGTCACCGGCACCACCGCGGCCGGTCAGGTGCTGCCGCGGCTGGCCGAGCAGCTGGCAATCCTGCGCCGCCAATGTGGCGAGGTCGCCGGACAGGTCGAGGCCCTGGTCGATGCGCACCCTCTTTCCGCGGTCCTGATCTCAATGCCTGGGGTCGGGTTCAGGACCGTCGCGCGCATCATTACCGAGACCTCGGGCCGCCGCTTTCCGACCGCCGGGCACCTGGCCGCCTACGCCGGCCTCGCCCCGGTTAGTCGACGCTCGGGCACCTCGATCTGAGGCGAACACCAGTCCCGCGGCGGTAACAAGCGGCTCAAGCGGGCGCTCTATCTGTCGGCGTTCTCCGCCCTGAAGGACCCAACCTCGCGCACCTACTACGACCGCAAACGAGCTGAGCGCAAGAGCCACAAGCAGGCCCTCATGGCCTTAGCCCGCCGCCGCTGCGACGTCCTGTTGGCGATGCTCCGTGACGGCGCGCTCTACGACCCCGCGCATCCCCTCGCCGCTAGACGGACGTCATAGGGGCACAAAATGGCTCACACTGGTCCTTGACAGCGGTCGGTGGCGAGCGCTGACTATGGGTACGGGGCCGGGCGGCGAGGCCTAGGGGGCGAAGTGGCGGGGGCGGTCAGCCACGGCACCGACGCGCGAACGGTGCTGGTTTCGCACGCCCGCGGACTCGCCCGCGATGTCGAGCTGGCGCGCCGACTCGTCGTACGGCTGCAACCCCGCGAGCAGTACCGCATGACGACGCGGCTGGAGACGTCCCTGGAGCAGCTCGCCGTCTCCGCGTCGTCGCTGCTGGACCTCGCCGACAGCTCCAGCGCGCCGGACGTGTGGGCCGATGTCCACGCACTGCGGCACGACGTCGACGCGCTCCTCGGGGAGTGCCTCGTCCTCGTCCACGGCTTGGCCGAGCGGGAGGTGGACGTCGACGAGGGCGTCTGCGCTGTCGCCGACGCCCTGGCCGACGAGCTCGTCGCCCGCACGCCGCTCGGGCACTGGGACACCATGACCGTCCTCGGGCGGTCCGAGCAGTACGCGCGAGCGACGCGAGTTGTGCAGGTCCGATTCCCCGCGCCGACGGTATGGGACCTGCCGGTCGTCGCGCACGAGCTCGGGCACTTCGTCGGCCCGGCCCTGAGCCTTTCCGCGGGGCGGCGCACCAGCCACCCGCTGGAGGACGTCTGGACCAAGCTCGGCGACGGTACCGAGCAGTCGTGGTCGTGGTTGCAGGAGCTATTCGCCGACGCCTTCGCCGCCCATGTCCTCGGGCCGGCGTACGGGTTCGCCTGTGTCGCAGTCGCTTTCGACCCGCTACTCGCTCTCGTCGCGACCTCGACGCACCCGCCGGCGGACCAGCGCGTGCAGCTGGTCGCCGACGTGCTCTCGGCGACCGGCGACCGGCGATCGGCCTTCGCCGCCGAGCAGGTACGGCAGTGGTGGGCAGCCCTGGTCGAGGCGGCCGACGGGACCGCCGGGCGGGAACCGGTCGGCGACCCGCAGTTCACCGGTGCGCTCGTCGAGCTGCTGCAGGAGCAGCTCCCGGTGAGCCAGTGGGCCGACTGGCAGGCGGCCCACGCTGCCGCGGAACGTCTCACGGAACCGGCCGTCCAGCCGGACCGGCCGCCGACCGACAGCCTGGCGACGGTCCTGAACGGCGCCTGGCAGGCCAGGCGCCGCAGCTCGTCCGACGCCATGACGAGCGACATCGCCGCCCATGCCCTGACCTGGTGCCTCAGCCTGTCCGGAAGGACGTCCTAATGCCGCGGAACATGCTGCAGCTACGGATCGAAGCGCTCACCCAGCACCTGTCCCAGGCGCAGGACCCGTCGGTCTGGCGGCAGACACTCGACCTGCCGAAGTTCAACGTCGACGACCTGCTCTGGGACCTCGCCGTCGAAAAAATTCACGCCGAGGCGGGTGCGCAGCTGCAACGCCTGGAGCAGCTCGCCACCCGCCTGCGGGACGGTAAGGTCACCGAGCACGAGGGCTGGCGGCAATACTCGCGGATCCAGGCGGCCAGCGACGAGGTGTTCCGCGAGTGCCTCGACCTCCTAGGCGGTCTGGCGCTGCGGGACCGCATCCAGGACGAGCACATCTGCCGGGTCGCCGACGAGTACATCAAGGAACTCTCCAGCGACACCGGACGCCGAGGCTCGTTCGCCATCCCAGGAATGGACGCGGGCGCGTCATCGATCCTGCGTCGCGTGGCCAAGATGCAATTCCCGGAGTGGACGGTCTGGACCCTCCCGCTCGTCGCGTACGAGTACGGGCACGTCGTAATCGAAGAGTCGGGTATCCGACGGTTCGCGGCAGACCTGGCCGTGGACGCCGCCACCGAGGAGGTCCTGCGGGACCGCCCCGATGTGTGCGCCCGCCTGCTCGAGCTGGGAACGGACCTCGACCACGCGGTGCGGGACCTCGCGCGCGAGGACGCCGACCTCGACGAGGCCGTCGCGCGACTGGCGGAGCGGGTGGGCGACGAGGACTGGCACTACCTGTCCGACGTGTTCGCCCGCCACCGCAGCCGGGTGCGCATCCTGCTCGCCGACGTGCTCGCCACGCTGCTCGCCGGGCCGGCCTATACCTATGCAGCCCTGCTGCTGCGGCTGAACCCGCTCAGTCCGGAGGTCGACGGCGTCAGCGACCAGGACCGCGCCGCCACCATCCTGGCCACGCTGCGGCTCATGAACGAGCCGGAGGAGGACGGCCCGGCGCCCTACGGTGACACCGTCGAGCGCCTGGAGCGCTACTGGCAAGCCTCCACGGCCGAGGCGAAGGCCGAGTCCCCCGACCTCGCCGCTGCGGCGCTCGACTCCCCGCCCGCGCTTGACCCCGACCGGGTGCGGACGATGTTCCGGTTCCACATCGTCGGCCACCGGCGCGCGCTGTACGACAGGACGCACTGGATCCGCGCCGAGGACTGGAGCGCCGACTGGCAGAAGGATCTGAGCCGGGGCATCCCGCTCCGCCGGCCCGCGACCGGACCGAACGAGCACCTTCGCGAGGCGATCAACGCCGTGTGGCAGGCGCGCATCGAGGCAACGCACGACCTGGACTCGCCGCAGGGCGAGGAGGCCAAGAAGCGCGTCGAGCTGTTTGAGCGAGTAGGCCTCGAGCTTTGCGAGGCGATCATGGTGCAGCGCCGGGACGAGTCGGACCGGAGCGACCCCGGCGGCGGGGCCAGGCCCGGTCCTGCCCCGCAGTCTGCGGTCCGGGTCGTTGGGGGGCGGCAGTGACCACCGTTGCAGGTCCGCTGGGGACGCGGTTGGCCCTGCGGTGGGACTTCGTCACCGACCCGCCCACGAAGTTCCTCGCCGGCCTGGACACCGCTCGCACCCGCTTGCGCCGGGGGCAGCTCGGGCAGGCCCGTACGGCGGCCCGTCGCCTGCTGCGTGACCTTGACGCAAAATGGCCGCCGAACCTGGCTAACTCGCTGATGCCGGCGCGGCTGGCGGAGCTCCGCGCGTCGGCGCTGGCAATCCGGGCGATCGCGTCGGCGCGCCTTGTCGACCCCGACGCCGCGGCGGAGCTCGCCGTGGCGATCGCGGCGTACGAGGACATCGTCGCGGACGGGCAGGCCCTCCGGCCGCCGTCGCTGGCGTCGTACGGCATGGCTCTCGTCCTGACCGGGCGGGCCGTTGATGCCGTCGAGCCGCTCGCCCGGGCAGCCGAGTCGGGCGAAGATGTCCTGACCGAGCTCGTCGAGCGGACGGCCCGCGACCTCATTGAGCAGGGCCAACCGGAGCAGGCGGTCCGGCTGCTCCGAGCCGTGCACGAGCGGTACCCCCGCGAGGCCGGCGTCGCAGCGGCGCTTGCCCGGGCGTGCGCCGACGCCGGTGACCCTGCGGCGTCGGCAGAGGCGCACGTCGCGGCCGGTGCGCTGTTCGCGTCCCGCGGCGATCTCGCCGAGGCACAGGACCACTTCTCTGGCGCCCAGGCCCTCGTCCCGGGTCACCCGCTGGCGGCGATGGGCTACAGCCAGGCCCTAGCGGCGCTGGGCCGCGCCGACGACGCACTCGCGGCGGTGACGATCGTCGCCAGGGAGCAGCCAGGCTTGGCCGGCGCGCATGCGGTGATCGCGCTCGTGCTGGCCCTGCAGGACAAGCCAGCCGACGCGTGGGCCGTCGTCGACGCCGCCCTCGAGACGTTCGCGGAGGATCCGTGGCTGCTCGACACGAGGATCCGGCTGCTGCTCGACAGCGGCGACACGGCCGCCGCCCTCGCCGCCGTCGACCGGGCGCTGGCCGTCGACCCCACCGACCGCGGGTGGCGCGGGATGCACGCCGAGCTCCGCATCGCCCGCCGCGAGGATACTGACGAGGGGATCGAGACGCTGCGCGAGCTGGCCGCCTCTGCCGGCGACGACACCGAGCCCGTCCTTCGGCTCGCCTCGGCGCTGCTTGCAGTCGGCCGGCGCCGTGAGGCACTGCGAGTGGTCGAGCGGGCGTGCGCGGATCACCCCGACGACCTGGCGCTGCTCATCGACCAGACGCGGCTGCTCGCCCTCGTCGGGCGCCACAGCGACGCCTCCGACTCCGCGTACAAGGCGATCGCGCTCGGCGCCGAGCCGGCGGTTGTGGCCAGCCCGCTGGCCGTCTCGCTGTTGGCGCTCGGCGACGTCGACGGCGCCGAGCGCGCGGCAGACCAGGCGCTGTCCCGCGACCCGGACGCGATCGACGTGCGGCGCATCCGCGGACTGCTGCAGCATCGGGCCGGGCATCACGGTGCGGCCGTGGCCGACCTCGAGGCGGTGCTCTCGGCCGAGCCCGAGGACGACCAGTCCCGGGAGGCACTGGCCGCCAGCGCCACCGAGCTCGGGCTGCAGGCCGCCGACCAGGGTAATCATCCCACCGCCGTCGAGTGGCTCTCCCGGGCCCTCGCTCTCGTCGCGGACGACGGGCGGGCCCGGCAAGCGCTCACCGAGACCCTGCGCCGAGCGGGCGACTACGCCGCCGCACTTCACCACGCCGACCTCGGCCTGTCCCACCACCCGGACGACGCGTGGCTGCTCGGCACCAGGGGACAAGTGCACCTCGCGCTCGACGACCTCGGCCGCGCCGAGGAGGACCTGCGCCGGGCCCTGGACCTCGACCCGAGCCTGGCCTGGGCCCGCAGCGAGCTCGGCGACCTGTTGCGGACGACCAACCACCTGCGGGAGGCCCTGCAGCACCTACAGCGCGTCACCCACGACGTCCCCGACGACGCGCGGGCCTGGGCCAGCCGCGGGGCGGCCGAGTTCTCCCTCGACCGCTACGACGAGGCCGTCGCCTCCCTCGACCAGGCACTAGCACTCGACCCGGACTACGCCTTCGCGCATGCGGTCAAGGGCGCGGTGCTGTGCGACGTCGACGAGGTCGCCGGCGCACGCACGCACCTGGACCGCGGTCTGGAGCTCGACCCCACGCAGGCCTGGGCGCTCACCCAGCGCGCCTGGCTCTCGCTGCTGTTCGCATCCTCCGGCACGTCCGTCGACCTCGAGCGCGCGCACTCGGCGCGGGACGACTGGGCTCACGCCCTCGACCTCGAACCGGGTTCGACGGACGCGCTCATCGGGCTCGCCGAGGTCGATTTCGTCCTCGGCGAGCCTGACGGCGCGGAGCACCTCGAGTCCGCCGTCGCCTCCCTGGCCGACGAGCGGGCACCCGACGCCGACGCCCTGGCGTCGTTGGGCTGGTGCCGCCTGCGGCTCGGCGACCCCGCCGCAGCGATCGAGGCGTTCGTGCAGGCGATGGCCAAGGACCCCCGGCACATCTCGGCCGCCTTCGACCTGTCCCTCGCCCTGCTCTGCGCGGGTCGGTACGAGGTCGCGCTCGAGGAGTACGCGCAGGCCGTCGCACGGGTGCGGGCGGTCCGCCATCCGGGGCGCCGCCGGCACCTGCTGCGGGTGGCGCGGCGCGACCTGCGTGCGCTGTGCCCCCGCCCTGGCGCGGACCTGAAGGAGCCAGCCGCGGAGGTCGAGCGGATACTGAACTCCCGGGAGGGGAGCCGTGCCTGAGACCGTCCCGGCGCGGTTCCGGTGCCGCGAGCACGACCTCGACCTGACGAGCGGCGTCCTCGCCGCGGTAGAAGCCGACCCGACGATCGTCGCCGGTTTCGGCCACCGGCACGGCGCGGCGGAGGACGTCCGGACCTTCCGGGTCGCGGTGCGCTGCCCCGGCGGTGACGCCCACGACCTGGTGTTCAGAGGCACCTACCGGCTCACGTGAGCGACCCGGCTGGCGTCGGCTACGGCGGAGAGCCCAGCGCAGACGACGAGATGTGGCAGGCGGCGGCGGAGGAGCTGCTCCCCGCGAAGGCCCTCACCCGGATCGGCGCGAACGCGCGCGCGACGGTCGGGACGGTCAGCCTCGTCGGGACGGCGCTCGGCGGTCTCGGCCTCCTGTCGCTGCCGTCACTGCCGGCTACCGCTGCCGCACGTCCCGTGGCCATCACGGCCATCGCCATCGCCCTGCTCGCCGTGCTGGCCGGGCTGGTCTACCTCGCGCTACGGGTGGAGCGGGTCAACGTCCAGGACCTGAACCAAGTGCAGGCCTGGTACGCCCAGCAGTTCCGCCGTACTGGCCTCGCGGTCGCGGCGAGCTGGCTACTCGTCCTGGCGATCGTGCTGGCGGCCGTCGCGGCCGGACTGGCGCTACTGCAGGGCGTTCCGCAGTCGGCGGCCACCAGCCAGCTCGGTCTGCGCATCGTCGGGGCAGGGACTGCGCGGAGCCTCCAGGTCGACGCGATCGCCTCGGGCCTCCCCGCGGGCTCGGTCGTCACCGTGCGCGTCACCGGCCTCGCCGGTCCGGCCTGCCCCCAGACGGTGCTGATCGATGGCCGGAGCACAACGGACGCGACCGGCCGCATCACGGTCGCGGCCGAGGTCGCCGCGGTCGGTTGCGCCAGGTCGTTCCGGCTGGAGCTGCTCGATGCGGGCAGCGGGTCGGCCTCTCTGACTGTCCCTTAGCCGTCGCCAGACGGTATGGGTGAGGGCTGAGGACCTCGCTCGCACGTGGTCGTGGCTTGCCGGGCAGGCTAGGGCTTGTCCCGTAGTGCCACAGGTGCGGGAGGCCTGAGTGAAAAACGAGCGTACGAGTGTTGGTTTGGATGTGCATGCCGGTCGGTGGTCGGCGCGGCCGCAGCGGCTGCTCCCCGCCAGCACTGGACCACCGCTCGCAGCCTGACACCCGGCAATGACCTCACCAAGGCCAAGATTTCCGCCGGATCTGGTCCGCCTGGGAGCGTTCTCAGGGGTGTTCGACACGGCGCGCGATTGGGATGCGGGGGCACCTGGCATCGAGGCAAGCGGTTGCGAGGCGTCGCCAATGACCGTGGCAAGGGTGGTCCAGGCTCCGGCCAGAGCGTCGCGGCCCTGGCCGGCTAGGAACGCTGCGCATATGTGGCCACTACTGTTTCCAGCGACTCCTTGGCCTCGATCGACTGCCGTATTGCGTCGCGAACCGTAGACCGCAAGTCGCGTCTGGAGCGCGTCGGGCAGTGTCTTGTGAACACGCCTGCCCCAATTGGCGAGCTTGTTGCGTTCGGTGACGCTGGAGCTGAGCACATATATAAGTCGCAGGAGATGCAGCACGGTCGCCTTCGCGCTGTCGTAGGCCAGGCGGCCGAGGACGGCGGCGTCCGCCGCACCTGTAGGTCGAATAGCCGGCCAGCCACGCGTCATCGCGTTATAGGCGGCCGCGCGCAGGAGTGCCTCACGATCGCTGCCCGGGCACTTGGCGCCCACGAGTCGGGAAGGTTCGCGCCGGGCGCCGCCAGTTGTGTGTCAGCTCGGCGATGATCGGCGCCACGAGCCAGTCGACTTGCCGTTGCCGGTAGTCCGCCCACGCCGCCTGGTCGACCAGTCGAGCGTCCATCCGGTTCGGATCCACTCCGTCGGCCAGCCGGTTGCCGAGGGTCACCAGCCGCAGCTCGTGTCTGCCGCCGCACGGGTGCGGTTGTTGTGTTCCCGGATCGCAGCGAGGTCGGCGACAATCGACTGGTTCTGCGTCGGTGAAAGGTCAGCAAGCAGCGCCTCGGGTAGTCCGAGCGGCGCTGCCATGCTCTCTTCGGCAATCGGCTTTTGCCGGACCGCTGGTGGGCACGACATACAGCGGACGGAGGCGGAAGCTGAGTCACGACGGGCACCGCACCACTACGGCCGCGTCTCGCAGGGCGCTCAATCTATGAAGATCGACCCGCGCTCGGCTCACACGTTACGTCGGATCGCCGTACGGTCTTCGACTGTGATCGATAGTGAGGCTGAATCGCCAAAGATCGGTAGGGCTCGGCCGCCGGATGGAAGGGCGAGTGTCCCGACGTGTGCGTTCACTTGGGCGGTACGGCTGAGTCCCAATCGGTTGGGCATTCTCGGTACCGAGTCGATGGCTCCAGGCAGGTCGGATTTCCAAGCGGACCAGGCGGCGGCGCCGCCGGTGCCGGCTTCATCCGGTCCGACGTCGACGATGAGAGAGTCGGTCCAGTCCGAGACCTGCTCGATGTGGTCGCGAAAGTTGAAGGCGCCGCGGTCTTCGACGACTTTGTATACCCGCAGGGTGATGACGTAGCGGCTCAGCCCGTCACG
The DNA here is from genome assembly GCA_040004775.1 of bacterium. Lineage (GTDB taxonomy): Bacteria > Actinomycetota > Actinomycetes > Mycobacteriales > Jatrophihabitantaceae > JALZBL01. Next base: position 17,374 of record JBDUAD010000014.1, on the reverse strand, counting down.
GTCGGTCGCCGTGTGGGCAGGGCTGGGCGGTTCGGGTTCGAGCAGGAAGGTGGACACGATCGGTACGGGTGCGTCGACCTGGTCGCCGGCTTCACCGCCTCCTCCGCCACTGTCGGTGCTGGCCGCTAACTTGTTGAGGATGATCGGGCACCAGTGTGCGGCTTGCTGCTCGCTCATGACGATGGGTAGGCCTCGAATGGCCAGGCGCATGTCGGCCTGCCACGTCGTTCCGTCGTTGGGCAGGTCGGCGGTCAGGCCGGCGAAAAAGGCCGCGACCGCCCAGCGGCCGAACAGGAACCGTCGCAGGTTCTGGTAGCCCTCTTCTGAGTTGACTTCGCCGTAGCTGCCGGAGTGCGACTTGAACACGTAGGCGCGGTGCGCGCCTTTGACGTAGGCGTTCTCGATGCGGACGAGTCCGTCACTTTTGGGGCCGACGATGGCGCGCGACGCGCCGTAGTCGGTGGGGTCGGTGCCGATGAGGCAGAAGATGTCGTTGACGTCGAAGACGTCGTCGGGCATGTCTCGTGGGTCCCACTTCTCGCCGTCGGGAGGTAAGTCACCGAAGGATGCCCCCGGGGTGAGGTAGCCATACATCTTCGGCGGGGAGAAGATGTCCGATCCGGCGGGGCCGAACACTTCCATGGCAGCGTTGACGCCGCTGAGGTCGGTGACGATGCCGCCGTGCGGGGTTCCGTAAGTGAAAAGTTTGTCGATCAGCTCACGGGCCGGACGTCGCTCGGTACTCGTGCCGTCCAAACTCTGTCGTGGGGTTCGGCAGACCTTTTGCATCATGCAGCGGGCCACCAGCCCGCCCATAGAGTGGGCCACCACATACACGCGGGGCGCCCCGGTGCGGGTCTGGACGGCTTCGATGAGGTCGTAGAGGTCTTCGGCGGCGTGCTCGAGGTTGAACCCGTCAGCGGTGACCGCACGGTGCAGCTTGTCCTCCATCCGCCGCCACAGATTCTCGTGGCGGGGGCCGGTGAATGTCGTCGCGGCCGAGTCGTAGAAGCGGTGCACCCAGATCGACGCGGCCGGCAACGCCGGCCCGGGCTGATCCAGCAGGCGCCGCTGGTCGCCGTGGACGAGCAGCTGGTAGTGGTGCTCGGTGACCAGACGCAGCAGGGGCCCTTCGAACTGGTAGAAGGACGGGTCGCCGTCACCGTCGATGCGCACGTGGGTCGCTCCGGCGTTGAACCCGTAGAACGGGTCGTCGACCTGGGAGTTGATGCCGGCTGTAGCACCGGCGTACCCGCGGATGTAGACGATCGGCAGAACGTTCACAGCCGCCCCCAAAGGCCGGGGCGGTCCGGGGCCCCGGGACCCGTCGCACATCCTGCTCCGAAGATCGCCCGGCGGAAACTGCTTAACGAACCTTTCTTAACTGCAGGCGGCGCGACGGATTGCCGAAAGCCGTTGCCAACCCGCCATCTCGTGTCGTATACCTACGGCATGCGAGGACGGTGACCGGAAGCCGCTGGTCCAGCAGCATCCCGAGCAGCAGCGCCAGTGGATCCTCGGCCAGCATCGCGTTGGCCTCGGACGTGGTGGCCAGGTGGAGGGGCATGGCGCCATTCTGACGCCGGCGGCAACCCCGCCGACCAACCCACGACATCCACCGTGCCGCGACGGTCATCACGCGCCGGGAGTAACGGTCAATCCGACGAGTACGACCAAGCCCGCGCTGACGCTGAGCCAGCGGCGTCCGCTGATCCGGCCGATCGCCAGTGCCGTCGCCGCGGCCAGTGCCTCGGGCGCGGCCCCGCCGACGCCGCGCGAGACCATCGCGGCGGCGACCGCGGCCGACGCCAGGCTCGCGAACACCACCGGGGCGATCAGCGCGCCGACCCGGCGCAACCAGGCCGGCGGCGGGCCGGTGGAGAGCAGGATGAGCGGCAGAAGCCGCAGGGCGACGCTGAGCGCTCCGGCCGCCAGCACCGCCGGCCACGCGGTCACGACCGGCCCTTCGGCGAGGCCGCGCGGCGGATCGAACCGGCAGCCAGCCCAGTGGCGATGCCGGCGGCCGCGGCGACGTGGCCGGGCACCACGCTGAAGAGCGCCGTTACCACCGCGGCAATCGCCAGGGGTCGCCGCTGCCGGACCGCGTCCGGGTCGGTGGCTATCAGGGAGATGAGGTACAGCGGCGCGATGGATCCGACCGGCCACGACGCGGGCAGGGCGGTGCCGACGACGATCCCGCCGACAATGCACAGTTGCCAGCCGATCCAGAGAACGACGGCACCACCGAGGTAGAAGGCGTTCGCCGCTCGGGTCCCGCGGCCGGAGGCGTAGCCGCGCGCACCGATCACGAAGGCGGGGTCGACCACCAGCCAGGCGGCCAGGATGCGCCACCAGCGGCGCTCGGCGCGCCAGTGCTCGGCCAGGGCCGCGGTGTATAGGGTCAGCCTCGCGTTGATCAGCAGAACGCCGAGCAGGAGCAGCCACACCGACGATCGGTCGGCCAGTCCCCCGAGCAGGGCCAGCTGGGCGCTGCCGCCGTAGACCAGCCACCCGGTCGACCAGCCCGGCCACACGGACATCCCGCTGCCGGCGACGGTGGCGCCGATGACGACGCCGAACGGGGCCGCGCCGATCAGCAGCGGCAGCATTGCGCGGGCGCCGTCGCCGTAGGCCCGCGAGCGCGGCGGCGCGACTGCGGTCGGAGTGAGGATGCTCATGAGGACACGGTCTCGGCGGTCGATCCGCTCGTCTTGGCGGCCACGTGGTGATTGCGTGGAGATCCGACCCGCCGCCCTCCTCCGTGGGATGCTCGCGTTGTGTCCGTCGTCTTTGCCTTCGGCGACGCGGAGCTCAATCCGGCGCTGTACGAGCTGCGCCGGGACGGCGCACGGGTCGCCCTGGAACCTCAGGCCTTCGACGTTCTGCTCCACCTGCTCGAACACCGCGACCGGGTGGTGTCGAAGGAGGAGCTGATGGACTCGGTCTGGGGCGGCCGCTTCGTCAGCGAGACCGCGGTCACCAGCCGGATCAAGCAGCTACGGCGGGCGCTCGGCGACGACGGCCAGGCCCAACGCGTGATCCGCACCCAGCACGGGCGGGGCTACCGCTTCGTGGCCCCGGTGACCGAAGCCGGTGGATCGACCGCGTTCGGCGGCCCCGCGTCAGCGCCGACGCAGCCATCGTCGATGCCGGCGCGACCCTCGAGCGTGCCCCCCGTGCAGTACACCACCAGCGACGGATTGCAGATCGCCTATCAGGTCACGGGCCACGGCTCGCGCGACATCGTGCTGGTGCCCGGGTTCGTCTCCCACCTCGAGCTCGATTGGGGCGATCCGCGCCACGCGGCCTTCCTCGACCGGCTGGGTTCGTTCGGGCGGCTCGTGCGCTTCGACAAGCGGGGAACCGGGATGTCCGACCGGCCAGCCGGGCTGCCGGATCTCGAGACCCGTATGCACGATCTGCTCGCGGTGATGGACGACGCCGACTCGCGGCGCGCCGTCGTCTTCGGCTACTCCGAGGGAGCCCCGATGGCCGTGCTCTTCGCCGCGGCCCATCCGGAGCGGGTGGCCGCGCTGGTGCTCTACGGCGGGTACGCCAAGCGGCTCCACGCCCACGATTACCCGTGGGCTCCGACGCGCGAGGAGCGAGCTCGCTACGCCGAGCGATTGGCCCACGAGTGGGCCTGGGAGGCTGATCTGCGGGCCATGTGCCCGTCGGCCGATGAGGCCATGGCGCTGTGGTGGGGGCAGCGGGCGCGGGCCGCGGCCACGCCGACCACGGCCCGTGCGCTGGTGGAGATGAACAGCGTGGTCGATGTTCGCGACGTCCTGCGCTCGGTGCGGGTTCCGACCCTCGTCGTACACCGTCGCGGCGACCGGGACAGCCGACCGGAGGAAGGCCGCTACATCGCCGAGCGCATCCCCGGCGCGCAGTTCGTGGAGCTTCCTGGCGCCGACCATTTCGTCGCCATCGATCCTGACCAGATCCTCGACCCGGTCGAGGCCTTCCTGAACGAGCTGGATCCGGCGGCGCCCCCCGAGGTCTCGTTGGCCGTCGTCCTGGCGTTCGCCGCCGATGAGCACGACCTAGTCCGGCGCGCAGCCGTCGCGGGAGGCGGGCGCCAAGCGACCACGGACGACGGCCGGCCGGTGGTGACCTTCGACGGGCCCGCGGCGGCGATCCGTTCGGTAATGGACGCCGTAACGGGAACCGGAGCCGCAGTCGGTGCGGTGATCGCCGAGCTCCCTCGAGACGCTCGGCCGATCCCGATCCAGCGCGTGCAGGTCGCCGGCGCGCTGGCCGATCAGGCCGCTTCGGGCGAGGTGTGGACCACCGCCACGATCGCCGATCTCGCCGCCGGGTCCGGTTTGTCGTTTCGTCCCGGCGGTGAACTCGCCTTGCCCGGTGTCGGCCGGCAAACGGTGTTCCGCGTCATCGGCGCAGGACCACCCGCCCGGGCCAGCCGGCCGACACCGGCTGGCCCGGGCGCTCAGATCCAGGGCCGCTGATACTCGATGCCCGTGGGCCGGCTGTCGCAGCCGATCCACGGCGACAGAGCCAACACCAGCACGAACAACACGCCCACGATCGCCACGGCCATCGGAAATCTCCTCCTTCGCCCACGGGCCCGACCATCGGGAAGTGATGATCCGTACAGCTCGTGGTGCGTCAGGTCGAAGAGAACTCCTCGGCCGGCCCCGATACCTGATGAAGACGTGGAGGTCTGGAGGAGATCAGGAGCGGCTCACTGCTGTTGCTCGGTCGGGCGGACAAGGATCTCGTTGACCGCCATCCGTCGCGGGCGGCTGACCATGAACAGGATCGCCGCGGCGATGTCGTCGGCCTCGAGCCGTTCCATCGAAGCGAAACGTTCCCGCATTCCCTCCTGGATCTCCGGACGGTTGTGTCCGGCCAGCTCGGTGTCCACCGCACCCGGCTCGATAAGTCCCACCCGCACGTGGCGCTGGGTGATCTCCTGGCGCAGCGACTCGCTGAACGCTCCGACGCCGTGCTTCGTCGCGTTGTAGACGCCCGAGCCGTTGCGGGGAACCCGCCCGGCCACCGAGCTGATGTTCACCACGTCGGCCACCTGACGGGGCTCGTCCTCGGCCGCGGACAGCAGATGCGGCAGTGCGGCTCTGGTGCAGTACAGCAGGCCGTTGACGTTGATCGCCAGCATCCGGTCCCACTCCTCGACCGGCGCGTCGAGGATCGGGCCGAGCAGCATCACCCCGGCGTTGTTGATCAACACGTCGAGCCGGCCGAGCTCGCTCACCGTGCGCTCGACCGCAGCTTCGGCCTGGCCCCGGTCGCTGACATCGGCGGCGATGGTCAGCGCCCGCCCACCGGCGCCGGTGATTGCCTCGGCCAGCGTCTCGAGCCGGTCGGCCCGGCGCGCGAGGAGAGCCACTGCTGCACCCTGCGCGGCCAGCGCGCGGGCGGTGGCCTCGCCGATGCCGCTGGAGGCTCCGGTGACGAGGGCGACGGTCGAGTCCAGACTCTGAGCGGAAGGTGGTGAGGTCATGGCCCCGATCCTGCCTCAGCCGGGATCCGGGCCGGGCCGGGCCGGGCCTTATGGTGACGTAAGGGCTCCTCGATGGTGACGCAAGGGCTCCTCGACGGGACTTCCTCGATGAAGGGCGGACCGTGGCGGCACCCGATCCGCTACTGGCCGACTTGGCCGTCGCGTACGGCATCGCCACCGAGTTCTGGGATTGGCAGGGCCGCCAGACATCCGTTCCGCCCGAAACCCTCGTCGCCGTGCTGGCCGCGCTCGGGGTGGACGCGAGGTCACCCGACGCGGTAGCCGCGGCCCGGGAGGAACGTGAGCTGGCCCCGTGGCGGCGCCGGCTGCCGCCGGTCACGGTGGCCCGCCACGGCGAGGACGCCAGCCTGGTCCTGCACGTGCCCACCGGCTCCGCGGTCAACGTCCGGTTGGACCTGGAGGACGGCTCTTCCCGCGCCGGCCTGTCGGACACAGTGGGTCGGGGCGGCGCGACGCGCACGGTCGACGGCCGAGCAGTGCAGCAGGTGGTCCTGCGCCTGCCGAACGACCTGCCTCTCGGTTACCACACCGTCCGGGTCGACATCGGCGGAGATGACGCGCGCGCCGCGCTCATCGTCACGCCGGACCGGCTGGAGCCACCCCGACGGCTCGGGTCGCGACGGGTGTGGGGACTGGCCACGCAGCTCTACAGCGTTCGCTCGCGCGACTCGTGGGGCGTCGGTGACCTGACCGACCTGACCGACCTCGCGGTGTGGTCAGCGGTCGAGCACGGGGCCGGCTTCGTGCTGGTCAACCCGTTGCACGCGGCCGAGCCGGTGGGGCCGATGCAGCCTTCGCCGTACCTGCCGGCCAGCCGTCGCTTCACCAACCCGATGTACCTGCGGGTGCAGGCCATCCCCGAATACGCCCGGCTCGACGCGACCGCCCGAGAGCGGGTGGATGCGTTGCATCGCGACGTGCACGACCGGCTGGCTGAGGTCGACCGGATCGACCGCGACACCGCCTGGACCGCCCAGCGGGAGGCCCTGGCCGTGGTCGCAGCGCACCGCCGCTCACCCGGTCGTGAAATCGCGTTCCGGGCCTACTGCCGGCGTGAGGGCACCGGCCTGGACGACTACGCCACCTGGTGCGTGCTGGTCGAGCGGTACGGTCCCGACCCGGCAACCTGGCCGAGCGGATTCGAGCGCCCGGACGCAGCAGCGGTGCCGGCGCTGCGCAAACAGGCGGCCGACGCGCTGGACTTCCACCGGTGGCTGCAGTGGCAGCTCGACGAGCAGCTCAGCGCGGCCCAGGCGAGCGCGGTCGACGCCGGCATGGCCTTGGGAGTGATGCACGACCTGGCGGTCGGGGTCTCGCCCACCGGCGCCGACGCCTGGCGTCTGGCCGACGTGTTCGCCAGCGCGGTGAGCGTCGGCGCGCCACCGGATGCGTTCAACCAGTCCGGGCAGGACTGGGGCCAGCCGCCCTGGCGACCAGACCGGTTGGAGGAGCTCGCCTACGCTCCCTTGCGCGAGCTGGTGGCCGCGGTGCTGCGCCACGCCGGCGGCCTGCGGGTGGACCACATCCTGGGCCTGTTCCGGCTGTGGTGGATCCCGGCCGGCGCCTCGGCGATGGCCGGCACCTACGTGCGCTACGACCACGACGCGATGATCGGCATCCTGGCCCTGGAGGCCCACCGGGCCGACGCCGTCGTCGTGGGTGAGGACCTCGGGACGGTCGAGCCGTGGGTGCGGGACTACCTGCACCAGCGGGGGGTCCTGGGCACGTCGATCCTGTGGTTCGAGCGCCACTACGACGGCGACGGGTCACCCCGACCGCCCGAGGAGTGGCGGGCCGACAGCCTGGCCTCGGTGACTACCCACGACCTGCCGCCGACCACCGGGTACCTGGCCGGTGACCATGTGCGGTTGCGTGAGGCCCTCAGTGTGTTGACCCGTCCGCTGGCCGAGGAGTTGGCCGCCGACGAGGCCGACCGGGCGTCGTGGCTGCACGAGTTGCGAGCCCGCGGGCTGCTGAGCGAGGACCCCGACGTCGCGGCCACGGTGTTGGCCCTGCACCGGTTCCTGACGCTGACGCCGGCCCGGCTGCTCGGCGTGGCCCTGACCGACGCGGTGGGCGACCGGCGCACGCAGAACCAGCCCGGCACCCGCGACGAGTACCCGAACTGGCGGGTGCCCTTGACCGGACCGGACGGCCACGCGATCTGGCTGGAGGACGTGTTCACCGACCCCGCTGCGGCCCGGCTACTCGATCAAATGGCTCGCGGGCTGGCCACCGATCCCCGACCGCGGCCCGCTACTTCAGGAGCTGGCGGGCCATCACCACCCGGTTGATCTGGTTGGTGCCCTCGTAGATCTGAGTGATCTTGGCGTCGCGCATCATCCGCTCCACCGGGAAGTCGCTGGTGTAGCCGTAGCCCCCGAAGAGCTGAACCGCGTCGGTGGTGACCGCCATCGCGGTGTCCGAGGCGAAACACTTCGCCGCGGCCGAGGCGAAGGTCAAGTCCGGCTCGCCGCGCTCGGCCTTGGCCGCGGCGGCGTACACCAGCTGGCGGGCCGCTTCGGTGTGCATCGCCATGTCGGCCAGCATGAACTGCACACCCTGGAAGTCGGCGATCGGCCGCCCGAACTGATGACGCTGCTTCACGTAGGCCAGGGAGGCGTCGATGGCGCCCTGCGCGATGCCGAGGGCCTGGGCTCCGATGGTCAGCCGGGTGTGGTCCAGCGTGCGCAGCGCGGTCTTGAACCCGGTGCCCGGCTCGCCGACGATGCGGTCCGCCGGGATCGCGCAGTCGTCGAAGTAGATCTCACACGTTGGCGAGCCCTTGATCCCGAGCTTGCGTTCCTTCTTCCCGACCGCGAAGCCCGGGTCGTCGCGGTGCACGACGAAAGCGGAAATGCCCCGCGGCCCCTGGCTCGGGTCGGTGACGGCCATCACCGTGTAGTAGGTCGAAACCCCGGCGTTGCTGATCCAGCTCTTGGACCCGTTGAGCACCCAACCGTCGGCCGTGCGTTCGGCCCGGGTGCGCATGGCCGCGGCGTCCGAACCGGCCTCGCGTTCCGACAGGGCGTAGGAGAACATCGCCGTGCCGTCGGCCACCTCGGGCAGGACCTGCTTCTTCAGTTCCTCGGACGCCGAGAGCAGCAGCGGCATGGTGCCGAGCTTGTTCACCGCCGGGATCAGGGAGGACGAGGCGCAGGCCGCGGCGATCTCCTCGATTACCAGCACGGTGGCCAGCGAGTCGGCACCCGCGCCGCCGTACTCCTCAGGAATGTGCACGGCGTGGAAGCCCGCGCGGACGAGCTCGGCGTACACGTCCTGCGGAAACTCGGCGGTTTCGTCGATCTCCGCCGCTCGCGGCGCGATGCGGTCCGCGGCCAGATCACGCACCGCCGCGCGCAGCATCCGGTGTTCCTCCGGCAGCTGGTAGAGCTCGAAGTCAGGGTCCAGGGCCATGGCCCCAGGTTAGGCTCGGCCGCCGACCGCCGCCCGACCGTGTGAGGAACCCGCCGTGAGCGACCGACCCCGCCTGTCCGTCATCGGCACGGGCTACCTCGGCGCGACGCACGCCGCCTGCATGGCCGAGCTGGGCTACGAGGTCATCGGTTACGACGTCGACGCGGACAAAATCGAGGCGCTCACCGCTGGCCGGCTGCCCTTCTTCGAGCCCGAGCTGCCCGAGATGCTGATGAAGCACGCCGGCTCGGACCGGCTCCGGTTCACCACTTCGCTCGAGGAGGTGGCCGAGTTCGCCGACGTCCACTTCGTGTGCGTGGGCACTCCGCAGCGGGCCGACTCCCTCGCCGCCGACCTGACCTACGTCGAAAGCGCGTTCGCCACGCTGGCGCCGTTGCTCACCCGCCCGGTGCTGGTGGTGGGCAAGTCGACGGTCCCGGCCGGCACGGCGCAGCGGATGCATGAGCTGCTCGTCGAGCGGGCGGGCCACCCGCAGGTCGAGCTGGCCTGGAATCCGGAGTTCCTGCGCGAGGGCTTCGCCGTCCAGGACACCCTGCGACCCGACCGGTTGGTGTTCGGGGTGCGCTCGCCGTGGGCCGAGGAGCGGCTGCGGGACGCGTTCGCGCCGGTCATCGAGTCCGGTACGCCGGTCCTGGTGACCGATTTCGCCACCGCTGAGCTGGTCAAGGTGGCGGCCAACTCGTTCCTGGCCACGAAGATCTCCTTCATCAACGCCATGGCCGAGGTGTGCGAGGTGGTGGGCGCCGACGTCACCCAGCTGGCCGACGCGATCGGCTACGACGACCGCATCGGGCGCAAGTTCCTCAACGCCGGCCTGGGCTTCGGTGGCGGCTGCCTGCCGAAGGACATCCGCGCATTCATCGCCCGCACCGAGGAGCTCGGCGTCGACCAGGCGGTCGCCTTCCTCCGGGACATCGACGACATCAACCAGCGCCGCCGGGCTCGGACGGTGGACCTGGCCCGGGAGGTCGTCGGCGGCTCCCTGGCCGGCGCCCGGGTCGCGGTGCTCGGTGCGGCGTTCAAGCCGAACTCCGATGACATCCGCGACTCCCCCGCCCTGGACGTCGCCGCCGCGGTGCAGCGCGACGGCGCCACGGTGCGCGTGTACGACCCGCAGGCCATGGACAACGCCCGCCGACGTCACCCCGAGCTGGCCTATGTCGAATCCACGACGGCGGCGGTCACCGACGCCGACGTGGTGCTGCTGCTCACCGAGTGGAGCGAGTTCCGCACGCTGGATCCCGAGGCGGTCGCGGTCCTGGTGGCGACGCCGGCCATCGTCGACGGGCGCAACGTGCTCGATCCCGAGCGCTGGCGCGCCGCGGGCTGGCACTACCGCAGCCTCGGCCGTCCCTGAGCATGAGGGACGGGCCCGCGCGAAGGGGCTGACCCGGTCGACCACACGCCCCGCAGCAGCACGACGCCGAGTATCAGCCAGCACACGAACAGGGCCACCACCTCGCGGTGGTCGAAGCCCCACTGGTCGGCGTAGTCCCACCGCAGGCTGCCGTTCCATCGCGTGTAGGTCTCGAGCAGCACCGCGCCTGCGGCCAGCCCGAACACCGTGGCCCACAGCCGGTCGAGCAGATAGGCGCCGGCCACCGCCCACACCAGGTACTGGGACCCGAAGGCCGGCGACAGGAAGAGGAACGTGGCCAGGGCCAGGGCCACCGCCTCGGCGGCTCGGCCCGGTCGGAACCAGACCAGCGCCGCCGCGCCGCCGGCACACAGCATGACGACGGCGAACCGGCCGTGGCCGCTGAACGCGGCCACCCATCCGGGATCATCCAGCCAGTGCCCCACCTGCATGACCCCCCACTGCGGCCGGTCGTTGCTGCCGGCGTACTCCAGCACGTGGACGCGCACCGCCGTCCAGTCGCGCAGGACCGCCGGTCCCCACGTCACCGCCAGCACGGCGGCGAAGCCGGCCAGGAACCGCACCGCCGACGTTCGACCCTGCCGCAGCGCGAGCACGCACAACGCCGGCACCGCCACCACGGCCACGACCTTGACCCCGAGGGCCAGGCCGAGCGCGGCACCGGCCTCCCCCGGCCGCCCGCGGTCGGCCAGTAGCAGGGCGGCGAGCAGGACGAAGGCGCAGAACACCGGGTCGGTGTTGGCGTGGTATCCGGAGATGACGAACAACACCGGGCTGAGGGCCACGCCGATGCCGGCCCAGCGGGCGGCGGTGACCCCGCATCGGGTTCGGACGAGCTCGAACACCACGAGCGCGCTGACCACGTCGCTGAGGCTGGCCAGGGCGCGGATCGAGAAGCCCACGCTGACGCCGTGGCGCTCGAGCACCGCGACCACCTCGAGCACGTGACCCATGAGCGGCGGGTGGTTGTAGTACGACGCGGGAAAGTCGAGCCGGTAGACGCCGACCGGACCGGCCCGACGCACGCCGGCGACGAAGTCCCGCCAGTGGTTGACGTCGCGGGTGCCGTAGGTGGTGGCCGCAAGGAACAGCTTGGCCACCAGGGCGGCGGCGGCGGCGGCGAGCACCTGGCGCCGGGCTCGGGTCGCCGGCTCGGCGCCTGCCTGGTCCTCGGGCCCCGCCTCGAGGCCGGTCTCGACCACTCAGCCGCCGTGGGCGATCGGGCCGGCGGCCGAATCCGTCGGCGGCGGGTTCATGGCGCCGACGTTAACAGCCGGCGGTTGCCGCCCGGCTCGGTTCACCCTGTCCCGGCGTCACCTGGGCCATGACGAGAGCTCAGCTGGTGATGTCCTTGGTCAGGAAGTGCCGCCAGGCCAGCAACAGGAACAGGCTCGAATACACCAGCGCGACCCCGGTGCCGCGCAGCATGTCGTCCCACACCACCGCCGGACCCAACGCGTCGAGCCAGGAGTACTGGAAGTGCGTGGGCAGGAGCGTGCGATAGTTCCCCAGCGCGGTGATCGCGTCGAGGATGTTGCTGATCACGACAAGGAAGGTGGCCCCGCCCACCGCCCCGAGCGGCGCGTCGGTGACCACGCTGAGCCAGAACGCCAGCGCGGCGACCAGCAGGGCCTGTCCGGTGGCGTAGCCGACGACGATGGCCAGGCGCTGCAGCGTCACTCCGGTGGAGAACTCGCCGGAGATGGGCGACCGGGCCGGGTCCCAGCCGAAGAACAGCCCGCCGACGACGTAGCCCCACAGCGGCAGTAGGACGTTGGCGCCGATGCTGAAGATCAGGGCGACGGTAAATTTCTGGCGCAGCAGCCGCGACCGTGGCACCGGCAGCGCAAGCAGATACCGCAGGGACGACCAGCTGGCCTCGCTGGCCACGGTGTCGCCGCAGAACAGCGCGACCATGACCACCAGGAGGAACCCGACGGCCACGAACTCGGTGAACAGGGCGAAGTTGCCGGCCCCGGTGGTGGCCAGACTGGTCAGCGCAGCGCCGTTCTGGGCCTGGCTCGAGTTGCCCGTGCCGCCGACCTCGAAGGCCAACGCGATGACCACCGGCAACAGCAGGAGGATCAGGGCGATCACCTGGGTGCGCCGCCGTCGCAACTGACGGGCGATCTCGACCCGCAGGGACAAGGTCCGGCCGGCGGTGTAGCCGGAGGCGGCGGCTCCTGGCCGTCCCGGTTCGGCCGACAACGTCGCTGCGGCCAACCGGTCGTGCACACCGCGGCGGGTCGGTGCGGCCGAGCGGTAGGCCGACGAGGGTTCGTTCATCGTTCCTCCACCAGTTCCAGGAACACGTCCTCGAGCGCGCGTCGGGACGCAACGGTCTCGACCTCCATCCCGGCCGCCGCTAGGAGGGCGACCGCGCGTTGCGGATCGGCGACCGACAGCGTGACGCCGTCCGCGCCGGCCACCTCCTCCACCGACCCGGTACGCACGAGACGACCGCGGTGCATGACCACGACGTGGGTGCAGGTCTGCTGGACCTCAGCCAGCTGGTGGGAGGACACCACGACCGTGCGTCCGGTGGCGGCGTAGCTGCGCAGCACCTCGCGCATCTCCGCGATCTGGGGCGGGTCCAGGCCGTTGGTGGGCTCGTCGAGGATGAGTAGCTCCGGCAGGCCGAGCATGGCCTGCGCGATGGCCAGGCGTTGACGCATTCCCTGGCTGTAGGTCTTCACCCGACGGTCGATGGAGGACCCGAGGCCGGCGATCTCCAGGGCGGTCTCGAGCTGGGCGTCGGGCAACGGCCGGCCGCTCGCCGCCCAGAACAGGCGCAGGTTGTCCCGGCCGCTGAGGTGCGGGAGCAGGCCGGGTCCCTCCACGAACGCGCCCACCCGCGACAGCACGCGCGCACCCGGGACGGCCGGTGCCCCGAAGATCTCCACGGCGCCTTCGGTCGGAAGGATCAGGCCGAGCAGCACCCGCAGCGTGGTCGTCTTGCCCGCGCCGTTGGGCCCGAGCAGGCCGACGATCTGCCCGCGTTCGACGGTGAAGCTCACCCCGTCCACCGCACGGAAGCCGTCGGAGTACTCCTTGACCAGGTCCCGGACGACCACCGGCGCGACGTCTGGATCGTCGGTGACCGGCTCCCGACGCTCGGCCCGGCGGACCAGGACCGCGCCGACGGCCAGCGCCACCACCACCGCGGCCAGCCCGGCGTAGAGCCAGCGCTGTGGCGCGCCGTTGCGCACCGTGGAGGTGGCCACGCTCGGCACCGAGACCGTGGCGCTGCCGGAGGCCACCGAGATCGAGTACGCCCGCGGGTCGGCCGGCAGGCTGTAGAGCTGGTCGGTGGTAGCCACCACCACGCGCAGCCGGTGACCGGCCTCGAGCTGAGTCACGATGCCCGGCAGCGCGACGTCCACGGTGGTGGGCTGACCGGGAGTGAGCGCATTCAGGGCCACGGGTGCGACCAGTTGCGCGGGCAGGGTGTCGCCGCCGTCGGGAGCGACGTCGTGCAGCGAGACAAACAGCACGGCGTCGCGGGTGGGGCGCGAGGTGACGGTGACCCTGATGGTGCTGGACCCGGTGACCAACACGCGGCGCGGCAGAGGGTCGGAGTCGAAGCGGGCCACCTGACCCGGGATCGTGGTCAGGCCGCCGAGCCCGCCGGCGGCCACCCCGAGGGCGTCGGACAGACCGGGCAGGCTCGAGATCGCCGCCGGGGTGCCGCCGGCCGGAGCGGTGATCGTCTGCTCAGATCCGCGCACCGCAATGCTGACGCGGGGGGCGCTGACGCCGGACGTGCCCGGGTACGGCTGATGGGCCGAGAGGGTTTCGCTCACCCGCCGCCCGCTCTGGGCCGACAACCCCGCGCCGCTGAGGCTCATGGTGAAGTCGGCCTTGGGCGCGCGATGGCGCAGAACCGAGCCGAACCACGAGACGGCCGCGGCGTAGGCCTCGTCGCCGCCGCCGCCGCTGTCGTGGCCACCGGAGCGCCAGCGCACGGCAACCGGCGTACCGGTCGCCGCAATACCACGGGCGTTGGCGTCGGCCTCGGACAGTGGGAACAGCGAGTCCTGCTCGCCCTGACTGAGCAGCGTCGGCGCCTTGATCCGGTCGAGGATCGACGCCGGGCTGGACTGGGCGAGTAGGCCGGCGGTGGCCAGGGACGGGGGTAGGCCTTGGGCCAGGCGCTGGTAGGCGTCGCACAGGGCCGCGGCGAACCGGCCGCACTGGTCGGTCGCGGCCCCCGCACGGCCGCTGCCGGTGCCGCCCGCCGGTCCGGTGGCCGGGTCGCTACCGCCGCCGGTGCCGCCGCTACCGTCCAGCGAGCCGGCCGCCCCGACACCGAACAGGCTGCCGGCCCACAGTCGCTTGAACACCCCACCGGCGATGGAGCCGGCTGGAGCTGTGGCGGAGTTGGGCAGCAGGGAGTGCAGCAGGCTGTTCCACGTGATGTCGGCAGCGACCGCGTCGATGCGCCGGTCGTAGCCGCCCAGCAGGAGGGCGAGGGCACCGCCGTAGGAGGAGCCGGCCACGGCGATGCGCGGATCGCCCGGCGCGTCGCGTTCGACCTCACGCATTCCGGCGAGGTAGTCGACGAGGCGACGGGCGTCGGCCACCTCGAAGTCCGGGGCGTCGAGATGGATCAGGCCACCGGAGGGGCCGAACCCGCGCGCGGTGTAGGCCAGCACCACGTACCCCTGCCGGGCCAGCCGGCGGGCGAAGGCGTCGAGGTCGGTCTTGTCGCCGCCGAAGCCATGAGCGAGCAGCACGGCCGGGGCCGGCGTGTGCGACGGCAGGTAGAGCCGCGTGTCCAGCTGCACGGACTTCGGCGCCGCGCCGCTCGTCGCGCCCGGCTCGCTCGTTGCGTTCAGGAACTGATCCCGAGTGGCGACCGGCGCGTCCGCGGTGGCCAGAGCGGCAATGACCACGACGGCCACCACGACGGCCAGTGCGAGGACGCCGGCGACGATCCGGGCGCGCATGGTGGAAAGCCGCGGCCGACGCATCTGCTCGACAGTACGGACGCCGGCCGGCGCCGCTTCGGCTGTTTCGTCCCGCTGCGCTGATGTCCCGCGACCGATAATTGCGTCACGCCAGCCGCTCGCTCGATCGCGCCCGAACGGCTACGACTTCGCCGTGCTCCGCGACACCACCGCTGGGCGCACCAGCTCTCCGTACGCGGCCAGCGTGGCGTCTTTGGCGTCGTGCTGCAGGTACACCGCGAACTGGTCGACCCCGAGCCCGCGCAGCTCCTCCAGCCGGCGTACCTGCTCCTCGACCGGCCCGATCAGACAGAACCGGTCAATGATCGAGTCCGGCACGAAGTCGGTGTGCGCGCTGCCGGCTTTGCCGTGGGCGTTGTAGTCGTATCCGGTCCGCCCGGCGATGTACTCCGTGAGCGCGGCCGGAACCGCGGCTCTCTCGTTGTCGGAGGGCTGGGCCCCGTACCGGGCCACGATGTCGGCGACGTGGTTGCCCACCATTCCGCCGAACCACCGGCATTGGTCGCGGCCGTGGGCCAGCCCGGCCGCGGATCCGTCGGTGACGTAGGCCGGCGCGGCGACGCAGATCGACACCGCCTCCGGGTCGCGTCCGGCGTCGGCGGCGGCCTTGCGCACCGCGGCGATGCTCCACGCGGTGATGTCGGGATCGGCCAGTTGCAGGATGAAGCCGTCGCCCACTTCGCCGGTCAGGGCCAGCGCCCTGGGTCCGTAGGCGGCGACCCAGATCGGCAGGCGCGAACCGGTGCTCCACGGAAAGCGCAGCGTGCTGCCCTTGTACTCGGCCGCGCCGCCGTTGGTCAGCGGACGGATGACGTCGATCGCCTCCCGCAGTGCGGCGAGGGTGACCGGCTTGCCGTTGATAACTCGCACGGCCGAGTCGCCCCGGCCGATGCCGCAAATCGTCCGGTTGCCGAACATCTCGTTCAGCGTGGCGAACAGCGAGGCGGTGACCGTCCAGTCCCGCGTGGCCGGATTGGTGACCATCGGCCCGACCGTCACCTTCCTGGTGGTGGCCAGGATCTGGCTGTAGATGACGAACGGCTCCTCCCACAGCAGGTGGGAGTCGAACGTCCAGACGTGGCTGAAGCCGTAGAGCTCGGCCTGGCGGGCCAGCTCCACCACCCGGGCCGCCGGAGGGTCGCACTGCAGGACGACGCCGAAGTCCATGCCGGCCTTAGACGAGGTTCTGCGCGAGGCCGCGGCGCACGAACCGACCGTGCCCGGCGGAGCCGAGGTAGCGCCCGTCGTCGACGATCACCCGGCCCCGGGAGAGCACGGTGTCGACGTGCCCGTCGATCTCGTAGCCCTCCCAGGCCGAGTAGTCCAGGTTCATGTGGTGCGTGCGGCCGAGCCCGATGCTGGTGTGCCCGCCCGGGTCATAGACGACGAGGTCAGCGTCGGAACCCGGCGCGATGACGCCCTTCTGCGGATACATGCCGAACATCCGCGCCGGCATGGTGCAGCACACCTCGACCCAGCGCGAGAGGCTGATCCGGCCGTCGACCACGCCTTGGTAGAGCAGGTCCATCCGGTGCTCGACCGATCCGATGCCGTTGGGAATCTTGGCGAAGTTTCCCTGCCCCATGTCCTTCTGGTCCTTCATGCAGAACGGGCAATGGTCGGTCGACACCGACGTCACGTCTCCGGTGCGGATGTACTTCCACAGCTCGTCCTGGTGGCCCTCGGCGCGGGCCCGTAGCGGCGTCGAGCAGACCCACTTCGCGCCCTCGAAGCTGCCCCACTGTTCGCTGCGCGCCGCGAGGTTCTCCTCCAGGGACAGGTACAGGTACTGCGGGCAGGTCTCGCCGAAGACGTTCTGACCCTCGTCACGGGCCTGGGCGATGCGCGCCAGCGCCTGCTTGGCCGACACGTGGACCACGTAGAGCGGGGCACCGGTCAGTTGGGCCAGCATTATCGCCCGGTGGGTGGCCTCCTGCTCGGTCTGCCACGGTCGGGTCAACCCGTGGTAGACGGGATCGGTCTCACCCCGAGCCAGGGCCTGCTGCACGAGCACGTCGATGGCCGAACCGTTCTCGGCGTGCATCATGATCAGGCTGCCGTTGGCCGCCGCGGCCTGCATGG